>DASWFI010000038.1:0-2181 GCA_036394315.1 Patescibacteria group bacterium
GGGTCACGGGTACAGAGAAAGCTGGGAGTCGGCTTCCATAATGTTGGCAGTGGCGTTTTACGAGCCTCGGATACGGCAACAATCGAATATGTAGAGGTTCAATACGGACAAAGATGCGGTCACATTCCGCTTGATGCTCAAAGAGTTAGCGTTTTAGTCGAAGCTCGTACAGCCGATATCGAAACACAGCTGGACTATCTTAGCCTCCTCTTCGGAAAAGAAATTAAAGCTATCACTTCTGATGAATTACGTCGTGAGCATCAAAGCTTATCAAGGCAAGAGGTGTTAATTGTGCCGTATATTAATGTTCCTGAAGCAGAAAAGCGGATAGAGGGTGAGCTAGGAGCTGAGTCATGGGGAATGGCAGGGAACATGGTCAGCCTACTGAAGAACAAGGCCGATTTTTATCGGCTGATCGATGATTTCAATCTGGATGGTTTTCAAACTCCAGATTATCGTATTGCGTATGTTGCTGATTTACCCAAAGAAGCGCTCGGCTTTCTGGGCACAGTAGAGGATATAGTGAAGAAAGCGGGTGTAACACATTATCCTTTGGGAGTGATGCTGCGGGCGGCTGAATCGGATGGAAATTACGGCTGCTCTCTTGCCTATGAACAAGATGACCTTGTCAGAGTTGTCTTAAATGGAGAGGCGGATCATGCGATGTACTATCCCAACTGGGATGAAGCATTGGCGGTATCGCAAAAGCATCTTGCCTCCACCATGAATCAACAGCGGGAAGCAAGAATTGTCATCAGCCGTTATTTAGACCTGGCCGATTCTCCCGGAATGTCTATTGTGATCATGGACGGCCAGGTTGAATCGCTGGGGTGGAACAGCCAACTGCAAAAAAATGGGAGTAAAGCATGTATTGGAACAAGTACATACAGGCCTAAAAACGCCTTTCTGGCTCGCCTGCAACAAGAATATGAGGGGCAAACAGCGGCGGTCTTTGAGATGCTACTGAGAAAGACAGCGCAAAAGTTTGGAGTGGAATTTGCCTCACTTAGAGGCGTAGCAAACATTGATATTATGCTTCCAGGAAAATTGGAAGAAAGGCTGCAGGAGAAAAGAGGCCAGAAGCCGGTTCGCTATGTTGCTGAATGTAATCCACGTTGGACAAATTATACTGATGCAATTATGACCATCATAGGGGCCAATAGGAAAGAGCAAACCATCAATACTATGAAGACGGTGATAAAAGAGGGGATTGCTACTATCGATAAATATCACTTACCAGAGAACGTAGACCCGCGCATAGTGAGGGAGTTCATCTCTCAAAGAGATGAGGTTTTGAAACAAGATGGAACGCGAATTATCTGCCGCATGGCAAAGAATCCTATGGGGCTCATTTTTGCGGGAGATGTGAAAAAAGCACAACGGGATGTTGACGCCATTGTTCAGCGAGTAGCCGTTAAAAAAATGCGAATTTAACGGGCAACTTTATCTTTCCAGGTAACGGCACAATTCCAAGAAATGCAGAGATGTACTTGCCTCGCCCACCGATGAAACGAAAATGCCGATTCTCAATCTCATGGTAGGATCAACGTCATCCGTAGGGTGACATACTAAAAGTCGAACAATACGCACGATTTAGTGCTTGTCATGATAGATTCTAGATACAATTATGTGCAAACACGTGTGTCGAATGTACATAGTCTCGTTGCGAGACGGGTTGCTAAGCAAGGTTCCAGGCAGGCTAAATGGTGCATGGCATAGCTGTGCTTATATCAGAATGACATAGCAGGTTGCTCTTGCCCATTGAATGACATTCAATTTTTTTATGTTTATATAATCAAAAGGGCAAATCGAAAAACGGACATTTTTCTACCGAAATAGGACAAAATTCTTGTTACTTATGCCTCATCATTTCCGTTTACTTTTGATATAAGGCCTTCTAAAGGCCTTAGAAATTTATTACAAGAAATTTATTAGTTAGAGCAAAAGGGATAGGGTTGGGATGAAAACCAATTCTCGCACTTATCAACCAATTGATTCGTATGGTGTCATTGGAGATTGTCATTCAGTAGTCTTAGTAGCGCCTGATGGGTCGGTGGACTGGGGCTGCTTGCCGGACTTTGATAGTCCGGCTCTTTTCTGTCGTCTGCTCGATACAGAGCGAGGCGGCTACTTTCACATCGCTCCCACTGATAGTGCGATCCCCGGTTCGCAGCGCTATCT
>DASWFI010000039.1:0-5032 GCA_036394315.1 Patescibacteria group bacterium
AAGTAAACTAGCCACCAGCTGACGCTGGTGGCTTTTATCATCCAGGCTTGACGCCTGGGAACGGAAGTTGTGGCAAGGGTCGTTGATGGTGTTGTTGGTTGGCAACATAGTTTTTGACTTGATACTCATCCAGACCAACGGTAGATACATAGTATCCCCTTGCCCAGAGTGGTCCTGGTGGGAACTGTGTAGTTTTCTTCTTGATCCAAGCTGAAGACTTACCCTTGAGAATCTGAATGGCATAGGATATGGAATACTTCGGTGGGATGATTACTACCATATGAATATGCTCATCTCCGATGTGCCACCCCTCAATCCCGAAGCCTTTCCATTTGGCGATCTGCTTGAATATATGCTTTAGTTCTGCTTTGATATACTTGTCTGACATAACCTTGCCTCTGTATCTAGGGGTCCAAACCACATGATATGAGCAACGGTATGTGCAATGATCGAGCTGATAAAGCCTCCGATTAGACATAAAATCACCTCCCTTCTTAATGAGGTGATTTTATTATATCTAATCGACAGAGGGCGATGCCTTCAAACGCACACGCCGGCTAAAGCCGGCGGTTTTTGCATATAATTAAAAACCGCCTTTTGAGCGATTTTTTGTTAACCATATCTTTATAGATTTTTATAAAGAAAATCTATATCAACTTCTTGGGGTTTAAATTCGGGTTTAGCTCTCTTATCCAAAACATGAGTAGTCGCTACTACCTTAAACATTTGTTCAATATCGTTATTTGTATTAATGAAATGGATTGCTTTTTTATTTAGCCATTGCCTATTAAAATCTTCTTTCATTACCAGTAGTGCGTGTGCGGCCGAGCGAGAAACAAAATCCACTTTTGCAAAATCTAAATCAACTGATTTTGCATCAATTTGATCTAGAGTATGTTTCAATTGATTAGCCACATCTCTTGAGCCAATGATAGGCGCAACTAAAACAGCCACATCAATTAATTTATGAGATTTTTCCATCGTTGTCATGTTCATATTTTACCAATATAAATGCTTAAAACTCTGCTGTCTATTGGTATTTATGTCAGTATTTGTTTCTGTATTTTTAACGTGACCGCCTATGTATAGGTTACCATAAGACGACTATTACTCCAAATAGGGATATATATCTACTGATCCGGTAGGTTTAGGTATTCTAAATGCTATGATTGTTCCTTGCCAATTAAAATCAGGTAGTTCAGATAAAAAAGTTTTACCGTCCTCGATCAATAATACTGCGTTACCTGAAATATAGACAAATCCTCCTTTCAAAGCTTCGCATACTACCCTCTTCGAAGTTCTCACGCCGTATCCGCGATCCTTATCTGGTTTTGTAGATTTACCCTCCATCGCTTGGGTGATCGCCTCTTTGTCATTTATTTGAAGACCAAGCTCTTCCAGATAGGATTTAGACAATCCTCTACCTGGATCGACTATACAAATATCAACGTATTGTTTTTTTGGGTAAAACTGTCCAAACACATAACCTTCGTCGTTTTTGCTGTGTTCAAAAATATTAGTAACTAACTCAAGTATCGGATAATATATAGCATCCCTTGCGCCCTCGGTAGGGGCAAGGATTTTGTAAATCATTTCAACAAATAAGGTTTCCAATTTATCACGCTTGTCCGAAGTTCTTCTTAACACACTAATGGGAACATAAGTTCTAGTTTTATAATATGCCTCCATACTAAAGAAGGTACCAACATCATCTATGCCTTTCGGAAAATCTATTGCCTTTAAGTATGAATCCAACTTATGCGCCTCATCCAGTGAAAAACTACTGCCAGTAGTTTGCATGTAGACGCTGATCGGTAAGATTAATATTGGGCAAGCCCATTGGAGTTTATTCAAATCAAACAGCAAAGACTCTTTAGGGGATGCGCCCTTGAAAGCCTCGTATAAGCTTATAAATTGTGCTCTAAGGCTCGAGGTCTTAGAGGGGTTAACTACAACAGTCCGCATATCATAAGTTTACCAGAATATTCGGCGATAATAAAATCAATCAAACTTCAAATATTTTGAGTGGGCTTCTCTCAGCGATCGGTCATCAGTCCCGAGGTAGTATTTGGCAGTAGTCTTGATATCACTGTGGCCGAGTAGTTCCTGAATGTATGTAATTGGGCAGCCGTTCTGCATCATAATTGTTGCAGCCGTGTGACGCATGACGTGTGGGGTCAAATGTTTCGTTATTCCAGCCTTGTTTGCAAGCAAACAAAATTGTTTACTCAAATCGTAACGCTGCAAGCGTTTTGGATTACTTCCGTAAGTCACGAAGAGAGCTGGGTTGTCATCGCTGCGTGCCGACAAGTATTCTTTGAGCCAATACCTGGCTCGTTCTGTTATGAAAATCCTACGTTGTTTGTCGCCTTTACCAATAATTAAAGCTGAGCCGCCTTCCCAATCAACGTCTCTGTTAAAGCTGAGGGCTTCGGAAATACGCATTGCTGTTCCCAATAAAAACTCGGCCAAGGCACGCTGGCGCAATCCCCTAATCCCCTTTTCTTTAATCACACCTAGCAAGCTCTTCACCTCATCCTGAGTCAGGAAGACGACTTGTCGTTTTGGAACTTTCATTTTTCTGATCTCCTCTTGGTTAATTTGTAGCGGAATTTTTGCAAACTCGCAATAGCATAGAAAAGATTTTACGGCCGACAAGACGATGTTTATAAAATTCTCGGAGATACCGGCCGCCTTGAGAGCGCCTTTCAAAGCTAGAACATCATTTATTGTGAGAAGTGTAGGAGAAACGACCTGTTTGGTTGGTAGTTTCCGCAAAGCATACCCAAGAGCGTACTTATATTTATCTAAAGTTTCTGGCCGGTAGTTTAACTCGGTTTCTCCATAATCAAGCCAACGAGGGATAAGCTCTTGGAAAGTTAGTTCACCAATCTGGGTGCTAGATAATCTATTAATCGCGGCGGAATCCATACTATTTATTCTTAGTGCTTTGGGCTTCAAAAAACAGTTCAATAATATCGTCTAATATTCGAGACATCGGAATCCCTCGAATAACAGATTCCAATTTAAGACGCTTATGCCATTCGGCGGAATAGCGACCCTGTTTCGTCAGTCTTTTTTGTAACTTTGTCGACATATAACCTCATTCGACTTCTATATCCTTCATTTAAGGCTTAGAGAGGTGTTGGAGATATTAATGATCTTACGGCGAATGAATCTTTCAACCAGTCAGGTCGTCCTTTTACGTTGCCTGAATTGATGTCTGGTAAAGATCCATACAAGCTCCTATTGCTATGCAGGTGAAGTCCCCCGTCGAGAAGTCGAATACTCGGAGCGGGGTCTGGGATCTGCATACCAATTAGGCTGTACCCAGTTTTTTTATCCAGAGGACTCTGTAAGGTAACCTCTGGCCGTAAATCTTGCCCCTGCACATTTTTACGTCTTGCAGGAATCTCTAGAGATTGAGCGACGCAAGCATCTTGCTTGCTAAGATGGACAAACAATTGTCAATCTAAGCAAACAAAATCCGCTTAAAATCACGGGGCTCACTGCTACATAAGCTCCCCGCGATCCTAAGCGGGTTTATTAGCAGAGAGATTAGCTAGCTCAAAGAAAAACTATAATCAATTGTGATTATAGTTTTACATATCCCAATTAGGACACAGAAGTACCTATTTTTGTGTCGCCAATTTCTCTATGGATTTTATGCGCTCATCTAACCTTTCAATGACTTTATGAATAGTTTTAGGATTTATTTCTACATTTAACAACTTTTTTAAGACACCTTTAATTTTTATAGGTTTGAGTGATTTCTGGTGGAAATAATAAATTATATAATTCCGACGAAAATCCTCGTCTTCTGATACTCTCTTAAAAAATGCTTCCATTTCTTCCTTAATTCCAACTATCTTCTTACTCCTATTTACTATCCGCGTTCTCCAATTTTTATCAAGAAATTCTTTTATAGTTCCAATTTTAATCGGTTCATTGATTACAATCAAAAACATGTCATCTAAGCCCGTGGCAAATGGCATAATGGGAGAGTTCGACACCAGATTTGATTTTTTTAGGCTGGTAATTACATCGCTGGTTAATATCTGGATTGGTTCAAATGACTCATTCAGCGATAACCAACTTACGACACTTTGGTAAAATAGGCCACAAGTTACATACCAATATGCGGCAGTAAATTTTGTAATTTTATATTCATTAGAAAATAATCTTTCCAGTTCTTGAACCAGTTCATCCATTCTTTTCCGTTTTTGGTTTGAGTACCATTTGCGATATTCTTCAAGATTATTGCCAAAACCTTCGGGAGGTATACCATGATCGTGTCTTAAATTTTTCATTTCTGATTGGAATTTTTTTGAGAGTGTACATAATAAAAATCTTTTTTGTTTTGATTGGGTTGGTTTTATTTCAGACAATGCTCTTAGGAACGGATCACCTAGTAAACGACCACCGGACTTAAGGTCCGGTGGCTTTGGGTCTGCCGGCTATGCCGGCAGGGTGGCTTGGTTAATTAATTAGTTTCTCGAACAAAGAGGGTTGATCAACCTCATTGTGATGATGTTGATGTTTTACGTATCTTCGGATGATGTTTTCATCCAGACCAATGGTGGAAACAAAATAACCTCGGGCCCAGAGGGATTCCTTTTCGTAGAGGCCGTGGGTTCTCTTGATCTTTTTCTTCATCCAGGCTGACGATTTACCTTTCATGATCTGCATGGCGTAGGAGACCGAGTCTCTGGGGGTGAGAAGGATGCAGAGATGGATGTGGTCAACCTGGATGTTCAGTTCCAGGATTTCCCAATGTTTCCACTTGCAGATGGATTCAAAGATTCTTCTCAGTTCAGAGGTGATCTTATCTGAATTGAGGACTTTACCACGATACTTGGGTGTCCAGACGATGTGATACTTCAAATCGTAGAAACAATGTGATAATGTACGTATTGTACGTTTGTGTTGATTCATAAGGTACTACTAAAGCCACCCTGCCAGGTGGCTTTAGTATACGGCGTCGCCTTCAAACGGACACCCCAGCTAAAGCTGGGGGTTTTTAGGTTAATAA
>DASWFI010000040.1:0-12512 GCA_036394315.1 Patescibacteria group bacterium
CGAGCAAAAATTGCAAAAGGTAAAAAATGAATTGAATGGTGTGGTTACTATAAAAAGCGATGTAAGTAATCCGGATGATGTTAAAGCACTTTATGAGCATGTCGCTAAAGATTATCCCAGCCTCAATGTTTTAATTAACAACGCAGGTGTTATGATCGAAATAAATTTGCAAAAACACCAATTATCTGCAACAGATTTAACCAAAGAAATTGATATCAACGTAAAAGGAACCATTTGGATGAATGATGCGTTTATTCCTTTACTAAAGAAAAATAGAAATGCAGCAACAGTTACCGTATCATCGGGGTTAGCATTTGTTCCATTGGCAATTGCGCCGGTTTATTGTGCTACCAAAGCGGCACTGCATTCATATACCTTATCACTAAGAGAACAACTTAGGAACACGGATGTGAAAGTGTTTGAATTAGCACCTCCGGCAACCGAAACAGAGTTGCTTACCGTTTTTAATGAAGAGGATAAGAAAGGAGTATCCGTAATGTCTGTTCAGGCAATGGTGGCAAGTTTTTTTAAAGGACTTTCGAACGATAAATTTGAAATATGTCCCGGTCAATCCAGTCAGTTGAGATTTATGAGTCGGTTTTTTCCGAGTTTTATTTTAAAACAATTGAGTAAGCCTGTAACCCGAATGCATGCTGCTAATTAGTTGCTGTGGATACCAATGCCTCTTCATAAGACAAATAGGTGAGAATTTAAAACAAAAAAATAATGACATTAGAACAAATCAAACAGAACATCCAGGGCGAATGGGTAAGTATTGCGCCCGAAATCTGGCCGAGCGCCGTCAGTAATATTCTCATGTTTAAATATTTACGTAAAAACGTTGCACATAATTCTACTTTTGTATCACTGACTTTGCCTGGACCGGAAGTAATTTAGGGTCATTAACGCCAAAAAATGCATCCATGATACACTACAAAAGCATATCGGAGTTTCACAAAACAATCGGCCATCCCCCGCCAGAACATCCGTTGTTGAGTCTGATTACCCGTGAGGAACTGACCAGTTGTTCTATTGGGGAAAGTGAGTTCACCGGGGACTTTTACATCATATCGTTTATAAAAATACGTGCCGGAAAAGTATTTTATGGCAGGACTAAATACGACCACGAAAACGGTTCGATGTTTTTCATGAAGCCTCGCCAGGTAGTCGAAATAAAAAACATTGAGCTCACCGAAAAGGCTTTTATGATCTTTATCCACGAGGACTATCTTTTGGGACACAGTTTGCATGAAGAAATCAAACGTTTTGGTTTCTTTGATTACGAAACCAACGAAGCCGTACACCTTGCCGAGCGGGAAGAACAGATCATGTGGGACCTATACAACAAGATCCAGCGGGAATACACCAACAATGAGGACGAGTACAGTAAGGACATCATCCTGACCCACATCGACTCCATCCTCAAATATTCACAACGGTTCTATAAGCGGCAGTTCATCAACCGCACCACTTTATCAAGAACCCTGGTTTCCAAATTTACGGACATCCTGACGACCTATTTCCAAAAGTACGATCCCCTGGACTCCGGCCTGCCTACTGTAAAGTTCATGGCTTCCAGGCTCAACATGTCATCCCGTTATCTCAGTGACCTGCTTAAGCAGGAAACCGGCAAAACCGCGCTGGATCACATTCACATCTTTTTAATTTCTGAAGCGAAAAACCTGTTACGTGCATCGGAAAAAACGATTGCAGAGATTGCATACAGCCTGGGATTTGAGAACCCCTCGTACTTTTCCAGGTTGTTTAAAAAAGAAACCGGCATCAGTCCGATCGAATTTAGGGAACAACTTTTAAATTAAAGATATTCCCTCCTATTTGGGCATTGTGAGGTAGCTCGAATTACGCGGACATGAAATTCTCCTGGGTTAAACAATAATAAAAATGAAAAAAATAATCGACAAAAAAAAGTTTGGCCCCTGGGCCATCATAACTGGAGCATCATCAGGTATCGGCGAAGGATTTGCCCGGCAACTTGCAGCAGACGGCTTGAATGTGGTGCTTGTAGCAAGGCGAATTTCTCTTCTGGTAAAGCTCGGTGATGAGCTGGCAAAAAAATTCAAAATTAAGTATCGTGTCATTGAAGCTGATTTATCAGAAGAAATGGCTATCAAGAAAATTACCGATGCGACCGACGACCTTGAAGTGGGCCTCTTGATTTCCAATGCCGGAGCAGGATATCCCGGGAGATTTTTCGCTGCTGAAGAAGCTGACCATAGGTATATTTTACAACTCAATGTAACTTCTCATGTGAGCCTCACACATTACTTTGGAAGAAAAATGGTGGCGCGAAATAAAGGCGGAATTGTGTTAACCGGGGCAATGGGAGCTACCCATGGAGTTCCTTATATGGCAAATGCAGGGGCAACAAAGGGATACATTTCAACCTTAGGGAATGGTCTGCATACTGAACTTGAGGAATTTGGCATCCACATGACGGTACTACTTACAAGCCCGATCGATACGGCAAATATGACTTTTGGCAAAGTTGGCTTTACTAAAGAAAACGCGCCGGTGCAACCTATATCCGTGGAACAGTGCGTAAGTGAAACGCTGTTAGCGCTACGTAAAAACAAAATAACTGTTATACCAGGCCTTAAATTTAGAATCATGAACACACTGACGCCAGGCATTTTATCACGGGCAATGATCAGAACATTTATGAAAAAGAACAAAGTTATTGTTTAACGGAAAAATATAATTTACCAAAATGAATTAAACCAGCAATGCATCCAATGAAAAAAAAATTGTTTTTCAGGTAACAACAACTATGATGGCAATCGCATATTTTATAATCGGGTTAAGTCAAAGGCAATTTAAAGCAGGAAATGCCGCTCTTGGTTCTCCCATGTGCTAGTAAGAATCCAGCATTCTTGTGTGTCATAGTGCGTGTCTTTTAGGTATCAAAAATAGGCGAGAAAGCATAAATAAGCGGGGAAAATGCGGCACATAGAAATAAAAAAGCCTTGTAATCATTTGATTATCAAGGCTTTAAAAGTGCGCGGGAAGAGATTCGAACTCTCACGCCCTTTCGAGCGCTACCACCTCAAAGTAGTGCGTCTACCAATTTCGCCACCCACGCATAACTTACCGGGTCAAAATTTTGAAGTGGCTGCAAAAATAGGGTTTTCAGTCAAATTTTCAGCCGATCCGGCCTATTTTCTCAGGACGATCCGGAAGGTGGTGCCTTTTCCCGGTTCTGAATGCCGGACGAAAAGCTCCCCTTTATGGTATTGCTCGATAATGCGTTTGGAGAGGCTTAATCCCAGTCCCCAGCCCCTTTTTTTGGTGGTAAAGCCGGGTTTGAAGACCTTTTGAAGGTTTTTGGCGGCAATGCCTTTGCCGGTATCGGCTACATCTACCAGGATCTCTTTCTCCGACTCCTGGATAGTGACTGTGATATTGCCTTTCCCATCCATGGCGTCCAGGGCATTTTTTAGCAGGTTCTCGATCACCCAGTCGAATAAAGGTCCCGAAATCCGGACAAAAAGCTGCTCCTGGCCGGTGGGGATTTGTAAGCTGAACTGTACCCTTCCGGCGGCCCGTTTCTTTATATATTCCACCATATTCCGGATCTGCCCGATCAGGTCCTTTTCTTCCAGCTGCGGTTTGCTTCCGATCTTGCCGAACCGGTCGGATACCAGCTTCAGCCTGTCCACGTCTTTTTGTATTTCCTGAACCGTCCTGGGATCCGTATTGCTTTCTTTCAGCATCTCCACCCAACCTTCCAGAGAAGAGACCGGAGTACCCAATTGATGGGCCGTCTCTTTGGCCATGCCCGCCCAGAGCTGGTTGGTGGTAGCCTTATTGCGGATCGTAATGGAATACAGGGTAAAAAAGATGAAAAGGGCTACGATGCACAACTGGACCAGGGGATAGTACCTTACCTGGTCCAATAAAGTGGTATGGCCATAATAATAGCGGTTGGCGATATAAGGGGTGTCGCTGAGCTTAATTTCCAGAGGGGTATTTTCGGACCTGAAATTTTTAAGCTCGTGATAGAGATAGTTTTTGTCTATGGAAGCCCGGGTGGAATCCAGGTTGATATAGTCTGTGATACTATCTGCCTGGTTGGTTTCGATGATCGGGATAGACTGCTGCCCGTTCCGAATGAGGTTGGGGAGGGTGAGGTCCATGCCGGGGTTTTTAAGGATCGCATTGCTGGCGGCTACCCACTGCTCCACCTTTTGGCGTTCTTCCCCCGCGATCTTTTTAGCCAGGTATTGGGAGTAGAAGATCGTAGCGCTTACGATAATAATGGCGATAAGGGCTAATAAAGACCTCCAGTTAAGCAATGATCGAATCATAGACCGAATTTATAAAAACCACTCCACTAAATCCCTATTCCCTTATTTTTGGGCTTTATTTATTAACCAATATTGTGTAGTGCCGACAATAGCTATTGTTATTCTGAACTGGAACGGACGTAAGCACCTGGAAACATTTCTCCCTTCTGTAGTAGCCAGCACCTGCCCTGCCAAAGAGGTGATTGTCGCCGATAATGCTTCAACGGATGACTCCGTACTCTTCCTAAAGGAGGCTTACCCCCAGCTGCGGGTGATCTCCCTGGACCGGAACTATGGGTTCGCAGGGGGATATAATGAGGCGTTAAAACAGGTGAAAAGCGATTATTATGTGCTGCTAAACTCCGACGTGGAAGTAGAACCCGGCTGGATAGAACCTATAATTGACCTGATGGAGAAAGATTCTTCCATCGGTGTCTGCCAGCCCAAGCTTCGTATGTATTCCAATAAAGAGTTATTTGAATATGCCGGGGCCGCCGGTGGCTGGCTGGATTGCTTCGGATATCCTTTTGCCAAAGGACGGATCTTCGACGTCTGCGAGAAAGACGAGGGACAATATGATGCTGTCGAACCGATCTTCTGGGCCAGCGGGGCGGCGATGTTCGTACGGGCCAACCTTTATCATGAACTGGGGGGGCTGGATAACTACTTTTTTGCCCACCAGGAGGAGATCGATTTTTGCTGGCGTGTCCAGCTGGCCGGCTATAAAGTATATACCTGTCCTACCTCTGTGGTATATCATTTGGGCGGTGGTACCCTGCCTAAAGGCAATGAAAGGAAGGTTTTTCTGAATTTTCGGAATAATCTCATTATGCTGGCCAAGAACCTCCCGCCGGGGCAATTGGCCTGGAAGATCCCATTTCGGTTCTTCCTGGATAGTATTTCGGCCTGGAAATCCCTTTTTGCAGGGGAGGGGATCTATTTTGCGGCTATCCTGGAGGCGCATCTGGCCTTTATTAAATGGGTGTTGTTCAAGCGGAAACAAAGCGTTTTCCCCAAAAAAAGGCAGGGAACCCTCTCTGGCTGGTACCTGCATAGTATTGCCTGGCAGTATTTTGTGGCGGGAAGAAAAACTTTTAGGGAAATAATGAAGGACAAAAGCTGATTTTTTCGATCAAACCATTATTTTTGCCTAGCAATTAAATAGTTATGGATCAAACACAAGAGATCGTTAAAGACCCCAAATTGAAAGACATTGCCTATAGCTGGGTAAATTCTTCCGTTTTCTTATTTTATTTGCAGGTGTTTTGCATAGTTGCTTTTTTGGTTGGCGGCTGCTATGGATTGTATGTGCATCGCTATAAGGGCAAGCCGGAAGTGAATGTTCCTGGCAATACTCTTTATACGCCCCAGTATAAGTAAAAAAAGCACGAAAAATTTTTTCAGGAATTATACATTCCTTATTTTTGCAACCCCAATTAAAATCAGCAGGACGAAGAGGGAAAGTGCGGGGGGAATAAAAAGTAAGGCAATTCATTAGTTCTTTTGATATTTTTTATAATGCGGAAGTAGCTCAGTTGGTAGAGCGCAACCTTGCCAAGGTTGAGGTCGCGGGTTCGAGCCTCGTCTTCCGCTCAAAAATTCCATCCGCGGGTCTAATTGACTTTGGCAGGTGGAATTTTTAGTTTAGAGTTTGCCGGAAAGCCGGATCGGGCGATGTCCGGTGGTGAACAAAGGCCATAGGCCGAAGTTTAAAGAAACACAGATACCTGGGTGGCGGAATTGGTAGACGCGCTGGACTTAAAATCCAGTTTCCCGCAACGGAAGTACGGGTTCAACTCCCGTCCCGGGTACAACTTGAAACCCTCTCTGGTAGAGGGTTTCGTCGTTTTTGGATGCTCCTGTTTTAGTTAATTGTCCGACCCGTTTTTCTTCTTGGGTCGAACATACTTAATATATTATGAGAGAGTGCTTAGAATTAAGATAATTGAGCATGAATTAATATATCATTTTTCTGGGCCTAACTTTTATTTTTTATAGAATACCAGGTTCCTTTACCTGTACCGTTTTGTTGCAGATAATTCTTTTCAACCAGATTTTCAAGATGCCTCTTGATGGTGTTTCGGTTGGCATTCGTGAGGGTGACAATTTCTTTGACTGTAATACGCCCACGGGATTTTACCAATTCAAGAATTTGCAAGGACAATTCCGGCAATTGCGTTAAAAGGAGCTTTTCCCGTTCCAGCTTTCCTTCAAGACGTTGTTTTTGGCGTTGCAAGGCTTTAAGAAAGAACAGCACCCAGGGTTGCCAATTAGGATTTTCTGTTTTTAATGTTCCCTGCGTTTGCCGGAGAGACAGGTAATAACCTTCTTTGCTCTGCTCAATCACGGCTTCAAGAGAGCTATAAGGAACATACGCATAATTATTTTTAAGCAAGAGATAGGTTGTCAAAACCCTGGATATACGTCCGTTCCCATCCTGAAAGGGATGTATTGCCAGAAATTCGACAACAAAAATCGCTGTAATAAGCAAGGGGTGTAATTGCTTTTCGGCGAAGGCTTCATTAGACCAATCGACTAGTCTTTGCATGCGGAATTGAGTTTCAAACGGGCTGGCCGTTTCAAAGACAACCCCGAGGCTTTTACCATCGGATCCGAAGGCTTCCACGTGATTAGGAGACTCCTTGTACTGTCCTCGATGCCAGGTATCCTTTTCGCTGTATTGTAAAAGTTCAGCATGTAATTGCTTGATGTAGCTTTCCGTCAATGGTATAACGTCATGGTTCTGAAAGATCAGGTTCATAACATCGGAATATCCGGCAACCTCCTGTTCATCCCTGGTGGAAAATTTCTTGATCGAAAGGTTGCTAAGCAGGGCCTCGACTTCTTTATCGCTAAGCTTGCTGCCTTCAATACGAGTGGAGGAGCCGATACTTTCAATCGTGGCGACCTGTTTTAAGGCGGTCAACTGTTCAGGGGCCAATTGCCCCAAAGCCCGCCAAGCTCCTTTAAACTCATCAATTTCAGAGATAAGGGCTAATATGTCGGAAGTAATAACCAAAGATTGTGTGTTCATATCCATATTTATACCCATAAATATCCAGAAATCAACAAATATCCATAAATATATCCATAAATATCCAAAAATGGTTACGCTTAACCACATAGTTTAAGCTGGGGATCTCCGAGCTTGGCGATCTCGGGGCTATCCTTCCAAAGCGCCCATTCCACACCAAAACGTCATTCCGGCAAATAGCTAAAAACCAGAAAATCAACCATTAATCGGTTAAATAATTCCCCCGTCCCGGGTACGAAATGGCAATCTCTGCCAAGTCTTAAGATGACTAAAACCCACTACAGAACATAGCTGTAGTGGGTTTTCCCTTTTTCTTCAACGTTTTATCCCCCGTTAATTATTGACAGTTGTGTTACAGTTTGTGACACGGTTTTGCGGCACACGGGTTGGTTTTTGCAACCTCCTGAGAATCTCGTTTTGCGAACTCAAAATTGAACCCAGTGTTGTCGGCTAAAGTCAAAGTAAAACACAACTGGAGAAACGCGGTCAACAGTCCCGGTCGTTATCCAATACCCTTGGAAATCTACGTCCGGCGAAAACGTCGCTACTATCAGATTGAAGTACCCGGTCGAACTGGCTGTATTTAATATAAGCTATTATGCGCTTATCTTCCAGCCACTGGTAATTTTGTTCACTGCCATTGCCTGCATCTACTGTAATATTATTGGGTTTTTGTTTAAAACTTTTAGTATGTTGGTTTACGTGATCAATCAAAGTATTGGTATCTGTGGTAATTGGGTAGATGCTATAAGAAGCAATGTATTTGATTGTTGGTGCTGATCTGTACATTATAGGCTGGTTTTAACTGAAATGAAAATAAAAAAGGCTGCCTCAAATTACTTTTGAGACAGCCTCTTGAAGATTATTTACAGACTTCTATTTTTAATAGCCAGTATTCTGCACAAATAACTTTGAAGCATCCATTGTAGACTGGGGAATGGGGTAAATACGGCGGAAAGGTTGAGATACAGGTTTTGCTGTACCAGCTGCTTCGAATTTACCAAAGCGGATCGCAGCTTTTCGTCTGTACATTTCCCAATACATTTCAAACCCGGTTTCATTGTAAAGCGTTTGCATGTCAATAGAAGCAAGCGCTTTTCCGGGAGCATTGGCATAGAGTGCTTCACGCGTTCTGCTTGTACGCAGCGAATTCACATCAGCCAAAGCCTGAGTGGTTTGGCCTTTGCGTAAATAAGCTTCTGCACGCATACAATACATAGCGCCCAAACGGTAAACCGGAATAGCACAGTTGCTTCTACTGTTAAGTCCTTGCGGATCAAACTCAAATTTAAATGGCCGAACACCGCGATTGATCTCCGCCTGGGTGAATACAGACTGGTTGGGATCATCAAAATTAAGCGCTGGCGTAAAGTCCATTAGTTGGGTGGACGCCTTTTCGCAATACAGCTGACTTACTTTAATGCGTCCGTCGGGTGTACGTTCAAAGTCGGTTCCCACGATGCGTGGTCCATACTGTTGACCAACCTGCATACCACGGTTGAAATGGAACCAGGGCAATGAAGTGCCCACTACAAGGCTGCTAGCTGGTACGCTCACATCAGTACCGTCGTTCATAAACCAGGTACCATCGGCGTATTGATAATGCCTTTGAAAGCGCGGATCATCATGATTATTATCCCACGTAGCATAAAACTCAGGGGTAGTGCAGGAGGCATTGGTACCCCGGTTAGCCGGAGAAGGTTTCTGATTTCTTTCCATAGGCATATAAGCAAAATTATTACTGCTGCTGCGCAGGGTGTTTACATACTGGGTTATTACAAAGATCAGTTCAGTTCCATTGCCGTTCGTAATATCAAAATTGTGGAAAAAGTTGCTTTCCAGTTTAAACTGTCCCGACCCAATGAGCTGGGAAGTATAAGAGATTACTTTATCCATGTCGGTTCCGTTACCATCAACCGCCGCTTCACTGAAATTAAAAGTGGTTGCATAACGGTCTTTGAACACAGCACGGTTAAGATACATATCTGCCAGCAGGGCATAAGCAGCCTGTTTAGTGAAACGCCCGTTACCCGTATTATTCTGGCCTATATTCGACAGATCAGGTATTAATGATTCTACATCTTTGATCAGATCGTCGATGGCTGTTGCTGCCTTTTTCACCTGGAGCGGGCCATTGGCTACGCTGGGGTCGCGGTAAGGCGCCTGGCCAAACAGGTCTAATGCGTGGAAAGTGTATAAATCCAGCAGGGCTTTGGCTTCCGCCAGCAGTTGGGCCTTGTTGGCAACGCTCGAATTGGTAATGCTGCTGATGGCAGTGAGCGATTCGGTGATACCAAGATTAAGGCTATTCCAGGTGTTGGTGATCATAGAATTGTCAGCCCCCCATGTAAATTCATGAATAGCACGATAAATACCACCGTCACCCCAGTCGCTGCCTCGGGTAGGCAATATCGCTTCGTTGGTTGAATATTCCTGCAGGGCAAATGCCTGGGCATGGTTTACAAAAGTACCATTGTCCATTTGTCCGTATGCTGTGGCCAGTGCATTTGCAGGACTTGCACTACTGGAGCCCAGTACTTCGTCAATTACCTGTTCCTTAAGTTTGGTACAGCCTGCCATGGCCACTATCAGAAGAACACAGGCTATTTTATGTAGTATAAATGATTTCTTGTTCATATTCCAAATGATTTAAAATTTGATCGTTGCACCTAACAGGAATGTTTTTGCTGCAGGATAAGTAGTATAATCGACACCCAGCGACTGGTTGCCGTTTACATTTTTGGTAGTATTCACCAAAGGATCGTAGCCGGAATAGTTAGTGATGGTAAACAGGTTCTGAGCGCTTACATATAAGTTGACCGATCGGATCCAGGGCATTTGTTTGAAAGTAAAGGTATTTCCCAAACGCAGATTGCTGAGACGGAGGAAATCCGATTTCTCCAGGTACAGGGAAGACACGGCTAACTGATTGCCAAGGTTTGCTTTAGCATCGACATATTTTTTCAGCACGTTGCGGTCTGTTGAAAGATTGTTGATGTTCAGCTCAAGCGCGGTGTTGTTAAACAGGTACCCACCGGTTTGTCCAATGAAGGAAACTCCCAGATCCAGGGTCTTATAGCGTAACTGGCTATTGAAGCCGTAGTTGAATTTAGGTATAGCCCCCGGAAAGATCTCCCTGTCTGCTGAATTGATAATACCATCCCCATTTTTATCTTCGAATATATCCTTTCCATTTTTGTCGTAGCCCAGGTGCTTTAACATAAAGAATGAGCCTGCTGCATAGCCATTTTTATAGATGTTGGCAGTTACACCGGAAAGCCCCGGACCTGAGATGCTACCAGAATATAATTCGGAGATAGGAAGGCCTTTGATGGTGTTGTTCAGTGTAGACCCGTTGACATCAACAGTCCATGAGAGGTCTTTAGTGCTGATCAGCTGAGAACCCAGCGTAAACTCAAAACCCTTGTTCACGATCTGGCCAGCCACATTCTTCCATACGGTACTGGTGGGGCTTAACGGTTCTGAAGGAATGTTCAGGATAGGATCTTTTGTGGTTTTGTTATAATATTCCAATGAACCGTACAGTTTGTTCTTGAAAAGTTCGAAGTCGACACCCACATTGTATTGTTCAACCAGCTCCCATTTAAGATCCGGGTTGGCGGTACGGTTTACTGTAACCCCATTTACCAAGTTAGTACCATCCAGGTAATATCCTGAGCCCGATGATAAGGTATAGCTGGCCTGGGTAATTTTGTTAGGCACTTCCTGGTTGCCAGTTTGTCCCCAACTGGCACGCAGCTTCAGATTCCTGATTGCTGAAATATTTTTAACAAACGATTCGTGGGTCAGATTCCAACCCGCTGCAAAAGAGGGGAAGTAACCATATTTGTTGTTGGCACCAAAACGGGTAGAGCCGTCAGCACGAACAGACGCCGTAAACAGAAACCGGTTGTCGTAGTTATAATTCAAACGTCCGAAGTAAGATTGCAGCTCGTTCTCCTGCGCATAACCGCTGGGACTGGTGGGTGTTCCGGAATAACCCGGATTATACATGGGCGGTACACCTGCACCCTGTGCAGCAATGTTCTGCATGCCGAAAGCCGTACCTGAGAAATTGAACTTTTGATAGGAAAAACCACCCAATACTTCTACCTGGTGTTTTTGAATAGCCAGATTATAGGTGAGGTAATGTTCCACCAAAGTAGTCAATGATTTCAGGTCGTTTTGTACATAGGCGCCTTGGGGGGTTCTGTCGGTAACGTTAGGGTACATGGTAGTATTACGCTCTGAAGTTGTTTTGTCGAGCCCCAAATTGAAACGATAGTTCAATCCGGGTAACAAACGCAATGTAGCTTCCATATTGCCCAATACCCGGAAAGTATTGGTTCTGTCATCATAAACGCTAAGCACGTATAGGGGATTGAACAACTGGATCATGTTGAAATTGGTAAATTTGCCGGCAGAATCATACACAGTCCTGGTGGGATTGGCCATCAGGGCATACATCATAAACTGCCCGTCTGACCCGGCAGTATTTCCATTGGGTATACCAGTTTCATCGATATTACTGGCGGTCATGTTCATTTTAACGATCAACCGCTTGTTGTCGAAGAACGACTCTTCGGCATTCAACCTGGCGGTTGTTCTTTTGAAGTCGCTTTTCTGTATAATACCATTCTGTTCGAGGTGAGAAATCGATGCCACATAGCTGCCTGTAGCAGTAGTTTTTGTAAACGACAGGTTGTGGTTTTGTGCAAAGCCGTGGCGGAAGATCGCATCCTGCCAGTCAGTATTGCCACCGTGGTCGTAAGCCGGATTGGCCAATGCATTCCGGTATTCCGAAGCAGTAAGCACTTTCATCTTCCTGATAACAGAGGAGGTACCCACATACGTATCATAGGTCAATGAGGGATCGCCCTTTTTACCATGTTTGGTAGTAATGAGCACCACGCCGTTAGAACCCCTGGCGCCATAGATAGCCGCAGCAGAAGCGTCTTTTAATACTGTGATGGTTTCAATATCGCTTGTATTCAGAAAATTCAGTGGATTCTTGGCATCAGTGCTACCCAAACCCAAATCAGGGCTGCCTGCGCTCACGTTATCGTTGCTCAGGGGCACGCCATCTACCACAAAAAGCGGTGTGCTACCACTGCGGATAGAGCCCACGCCACGGATGAACACATCAACACCTGCGCCGGGCTCACCACTTGATT
>DASWFI010000041.1:0-1579 GCA_036394315.1 Patescibacteria group bacterium
TTTACCATCTTATTTCCTGAATATTTACTAGACCACTAGGGACAAAAATTACTAAGTTGTAATTTACATATAAATTGCTAGACCACTGTAGGCAGGATATTTGTATGATGTGGGACATATTGTAAGGATGATATAGGACCTGCCTTTGGAGATGAGTTTCAACATATGAAATTACCAAATTTGGTCTGGAAATGTTTTTCTGTAAATTGCTAAAAACTGGAACATCAATAAACCATTAGAAAGAGGGAATCCATACAATTCCAATGGTGCCACATACGTCCGGATATGTGGAATATTGAGAGAGATATAACCATTTTACAGGAAATTACCGGAAATGGAAAGTCTGTGCACAGGGCATTCTGGAAAGGACTCTTGACATCCTCTGAAATGTCAAATGAATAGCCTATTCATTGGGAAATTTATCCGGGTCCACTGGATCAACATTCATTCTCAAAAGCAATATTTTAATGAAAATTTTGTCTAAGTTCTATGTGGGGAATTACCTAAGGTCCTTTAAGGAGTAGAAAATGTTGGTTGGTGTAATAATATGAAATGTAGAGGTATTTAACATGAGTCTAATGCAACTTTGATGTTCAAAATCGGTGAGAAATTGGGGGGGATATGGGTCTTACAGTTCTCGCTACAACACAAGGAGTGGGAATTGTGGGTTGATGTAATAATATAAAAGGCAGAGAAGTTTAACGCAATTCCAGTGCAATTTTGATGTTAGAAATTGGTGAGTCTTACGGTTCTGTTACATAGTATGACTTCAGTTTACTTCCCACAGTGTATGTCAATGTCATTCCACGAGATATGTATGTTCACATAAAATACTGTAAAATACTATAAATGTTCTGGATAATAACTAAATCACTATATTATACACGGTTTTTCTCTTAGTTTAATAATACACTCTCATGTAACAAGAATGCATACAATATGCAGGCACTTGTTGGTAGCTAATTGTAAAGCATGTTCATATTTTTTGTATTTACTCTCTTAATAATACATGTCCAGAAAGTTCCGTGAACCCATACTAATAGTGCTGACCATTGGTATGTTTTTTGAGCCTTTGGCGACCGATGGTAAAAATTTTCTTCCGCTGTGCAGCGTGACCAACCGACGGCATGATTAAGTTACCCTTAGTGCTGCCAGTAACTTAATCATGCCGTCGGTTGGTCACGCTGCACAGCGGAAGAAAATTTTTACTGTCGGTCACCAAAGGCTCAAAAAACATACCAACAGTCAGCACTATTAGTATGGACATGTATTATTAAACTGTAGAATCCAAGTCGAAGTCTCATGATGAGAACCCTAACACAATCACCGCACGACCAACTCGCGTGGCAATTGCCATTACTCACCTCATGCCGACAGTCAGGTCAGGTGACTTAATAGTTAGTCAACTAACTTTGAGCACCTGACCAAAAGTTAGTCAACTAACTCTTGGCCACCTGACCATTAGTTAGTCATTGGCAATTGCCACACAAGTTGGTTGCATTGGGTTAGCCTTCTAATGAACATTGTACATTAGTATTGACATTCATTGAAGGTCTTAAATAAGTATGAGTAGTATTTG
>DASWFI010000042.1:0-17263 GCA_036394315.1 Patescibacteria group bacterium
TTATTACGACCGCAACCTCCCATAACAAATTTTTAAAATGTGGCAGAAGCATTATAGCAGCTTTATATATATAATCGCCTCATTTTTTGGATTGAGCTTCAATTGTTGCAGAGACCCTTGTAGAAACTTGCATAAATCTAAAAGGACTATTACTTTTGAGAATCGATGAAGCACCTATTCCATTTTCCATTAACGCAGACCGTACCCAATCTCCTCGAATCGCCCTCTTTTTTTCAGGCTTTTTTACAGCAATCAGCTACTTCTTCAATCCTCTGAAATCGCCGCTGCCCTCTCCAATAACTATGAACTATTAATAGTCACTATTATTATTAGTTATAGTCCGTAACACCTTAAACGTACCTCAAATGAAAACATACATTGGGCTCTTTGTGCCGCATTCTTTTGGCAAGTTGCTCTGCCTGTGTCTTTTCCTGATTCCGTCGGCGTCTTATTCATTGTATCCTCCCGCCTCCCCCAATAGTAATACCAATTCTGCCAGCGCTGCCGCCGCCAAAACCGTTGCCGCCAGATTGGCCCGGGCAAGGGCTGCTGCCCGAAAAGCCGAATTAAAGATGATCCGCCTGGAAGCCATCGGCCTGTCTCAGGAGATGCAGCTGGAAGATTCCGGATTAAATGAAAAGGTCTTGGAATATGCGCTGATCGGCTATCACCGGTTGCTGAAGAAAGGGATCCTGTACAGGACGGATGTGTTGACGGTCTGTGATTTTAGTCAGTCCTCCAGCCTGAAAAGAATGTATGTCATCGACGTGAGCAATAGAAAGCTGTTATATCGTAGTTATGTGGCGCATGGCATCAACTCGGGTGAAGAATATGCCAATTCCTTTTCCAACATACCGGAATCGCATAAGAGCAGCCTGGGTTTCTATGTGACCCGGGAAACTTATTATGGCAGCAATGGGCTTTCCCTCCGGGTCGATGGAATGGACAGGGGCTTCAACAACAGAGCCCGCCAGAGAAATATCGTGATCCATGGGGCGCCCTATGTCAGCGAGCGGATCCTTCATAAATATGGGGTGATGGGAACTACTTTCGGCTGCCCGGCTATACCAGATGAATTGAGCAATCAGATCATTCCCGCTATCAAAAACGGAACCTGCTTTTTTATTTACTATCCTTCGAGGAGGTATTTGTCGCGGTCGAGTGTGCTGAATGGGTAGGGAACTCTCTTAAAGTTTTGCACCAAATCTTATACTCAAGCTATAAAATTAATATTTTTAGATCGTATTAAACCCCATGCGGAACGCCCTAAAAAGTTCTTAACGCCCATAATCGTCATAATTCTCTTCCGCGTATTTCTCGAACTGCTTAATAAGCTTCTCGTTTTTTATTTCTATTGTTGTCAGCTTTTTCCGAACATCGGTGGATATCGGCATATACCAGTCCTGGTTGTCGAACAATTCCCGCACATCCTTCAGCTTAAATGAATACCCGTGTCGCGCATATATTTCATTGCGCATCAGGCGGAGTTCGTTTTTGTAGAGGTTGTTCACCTTATCGCTGGTCAGCAATTTTACCGAGCTTTCCGAGTACTGGCCTGCCGTGGCATTGTAGACAAAATTCTTTCGCATCAACGTATAATGACGGTCGGACTGTGCCGCGTTGAAAGGCGTCCATTTGCCTGTGAGCGAGAGAGGGTTCTTCGAAATAACCAGGTCAAAAACACCATCATATTTATTGTCGCCCGGCTCTTTGAGCGTAGCCGTTATCTTATCCCCTTCTTCCGTATAGACACCCCTGAAAGGGCGATCGTTCCCGGCACAAACACTGTAGCCGAATATTTCACCATCTTGGATCTGGTCAATAAACAAGGTGATTTTACTCGAGGGTACCGGGATAGAATCGCCGGTTGCCTTATCGAGCATTTTTAAAGGCCCAGTTGGCTCGAACATGCCGCACCAAGTACCGGTAACCGAGGTTTCCCGCGCACTAAGGGTATGGGCTACGGTTCTGTCTTTTACAACGCTGGCAGCGGAATGATCCTTACAGCCGGCAGTGAACGAAAAGAGGACAATGGCAGGCATCATCCATCGGGTCGGGGTCATAGGTAGTTGTTTTAAGACAGAAAAATAAGAATTTTTTTTTAATAACTTTATCCTCGATGCCTATTTTCTACCGTTACGGCTTATTGCTCCTGTTGGCCTTTTTCTTTGTGCTGATGGGGCAAATCACCCTGCAGTACATACCCGTGCGCACCGATGCAGCTTTCCTGCAAATTAAACAGGAATATATTCATATCACTCCCTGGCGTATTGCTTTTTTTGTGCATGTGTTCACGTCGATGTTTGCCCTGGCAGCAGGCTTCACCCAGTTTTCAGGATGGATACTGCGGCGGCATAAGACGATTCACCGCACGGTTGGGAAATGTTATGTAGCGGTCGTTCTCTTTGTCACCGGCCCCGCTTCGTTTATCATGGCCTTACTGGCTAACGGAGGCATTCCATCGCGCATCGCATTTACCAGCCTGTCCCTGTTGTGGATGTACAGCACCGCTAAAGCCTGGCAGACCGCTAAGGCAAAACAGTTTACCCTGCACCGCAACTGGATGTATCGCAGCTATGCCCTTACTCTTTCGGCCGTTACCCTGCGGGCATGGAAATGGCTGCTTATCGCCTTATTCCACCTGCGCCCGCTGGACGCTTATATGATAGTGGCCTGGATGGGTTTCGTGCCCAACCTGCTTGTAGCAGAATGGATCATCCGTAAGCATTACTTTTGCCTTCATACACCTGCTGCTTATCACCCCGCCCGAAACGTCGAATAATGAAGTACCGCTGGCCCGGCATTTCCTGGAGCGTCCAGGACCGTATGATTTAAAGCCGCCATAAACCCGCCGAAGAACAGATCAGAGAATTCCTGGTGAGTTTCCCCGCCTTTTTTTACTCACATTCATGGCGTTAGTGTTTAATTAACCCATCTATTAACCAATGGGGACTATATTAATACCAACCCAATACTGGGCCTAATCATTAAACTTTTCAATTACTTGCTATGAAAAAGACAAAACTTGCGCTACTCAGCGCGATCATTCTCCTTGCATTCAGTTGTTCTAAAATTAATGTCAAAAATGCAGACCCCTCCAGTCAGCAAAGGGCGGTTACACCGGCCGCCTCCCCCGCGGGTGACGTAGTAGGAAAGGTTACGGTGGGATACCAAGGCTGGTTTGCAGCGCCCGGAGATGGATCCCCTATTAATGTCTGGTGGCATTGGAGCCAGAATTGGAGCCAGGCGCCCTCTCCAACCAACCAGGCCATTAAATGCTGGCCGGATATGCGGGAATATACGACCACTTTTCAGACGGCCTTTGCTAATTTCGGTAATGGTCAGCCGGCCACATTGTTCTCCTCTTACACACAACAGACCGTCAACACCCATTTTTTATGGATGCAGCAGAATGGTCTCGACTGCGCCGCCTTGCAGCGATTCAATCCCAATTCCTCGGAAGGCCCTACCCGGGATGCCATGGCCACCAAAGTGCGCGATGCGGCGCAAACCTATGGCCGTAAGTTCTACATTATGTATGATGTCTCCGGCTGGACGAATATGCAGTCGGAGATCAAGACGGACTGGACCAATAAAATGTCGGCCCTGGTGTCTTCGTCCGCTTATGCGCATCAGAATGGCAAGCCAGTGGTCTGTATCTGGGGCTTTGGCTTTAATGACAGCAATCATCCGTGGAGCGCTGCGGCATGTACGGATGTCGTCAATTGGTTTAAAAGCCAGGGATGTTACGTCATCGGCGGCGTACCCACCTATTGGCGTACGGGTATAAACGATTCCAGGTCGGGCTATTTAGGTGTCTACCATAGCTTTAACATGCTGTCTCCCTGGATGGTGGGGAGGATCGGGACTGTCAGCGATGTAGATAACTTTTACAACAATGTGCAGTTGGCGGACCAGGCTGACTGCAATGCCAATGGCATCGATTTCCAGCCTTGTGTGCTGCCGGGCGACACCGGTCAGCGGATCCACGGGGATTTCATGTGGAGGCAGTTTTATAATATGGTGCGGCTGGGTGCCCAGGGCATTTACATTTCCATGTTCGATGAATACGGCGAAGGCAACCAGATCGCCAAGTCGGCAGAAGATGCTTCCATGAAGCCCACCAACTCCGGCTCTTTCACCCTGGACGAGGATGGGGTGCATTGTTCTTCGGATTATTACCTGCGGCTTTCGGGGGATGGAACCAAGATGCTGAAAGGCCAGATTGGACTGACAGCTACGCGCCCGACCCAGCCCGTCGTGGGAACGATCCCTATCGGGCAAACGGTAACGATCAAAGGATCTAACGGCAAATATGTAAGTAGCGAAAATGGTACACAGGCTATGACTTGTAACCGGACCATCGCTCAGGGATGGGAGCAGTTTACTGTTATTGATGCCGGCGGCGGTAAAATAGCGCTGCAAAACCAGGGTAAATATGTATCCTCGGAAAACGGTACTCAGCCCATAACCTGCAACCGTACTGCAATTGGGCCCTGGGAACAATTTGACTGGATAACCAACCCGGATGGAACTGTTTCTTTCAGAGGCAATACCGGCAACTTTATTTCCAGTGAAAATGGTACACAGGCTATGACCTGTAACCGTGTCACAGCGGGAGCATGGGAGTCGTTTGGAATAAATAAATAAACTGCCACTATCATTCAGCCGGGAGAAGACTCGGGCTCTTCTCCCGGCTCTTCGAAAAATTAAATTAACTTCTTCTTCTGACCAATAGGAACGGGGATACTCTCATTAACGGTAATAGTATGGCAAGCCAGACAGAATATAAATTTTCGGAAAAGAAGCTATTCCTGACTATGGTGCCCATGACATTCAAATATTACCTAATTCAAAACCATTTCGATTACACGTAGTAATTAATAACATAATTGGAACTTCAGGTAGTCATAGGTCAGTTTGGGAAAGAGAAAATAAACAAAAGTGAGAAAGGACTTACGTTAAAACGGATGGTTCTTGTAATTGGCGTGGGTTCAGTTTCCTGAAAAGCTCCCTATTTGGTCAACTGGAATAAAATTTTTTCCACAAAATTCATGTCTCAAAACATGTATCAAATGAAAAAACATCTACAACAGTAACGTCATAAGTGCTTCATTTTCAGCTCCCCTGAATACGAACTGAAATAAAGAGTTGGCTCATAATAGGCTCAAAGTTGGCTCAAACATCTAAAGCAAAACTGAATCTTAATTGCGATAATATTTTCAAAAAAACAAAGTTGCAAACCGTTGGCCAAGTAGTGTTGGAGCATTATGCTGTAAACGTCCGAAACGTCCAGCAAACGTCCGATAAACGTCCGAAACAGCCGACAAACATTTCCTTTAAGAGATTGTCGAAATCATTTGCTAAAGCAATGAAGCCGTACTCTGCAGATTCATACACACACAATTTTACTTTCAAAAACGAAAGTAGATTATGTTTTTGCATTTCACTTATACAGAGTTGTTATAGGTCCTGTGCAACATAGAATTTTATCTTGGGCCTTAACATGGGCCTTTTAATAGCTTAAAACCGCATAATATTTTGATGCTGAATAATTTATCTTGGGCCCCGACTTGGGCCTTTTCGTGACCAGTGCGTTGAAAAAAGAAAAAAATATTATTGCCGATTAAAATAACTTGCATTTTTAAAACCTACTTATGACCGAGCATCAGAATATAGAATATAAAGAATCATGGCGGGACGAATATCTTAAATGGGTTTCTGGTTTTGCCAATGCACAGGGAGGGAAGATTTTTATCGGGATTGATGATCATGGCCAGGTGGCTGGTGTGGAAGATTATAAGAAGTTAATGGATGAGATCCCTAACAAAACTATGAACCACTTGGGGTTGG
This sequence comes from Patescibacteria group bacterium, assembly GCA_036394315.1. Classification (GTDB taxonomy): domain Bacteria; phylum Patescibacteriota; class Doudnabacteria; order UBA920; family O2-02-FULL-48-8; genus DASWFI01. The sequence continues at coordinate 5,854 of DASWFI010000042.1, forward strand.
TAGTAGATGTCAACCTGCATAAGAAAGAAAATAAGCATTATATAGAGATTGATATACCGGTGAGTAGCGTACCTATCTCCTATCATGGTGCCTATCACTACCGCAGCGGCAGCACCAAGCAGGAATTAAAGGGTATTGCTTTGCAAAACTTATTATTAAAGAAGATCGGCAAAAAGTGGGAAGACTTGCCCGTAGAAGGAGCTACTCTAGCAGACCTCAACGAAACCACTATCCAACTATTTATTGAAAGGGCTATTGAAAAAGGAAGGATATCATCTGATGCCAGGAAAAGTGATACCGAAGTCCTTTTGAAGAATCTTAAACTTATGACGGAACAAAGGCAACTAACCAATGCAGCTTTGTTACTGTTTGGGAAAAATCCGGCAAAGATCTCCGTTACAGCTAGTTTTAAAATCGGCAGGTTCGGCAAATCAAGCAGTGATTTACTATTTCAGGATATCATTGAAACGAACATTTTCGACATGTACGAAAAGGTCATTGAAACTTTGAAAGCAAAATACCTTATCCGTCCCATATCCTATAAAGGAGGGGAAAGAATGGAACCACTGGAATATCCTGAACCAGCTTTGCGCGAAGCCGTATTAAATGCCATTATTCATAAGAATTATTCCAGCACCTACATTTTTCTGCGTGTTTATGACGACCAACTATACCTTTGGAATCCAGGCAATTTACCTGAAGAGTTGAGTATAGGTGAACTAAAAGGGCGACACTCTTCCTATCCTCGTAACCAAAATATTGCCGACGTGTTTTTCAAAGCAGGATATATTGAAGCCTGGGGGAGGGGAACAAATGAAATGATTGACGCCTGTATAAAGGTTGGCTTGCCGGAACCAATAATTAAAGAAGAGCAAGGCGGTATTAGCATTGCCTTTTTAAAGGATATTTATACGGACGAGTATTTACGCAAGTTAGATCTGAATGAGAGACAGGTGAGGGGTATTCTGCATACAAAGGCCAACTCTGAAATAACAAACGAAGAGTATCAAAAACTTAATAAGGTATCTGAACGGACCGCACTTAGGGACTTTCAGGATTTGACAAGTAAGGGCCTGTTCGAACGAAAAGGGGTAACAGGAAGGGGAACCGTGTACGTATTAAAAAGATCATGAACCCGCCATAAACCCGCCAAACCCGTTAAAAACCCGCCATAAACCGGCCATGAATTCACCGATGTTTCAGTCTGGTAGTTTCTTCTAATCCTTTCCTGGCTGAGGTAAGCATTCGGCAGGCCATTGAACAGCTTATGCCTCAACTTATGCCTAAGGTAGGCCAAATAACATATAATGTGTTGACAATAAATATACTAACTCATGCCTCGTCTGATGGGCTTAAGTGGCCTTTGTTTTAATTTATTCCTTGTGCCAGACTTGTGCCAAAATGATGCTGAAACACCTGCCAGACGGGCATTTAACTGGTGCCTTAACTGGTACCTTAAAATGCTCATAGGCCTTTTTAAGAGAGCCTATGTGATTGAATATTAATCACTTGTATTTTTGTCGACTGGAGCCTTAACTGGGGCTTTGAAATAGTATTTGTAGTCCACTCAGTGACAATATTTGGCAATTGCATCATCAGCTCCGAAGATCTTAAGATCTCTTGCCTTAGAAAGATCAGCGCAAGCACTTTCATACTGGTATAATGAAACTTCGCTTCTTCCCCGTAACAGATAAGCTTTCCCATGGTCTGGTTCAAATACAATAACCCGGTCAAAATCCTGAATGGCATCCTTAAAGTTATACAATGAATATTTCGCCAAGCCCCGTTCAAAAATGGCAGCAACATATTGAGGTTTCAATTCAATAGCCTTATTGAGATCTTCAATAGCGCCATAGGAATCATTCAGCGAATACTTTGCAACGGCTCTATCGAAAAAATAGGTTGCGATATTCGGCTTTAAAAGTATGGCCTTAGTATAGTCATCGATAGCGCCATGGTATAGGTTTTCATCATATTTTATGGTTCCTCTTCCACAATATGCTTCGGCGTACTTTGGATTAAGCTCTATGGCCCTGTCCAGATCTCTTAACGCGTTTGAATAATCCTTAATGGCGCACTCGGCTTCCCCTTTATAACAATAGGCTTCTGCATAATCTTTCTTTTGTGCGATTGCCTTACTATAATCATCTATTGATCCCCGATAGTCACCGGCTTTATACCTGGCAGTGCCTCTATTGTAAAACACACCCTCTGTCTTTAACTTCAAAGCTATCGCTCTGTTAAAATCAGTTATTGCTCCTTTATAATCTCCGAGGAAGCATTTGTCGGATCCTCTGTCATAAAAAGCCACACTATCATTGGGGTTAAGACGAATTCCTTCGTCATAGTCCTTGATTGCCCCTTTATAATCTTCCAATTCCTTTTTGACGATAGCCCTATCTACAAAGGCTTTTCCAAAATTCGGGTTTATTTTGATTGCCTTGTTATAGTCTTGTAAAGCTCCATGGTAATCCTTCAATTCAACTTTTGCAAGACCTCTATCTACCAATGCGATGTAATTATTTGGATCTTCTTCCAAAGCCCTACTGTATTCTTTAATAGCACCCTTATAATTTCCGGCATTGGCTTTCATTACACCTTTGTGTACATAAGAGGATTTATATGATTGCCCAAAGATGTGGAAATTAAAAGATATAAGAAGAACGACAGCAATCAAAAATTTGATCATAATATTTATTAGGGCTTGGGGCCTGGTAGATTAAATTACTTTTGAGGAGAACCGCAATAGAGGGTAGTTTCATACAATAAGGTTTGTCTTTTTCACCGCTACCTGGAATGACATTATATCATTTCATATCCCGAAGGTACAAATACCTCTGAAAACCCTTAAAACAATTCTTAAACAGAATGGCAGGAATCGATGGGAATCGCCAAAATCCCGGGCGTGAAAAAACCCGCATCAAATCTACGTCTGATGCGGGTTTCGGTTCGTTTTTACACTTTTTAATTCCTGTTCTGCGCTCCCCTGCTGGACTTGAACCAGCGACCCTCTGATTAACAGCCGCTCTAACGCCTTAATCAGACCGAAGCAGGGTGAACTGGCTTTAACCTAACTATTTAATTATCAATCATTTAATTGTTTTTGCCAACTTCGATTGTAACCCCCAGAAGGGTGTTTAAGGAGTATATAAAATCTGGGTATTCTGTCGCAGTGCCTATGGATAGTATAATGAAACTGATTGATGAAGAGTTTGTCACAGAGATAGATATTAAAGAGGAAGATTTCCCTGACGAAATTAAAGAACAAGTTAATAATTTTAGAGACCTTTTTAGGGGCAAAAAATAATAGGTTGCATTTCTAGAAATATTATAGTATAGAATTTTTGTTACATGATTTGATACATATTGCCGGAAAATAACTGTCAGTTTCTCATAATGAATATCACATCATATTGAAAAATGGCATTGATAATTAATCCTTTAGAATAGCAGATTGAAATAATTGAAACAAGTGTAAAAGTAAATTTTTGGACTCATAATCAGAGGGTCGCTGGATCGTGCCCAGTTGGGTCCACTCAATACTGTAAAGGGTTTCAGACAATGGAACCCTTTTGCCTTTTTAAGCATTTGCATACAATTTGCATACATTGGGCTTTATATTGGCTATTTTCTATCAAACTTCCAGCATATCATTTCCAGGTCCCTCATCCCCTTTTTTCGATGGGTCCCTATTATCCGAATGAATGCCTCAACTAATCCTGGAAATAAGTTTGACTAATGAAGTTTTTTAGACCAAGGGAAAGCGAGAATTATCCCGCTCAAGAAATAAAATCGAGAGGCTATTTCTTAACATTGAAAGATAAGCTTGTAACTGCCGGATTTCCCTGATCTGAAATACCCTGAATTACCACGACGTATCTGCCGGCCGCGTCAGAAGAAAAAAACTCAATCTCCTCATTGCCTGCATTCCCGGTTTTTAAAGACGGATTCCAATACAATAGGGTCCTGAAATCAGGCAACCTGCTTGAATATTTTTGAGGTGTCTCATACGATGGCGAATAAAATTCGCGTTGCTGCTGCAAACCATCAAAATCTACAATTACGCATCGGGGATCCAACGCATAACCATTCATATCCCCTTTATAGGTTTTGCAATCTACAATACCATAATAGCCAATGTTGCCCAGGAAATATTTCTTTGTAACCACTCCAATCGATCTTATTTTCAGGGGATCATAATTCATGAATTTGTTTATATCGAGCATGGCGACTCCGTCCAGCAGGATAAGCGGATCCGGTTCAAAAGGGATGTGGTTACGCGCATCATTTACATGCAAATGAAATGATCCCCGTTTGTTAGAAATATTAATCTCCCTGACATATTCCCGAAGCACCTCTTCGAGCGTGGAAAACCTCGTGTACCGGTCAAGAAAATACTCAACATCCGGTTTCTGATAAAACGGAGTGTTGTCTTCCTCGTTAACAATAAAATGGTTAAGCTTGCTTTCATTATAAACATGCTGTACCTGCAGATAAATACTCTTCCTGTTCACCAGGGCAACATCGCCTTTGGCGAGACTGAATGGGGGCATTTGATAATTGTAAACTTTTTGCGAAAATGGAGAAATGAATTTGATCTCAGCGTTACTATCCGGCGACTGGAAAATAAATTCCTGGTCTCCAAAAGAATTTTTTAATTCAAAATTTACAATTCCATCTGAATCACTAACCGATGACCAGAACCTGGTATTCATTCCGGGTACTGAAAGAAATACAGGTGCGTTCTCTAAAGGCATTCCTGTTGGTTTGTCGGAAATCCTTGCAGAAACAATCTCGCCGTTGAATTCAGGAGCAAATTTCCAGGTTGGGTTTTGTTGATGCAGGATATATTTCCAGTTAAATCTTCTCCACCCATGCGTGAGCATGAGATTATCCATGGCATCTTCCTTCCCTGGCTCATTCTCATTAAAATACCAGGAAGGTGATTCTATATTTCCCTTTATGTCGGAAGTGAGTAAGAGGTAGTTCTGAATGTCAATTTGATCGGGGCTCTGTAAAGAATCCAACCGATAGATCGATACAGACATTTTTGAGCCGATAGGCGAACCTTTATTGTCAGAAGCCTCAATATGTATCTTAATTTTTTTCCTGATCCCATATTCAGCGCCATCAGCAGATGCAGCGATCTGAAATTGTTTACGTGGAAAAATAAAATAAAGTCTTTCACAAACAGGTTGATTATTTTTAAATACAGTGAAATGTGTAATACCCTCATCGAGCTTATTTTTGTCCACCAATATACTTCCCCGGCCATTCACCAATGGAACAATTGCAGCTATTTTTACCGCACCACGTGTATGTGCAAATACATATACAGAATCGGTTGATTGCTCGTTTGAGTGAATATAGATACCGAGCTTTTCATAACTGTCCGATGAAACCTGCATGGTTATTCCACTATCAAATGATGACGGCAATTGTTTCTCTATTATCTTCCCATTCGCAAGTATTAACCGGGCCAAATACTCATGACCGTAAACGGGCGTCAATTTAAAATGCCCCATGCCCATCCTGGCCGTTTGAAAATGAAATAGAGTATCTTTCCCACCATCCACGATAACGCCCCCGCATTCCATCCCTTTTCCGTATTGGTTAGTGACCTGAAATGCAATTTTACTTTCGATGCCATTGACCAGGTTTCCTCCTTCCGGGAAAAATCCGAGATCATATATTTCCTTGACCGGCGATACACTATCCTGGTTGTTTTGTTCTGTACTAATAATACCAAGAAGCTTTTCAAAAAATAAATTTGAATCAAAATTTTTCATCCATTGGGTATAACAAAGAAGTTTATAATAACCAGTATGTAGTTCATGAGGAATTAAAATCGATCCGATGCCATCAGACTTCTTTAAAGAGACCTTGGCCTGAAATACCGGTTTATTGGACTGATCGATCAGCTCAATATAGGCAATCTCACTTAGCTGGAGTGGTTTATGAAAACATCCGTCTACATAATAAATTTTGAACCATGCGATTTCACCTGGCATGTATATATCCTTATCCGTATGCACAAATAATTTTTCCTGCAAATAATTCCTGCGCCATGTATCAAATGCCGGCTCCGGGAAGTTTTGCGAAATTTGCTGTCCCTTCGCTTCCGGCATAATCCAGGAGACAATAATCAAGCCTATATAAAATCCGTATCTATTCATATGCTAATCTGACAATTTTGTTTTCAATCCTTTTATGGCCAAAAAGCTGGTTTTGTGCTTGTTCCCTTAAGCCTGCAATCGACACATCCTATATCCGCTGCGGTAAAAGTGAAAATAACCCCGTTTGGAGGGGGAGTAGAAGGGTTTCTTGTTATATAATTAACAGGCAGGATATGAGGCGTCACGCCATCGGGATAATAATCGTTGTCCCTGATAAAAGCAGAATCGTTATTTTGGACCATTAAAGAACAACCCGATGTGTAGCCCCAGCCGGGGAGATCAGCGTTGCTTATATATGCTCTTTTCTCCCGGATGGGGCAGGAAGAAACGTATCCGATCACGATTTCATCAGGCTTGGATACACAGTGTATATTTCCCTGCAAATCGGATGGCTGTGCGTCGAATAGGCTACCCAGTTGTTCTGAATTTCTCTTCATTTTGTTCAGAAATTCATATCCATCCTTTGAATAAGCATATTGACGGACATCGATACTGTATAATACGCTCAACTTCCACGACGCGGGTTGTATAACGGTCAGTGGGTTGGATATGGTGTCAACGGCGTATTTTATAGTCGATCCCAGGATGAACTGTTGGGATGCCTCGGATTGCCAGCATTTGTACCTGGAGCTGTCATCCAACCAGTATTTAATAGGATCAAAATAGGTTACAAAATAAGGATCATTCGAAGCGTATTTGGTAGCCGGTATATAGGCTGAATGAAATTCCCATGTTCCAACATAATCCCATTGAAAATATTTGGCCTTATTCCGCGGATCATGGGTATTCACTGCAAGATGCACACCATCAGATGCGTAATTCCATGATATGCTGTCAATCGGCGGATTATCGTTTACTGTAACATAGTCTGAAAGATATTCTTTTCCGCCGGCAACGATTCGCAGCCTATATTTCAGGTTAACGTCCAGGTTCAGGCCATTCGCCATATATTCGCCAGATGAGCTTTCTGTTAAAGGATATGTCTGGTTATTCTGATCCATTACCATCGCTGTCGCCCCGCTCTCCATAACCACCGTTCCATCCGTAAGTTGTGTGGTCCTGGATAGTTTGATAGTCGTGTTTCCCGGCCCGCTGTTAATGACGCCTTCCACCACCAGGTAACCAAGGTCCGGAGAATTAAAAGGCGAAATATACGTTTTCTTACAAGCTAATAAGAAAAGAGAAGAGAATAGTATTTTGAATAACTTCTTCATACTGGCCGTTAAAATCTGATATTGAAATTGACATAAGGAATGGCACTTCCGAAAATCGAAAGCTTGTACCCATTGATACTACCGTTTTCCGAAACATAATAAACAGAATAAGCATTTTTTCTTGCCGTAAAGTTGTATACTCCAATGGACCAGGAATTATGCGTTTTCTGGAATATCCGATGATTGCCTTCAATGTTCATTGAAAAATCTGCACGAAAATAATCAGGTATCCGGTAGGCATTCCTGTCCGCATATAAAATTCGGGGAGCATTGTTATAATAATACCTGCCGATGGGCAACGTAAACGGACGACCGGTACTGTAAATGGCATTGAGCGAAATGCTGAATCTATGGTTTACCCGGTAATTGCCAATCACCGTCAAATCATTGGGTATATCGTAATTGGCAGGATAATACCTGCCTTTGTTGATAATCGATCCCGCAGTAGAATCGTCCATTTTCAAAAATACTCTTGACCAGGTATAACTGATCCATCCGTTTAATTTACCGTTTGTTTTCTTTAGCAGGAATTCCACGCCATATGCCTTTCCCTTTGTACCAACCACATCGGTTTCCAGGTGATGATTCATGACCAATTCAGCGCCACTGGCATAATCCAAATAATTTCTTATTCTTTTATAATAAACCTCGATAGATGCTTCTAAGGTATTTGATTTAAAGTTCCTGTATAACCCAAGGGAGACCTGGTCTCCGGACTGTGGTTTGATATTGGGATCGCTAAGTTTCCAGATATCCGTTGGCGCCATTTGTGTCGTATTCGAAATAAGATGTATGTATTGTTCCTGCGAATTGTAACTGGCCTTTACAGAAAAACTATCGTTAAAAGCATATCGGAGAGATGCACGCACTTCAGGCGCAGCATATGTTTTAATAAATTTTCCCGAAGAGTAGGGTATCACCTGAATTATATTGTCTTCCGTTTTGGGTACACCCGGCGGGTATGAATTTATGTTCTGGGGGCCAAGATAATTGAACATCGAAAATCTCAGGCCGCCTTCAGCAGACAATTTTGAGTTGAAAGTGTACCGGTCACTGATAAATGCAGCAGTTTCCAGCGCCTGTTCAGGTGGAATACGGTCCGGGGTCACAATCGATTCTTTACTGTCCGGCAGGTAAGAACCAGGATGCAGCTTGTAAAAAATAGAGCTCAACCCATATTCAATCGTGTTTTTATTATTGAGATAATAGGTGAATAACGTTCTTAGATAGCCTTGGTTAATATCAAAACTGAGCGCATAGGCTGTAAAAGGAACTTTGTTACTGGAAATATTATATTCATAGCGGTCATACCCCATTATAAAAATGCCGGTCAGTTTATTATTGAAGACATGCTTCCATTTAACAGATACGTTCTTGTTGTGATACCCATAGACCGTGTCATTATTCAAATTGAACCGGTCACTGCTCAGGTATCCGGTAATATAAAGACTGTTCTTCTTATTTATTTGATGGGTAATGCTAAGATCTATGTCATAAAATGAAGCGCGGCTTTTCTTGTACTGATCCGGTAATAAATTCAATAGCCAGTTGGCATAGGTCGTCCTTCCCCCAATAATAAATGATGACTTGTCCTTGATAAGCGGGCCTTCTATATTCAGTCTGCTGGTAAGTACCCCAATGCCTGCCGAGCCGGAAATATTTTTTTTATTGCCCTCTCTGCCTGTAATATTTAATACTGATGAAAGACGCCCGCCATATCGCGCAGGTATGCTGCTTTTAAATAATTCAACATCTTTTATTATTTCAGGGTTCAGGGCGGAAAACATCCCAAAGAAATGAGAAGGATTGAAAATGGTCACATCGTTAAATAAAATAAGATTCTGATCCGGAGAGCCCCCACGAACGTTTAATCCGGTGCTGGCTTCGCCAACTGTTTTTACACCTGGCAATGCCGTAACTGCCTTTAATATGTCCGGCTCACCAAATACTACCGGCATTTGTTTGATTGCGCTGATATCTATTTTCAGAAGCCCCATCTGTGGATTCCTGATATTGCTGAGCTTTTGAGCGGTGATGGTTACGTTTCGCAAGACCATGACTATATTTTCCAATTCAATATTGATCTTACCATCACTGTACAGCATTATTTTCCTGGTTGTCTCCCTTATTCCGATACCCTGCACCAGCAGGGTATTTTTCCCTTTTGGTAAGGTCAGCGAGAAATAACCGTATTGATCGGTAACAACCCCTATTTTCAATGTTTCAACAGAAACGGACGCGACCGAAACCGGCTCACCGGTTTTAATATCAGTTATATACCCCGCAACAGTAGCCCTGTTTGTCTTTGGGTCAATCAAATTGCGGCTTCCTATCTCGATCACCTTATACTCAGCCGGGGCGGTTTGAACTTTCTTTTCTACAGGATCTTTCTCTTTGAAGATTACCGTATCAGCAGGTTTTTGATTGTTTGAATTATCTTGTGAAAGGGATTTCGAAGAAGCTGATACCCTGATTTTTACTCCTTTTGTGATATATACCTCACCTTCTTCATCAATTGAATAATAAAAATCAGAACCGGCAAAAGCCATATCCATAATTTTTTCTACAGGTTGTGAAGTGACAGATAAGTTTATTTTTATACTATCGGTAAAAGCAGGATCATAATAAAAATACAGACCAGTCTGTTTCTCCAGTTCTGAAACGAACTGCTCCATATCAGCATTCCGAAAATTGGCCGTTACAAGCGCCGGGGCTTTTCTTTGACCCGCTGCGGTAAATACACTACCAAGAAAAAGCACCATTAAAATCAATAATCTATGGCAATCGTTCATATGCAATCATAAAGTGTCATAATAAGCAGCAACCTTTGCAAGAAAGCCGGCAGGATCCTGTTTAAAACTCAGGTTACCTGAACCAATGAATTCCGTAATCTCCTTTTTATGATCTTTTAAGGCTTCAGTCAAGTCACTTTTGTTATTAACCAGAGTATATCCGCGGGCGGTCTGCAAATAAAAATAAGTTTTTTGTTCAATACTTCTCAATATGCCATCAGTCATATCCGGTTTATCGATGATGGTCTTTATAACTTTTTTAAAAACCGCGATCCTACCTTTATACAATTGCTCATAAAATCCTGTTTTCACCAGGTCCTTTGAATGATTATCTTTTATGAGCCGGGTAAAGGAATGATCCAGGAGTCTAAAATTGCCGACCTTTTCATTGAGCAACTGGATAGCCTCGTTATCGTTCCAAATTACGATAGCATCTCTTACCTCATCATATTTCATGAATATATTCCGATACAAAACACCATCGTATAAAATAGATCCGGGCACTGAATCTTTTACACCAAAATAAGGGCTACCTGCCTCAAAGCTGAAGAAATAATTATCATACTCTCCGCCATTGTAAAGCCCTGACGCTTTATTCATTATCTGGTGATAAACTTTAATGGCGTTATTGACAGAAATTGCAGTAAAGGTCGTATCATGCTGCTGACTCTGTGCAGAAACTATTGAAGAACAAAATGCAGCAACAACCATTATATAGAAAGAACCATTTTTCAGTTTCATGATAAATAAGGTGTGTACATATTATAAATTTACCGTTTTTTTTACTCATCCACTGAAAGTTCAAAATATCTGGCAATGAACATAGATAATATTAAAATCATGATTTTCTTCCCGTTTTATTGGCCATGAAGAACTCCGGATACGACGGAATATACCAATAGATCAGCCCGGGTGAGTTAAACGCATTACCGATTAATACCATTTCCTTACTGATAGAAAACGAAATACTCACACTACTCTTTAAAGAGGCAAGCTGCATGGTGGATTACGAAGAGAAAATAAAAATATTCCGAAAAAAAGGCTTTGTTTGTGCTTCATTAAAAAGCAACTTTCACTAAAAGAGATGGGTCCTGCCATTGAGCAGGCTACTATTTCCTGAAGCATTTATTTTTCGGGGAAATCAATTAATATTTTTTGCCCGAAAAAACACGTATCAAATCATGTATCAAATGAAAAAGCACCTACCAATTTTACTTCGTAAGTGCTT
>DASWFI010000043.1:0-26971 GCA_036394315.1 Patescibacteria group bacterium
GCTCAAATTAAAATATGTTACTCTTAATCCGAAACAACTCAAACACCGGATTGAACAACTCCAACAGAAGCTTAAAATGACTGCGCGGCGGAAAGAATTAACTTACCAGCTTCAATAACAGTTTCTAATTATCTAATGCGCACTGACTTTCTCTGTGTCAAAGGGAAATAGAAATGTCACCGCTGGCGTCCAAATAGAAATGTCACCTTTTAATGATTAGCAACCGCCGCCAGCACCCATGGTCGTTCTCTGTTAGGAATCCGTTTGGGAATAATATGACAGCTAAGATATTTGCCTCGGAGTCTAATCTTAATGGTTCCATCCAGTCGCTGTTCAACAATGACCTGATCTTGCTTGCAAATAGTAACCGGTTGATCTTTGGTTAGTTGATACCATTGGTTGTTGAAGCTGATGGTAAAATCATTCTGAACAATTCTGGTATATTGTTTGGAAAAAATAGCAGGTAATTGTTGTTGTTCTTTGATAGTTAAGATCTGATGTAAATTAGTGGAATTGGCAGCTGGTTTAGCAAATTTCTTGTTAAACCAAGGCAAGAATTTACGTTTTAAGAAACGATTGGCTTCCGGGATGGTTGAGATATCATGTAACCTTAATTCCTTGACCAATCGATCCTGAAGTACTCCGAATAATCTTTCGACTCTACCTTTAGCTTCGGGACTATGAGCGGTGATTGGTTCGATGTGTAATTCTTTTAATGCTCGTTCAAACTGAGTCTTGAGTTCATGGTTTGTTTGGGCAAATCTGGGATTCATCTTGTAAGTTGAGAACTTATCCAAGTAAATGGACCTGGGTTTGCCGTTGGTTAATAAATGGCCCTGCCAGAAGCTAAAAACCTCAAATACTGTCTCGTGCTGGCCAAATTCGGCTTCAGTAATCTCTCCTGTGGCATCATCGATGGAAGCCAGCAAACAACACTCAGGAGCTCGGTCTTCAAACCAAGGGTGATATGAGCCATCAAACTGTTGCATCTCACCGAAACATTCCCTTCTTTGTCGCCACTCTCGATGCTCTGAATGTTTCTTTAGTTTCGGTTTCCAAAGCTTTTCATCGATCATGATCTGTCTGATAGTTTTGACATCGTGACTAATGCTATGGAGTTCTGTCAGTTTTTCACAAGCCAGAGTCGGGCCAAAGTCAGGATAGCGATTTTTAACAACATTAATGATCTTGTTCCGCTTTGAATCAGATAGTCTATGATTGCTTTGTTTGCCCCGGTTGCCATGGGCCAAAGCTTTAGGACCGAACAGTTTAACTTTTTTCTTCAATCGTTTGACTTGCCTGATACTTAAGTTCAGTAATTCGGCAGCCTGGCTGTTCTCAATCTCTTTCCTTAATAATCTTTGAATGATTTGATAACGATCTAATTCTTGGTGGGACATAGTGATAAATGCCATATTGTGATGCCGTTTTTGTTTTAATGATTACGACATCATTGTACCTTGAGGGGTGACATTTCTACTTACCCTCAAGGGTGACATTATCACTTCCTTTCTACACACTGACTTTCTCTGCTTGTTCGAGCTTCAAAGACAAAACTTTGGAAATGCCTTCATCGGACATGGTAACACCGTATAAAGTATGCGCCTGCCGCATGGTTTCGCGGTTATGGGTAATGGTTATAAACTGCGTTTGATGAACCAATGTTGCTAAAATCTTGCCGAAGCGGATGGAATTGGCTTCATCCAAGGCCGCATCGACTTCGTCCAAGACCACGAACGGCGAAGGATAAGATGCCAGCAAGCTGCAAAGCAGCGCAATAGCTGTTAAAGCCCGTTCCCCACCGGAGAGGGCCGCAATGGTTGCCAATTTTTTACCAGGAGGCGTGGCGCGGATTTCAATCCCCACGATTTCCACTCCTTGTTTTTTTTGTTTAATCCCATCCAGCGAGGCAGTTTTAATGTCAGTCTCCTGCTCTATATCTTCCGTTTCTTCATCCGGATTCTTCGATGCCTTCAACAAAGCCATTTGCGCCCGGCCGCCATTAAACAGAATGCGGAAATATTCTGTAAATTTGGAAGAAATTTTATCAAACGCCTCATCAAATTGTGTTTTAATAATCTGATCAAGTTCGTCGATGACACTTCTCAGATCAATTACCGCCTGATTCAAGTCAGCGGACTGCGAACTCAAATAATCAAATCGCTCCTGAGTCTCGCGATATTCCGTCATGGTTGATTCATCAACACCGCCGGCCAGTTCCAGTTGGTGTTTCAACCTGGAAATCTGATTCGTTAAATTAGGGGAAGTATGGACTTTTTTGTATTGATTCAAGGTTTGGGGAATCGAACCAAAAATTTCGTGGACCTCTTTATTCAAACTTTCGAGCCTGGTATCGAGCTTGGCTTTTTCGACTAGCACCAAATTTTGTTCGTCTTTCATGCTAGAGAGCTCGGATGTTTTTTGACGGAACTTTCGTTCCTCCTCAGTCAAAAAGCTTTTTTTCTGTTTTTCTTCCGTCAGCAATTTATTCTTGGCGTTGTTTTGCTCATGGATTACTTTTACTATCCTTTCCAGTTCCACATCCAATACTTTTTTTTGTTTTAATAATTCTTCATTGTCCGGTTTTAAATCCTTAGCGCTAGTATCGGAAATTTTACCGAAATTCCCCACCAACTCTACTAACTTTTGCTTAACTTCCTGGATATTCTCAGCCCTGAGCGAATCTAAAATCGTATCGAGTGATTGTTTGAATTGTAAAAATTTGTTTGTAAAAATTTCTAACGAGAATTTGTTGTTTAAATCTTTAGACAATTCCAATTTTAGCTTACCTTTAATTTCAGCCAGTTGCTCCAGCAATGCCAGCTTGCTATTTTCCAATTCTTTTAATTTTTTATCCAACTCATCCACAAAACTATTAACGTTTCCAGATTGGTTCTCTTCTTTTTCCAGAGTTTTTTGGAAAGTATTAATCCCCGCCGACAACTCATTAATACCTTTGGCTTTTAAATTTAACCGCTCTGTTACGGTCTTAAGTTCCACTTCCAGCAAATAATACTGGTTGCCGAAGTGTTCTAGTTGCAACCCTTGCAGTTCTTTGGCAATCACTCCCCGTTCTTCCATACGCTTGGCTTGTCTTTTAAGGGAGCGCAAACGAGGCTCAATTTCAGCCAATAATTCTGAAACACGAAGCAAATTTTCACCGGTTTGTTCCAGCTTGCGTAAAGTTTTTTCGCGCTTTAAATAATAAGGCTTGACGCCGGAAGCTTCTTCCACTAAATTTTTTATCTCCGCCGGACCCGATAAGATCATCTGGTCGATGGTCCCCTGCCCGATCACGGCGTAATTAGTGGCTCCAAACCCCGACCGCATCAATGCGTCCACCACATCAAGCAGCCGAGCGCGCTGGTTATTGATCAGATATTCAGAATCGCCATTCCGATAAAGCCGCCTTGCGATCACTACTTCCGAATATTCCAAAGGAATTTTATGATCTTTATTATCAAATGTCAGAGCGACTTCAGCCAAAGACAGCTTGGATTTTTTATCCGAGCCGGCAAAAATTACGTCTTCTGATTTTTTTCCGCGCAGGAGCTTAAGGGATTGCTCGCCCATGACCCATCGCAATGCATCAGCAATATTGGATTTACCCGAGCCATTGGGACCCACCACGGAAGTCATGCCCGGGTCAAAATCCAGGACGGTTTTATGCGCAAATGATTTGAATCCCTGTAATTCGAGCCTTTTTAGATACATTGTTTATTTCTATTCGTGATTATAAGTCTGTAACCTTGAGACCGTTTTCTGCGGCGGATATTTCGGCTTCCTGCTTGGAAGATCCGACTCCTTTGGCAATTTGCCGCTCGTTGACGAACACTCCGACTTCGAAATTTTTATTATGATCCGGTCCCCATTCCGCCAAAACTTTATAATGAGGCGTTACGCCCAATTTTTCCTGGGTTAATTCCTGGAACTTGCTCTTCGGATCCAAAATTTTCCCGGCAGAAACTATATCCGTCAAATTATTAATTATGAATTCATCCACGAAAATTCTGGTAGTCTCAAATCCCGAATCCAGATAAATTGCGCCGATTAAAGCCTCAATCGCATTGGCTAAAATTACTTGTCTGGCGCGACCCATATCCTTGGCTTCGCCTTTGGAAAGCAAAATGTATTTATCGAGTTCCAAACTGCTGGCGATCTCGGACAATATTTTGTAATTCACCAGCGCGGATCGAAGATTGGTCAATTCCCCTTCCGGATTAGGATAATTTCTATACAAAAACTCCGTAGTGATCAATTCTAAAACCGCATCACCTAAGAATTCCAGCCTTTCGTTGTGGGGCATGGGCCAACGGCGATTTTCGTTCAAATAAGACCGATGTGTCAAAGCGCTTTGCAATAAATTCCGGTCTTTAAATTGAATTTTTATTTTACTTTCCAAAGCAGACAGGTCCATACAGGACTCCGAAATTCAAAAAGAAAAATGCAAAAAAGAATTTTTAAATTTTTCTCTTTAAATTTTTAATTATTTCTGGTGGACGGTGAAGGGATTGAACCTTCGACCTACTGAACGTCAATCAGTCGCTCTACCACTGAGCTAACCGTCCTTTGAATTTACTATCCTGCTATTTCTGGAGCCACCACAGGCTGCTCTGTCTCAAATTTCTGGGGTTTGATCAAATCAAGGAATAATAATACCCATGCTGTCTGGCAAAATACGGCTACCAAGGATTCCAAAATTACATACACAATAGTTCCTAAAATATACGAAACTAATGGCGTCCCAGACGCTAATTTTAACACAAATAGGGTTAAAAATAAAGTTGCCATTTGCAGTAAAAATGCGATAAGGCCTATGCATAAAACCGGTTGCCAGGATTGGGTGATTAGCCCCGCGGATTTATTGACTGCCTCGTTGATTTTCTGGTCATAAATAACGACGAATAAAGGTGCAATAATTTTAATAAGTATAATCGTTACGGCTACGGGGAGTAAAATTACCGCCCCTGTAATACCTAGCAACTTGGCCGTAACCATCTGGCCGTGGCTGCTGATGTATGCGACTGGAACGTATACCAAGAGAATTAATATCAGGTTGGAAACTTCCATTAGCAATGAGATATTGAAAACCCGCCCGTAGAAAAATTTGGCGGATCGGAATGATTTACTAGAAGAAATCTGCTGTTTATCCGTGATGGCTTTGATCGCAATTATTAGCGCTGTTTTGATCCTATAACTTAGGAGAACAAATATAATCAAAATCAAAATTATACCGATACTCATATACCCATTCGGGTATCCTTTGATCTGATTGCCTTTAATGCTTACTAAACTATACGCGGCCACATCCACCAAACTCAAAAACAGGCCGAAGATCCACAAAAAACTGTACTGGCGCGTGATCTCGTAAGCCTGTTTGAGAATTTTTGAGTAAACACCCATGAATTTTTAAATAGCCGGAGCCGGGCTTAAACCAGGCGGAATTTCCAAAGATTCATTTTTAAGTCTCTTTTCTTTAGGAATAATATCGGATAACAATTTTTCGAACTCTTCGCGCTCCAAGGTTTCCTGTTCCATCAATTTGTCAGCGATCAATTTCAGATGCTTGTGGTATTTTTTGATGACGCTAAGCGCAGTCTGATAAGCGCGATCGATGAATCCAGAAACTTCAGCGTCAATTTGCGCCGCCACTTTCTCAGAATAATTTTTTTGCTCAGAAATTTCCCGCCCCAAAAATATCATTTCGTGCGATTCGCCAAATGTCATAGGACCCATAGTTTCTGACATGCCGAACATGGTCACTAATTTACGGGCCAGGTTGGTGGCTACTTTCAAATCATTGGATGCTCCGGTAGTCAGTTCGTTGAAGATCATTTTTTCAGTGGCAAACCCTCCCAACGATACTGCCAGATCCGCCAAAAATTCTGATTTGGAATGCAAATTTCTATCCTCTGTCGGCAGCTTCATGGTGAATCCACCGGCTCGTCCTCGAGACACGATCGAAACTTTATGGACCGGATCCGCATGCTCCAAGACTGCAGCCACTAAGGCGTGACCCGCCTCATGCCAGGCCACGATTTCTTTTTCTTTCTTGGACAAAAGATGGCTCTTTCGTTCAGGACCGAGCATGACTTTCTCGATAGCTTCTATCAGCTCGAGCTGCCCGATTTCCTTCTTATTGCGACGGGCGGATAATATTGCCCCTTCATTGACCAAATTGGACAAATCAGCGCCGGAAAAACCCGGTGTTCGTTCGGCGATGGCCCGCATGTTTACATTTTTTGCCAAAGGCTTTTCCTTGGAATGAACCTTCAATATCGCTTCCCTGTCATTAATATCGGGCTGATCCAAAATCACCTGGCGGTCAAATCTGCCGGGACGCAGCAACGCTGGATCCAGCACGTCTGGACGGTTGGTGGCAGCAATAACGATAACATTGGTTTCGTTTTCAAATCCATCCATCTCCACCAGGATTTGATTCAAAGTTTGTTCACGCTCATCGTGGGATCCGCCCAATCCCGCACCCCTCTGACGCCCCACTGCATCGATCTCATCGATGAAAATAATACAAGGCGCGGTTTTTTTGGCACGCTTAAATAAATCCCGGACGCGGGAAGCTCCTACACCCACGAACATTTCCACAAATTCTGAACCGGAGATATGAAAAAAAGGAACATTCGCTTCTCCGGCTACTGCCCGGGCGACTAAAGTTTTACCGACTCCCGGCGGGCCTAAGAGCAACACGCCTTTCGGGATTCTGGCCCCAAGAGAAAAAAACTTTTGAGGAAATCGTAAAAATTCCACTATTTCTTTTAATTCTTCCTTAGCTTCCTTGACTCCAGCCACGTCCGCAAATGTTATGCGCTTGCGCCTATCAGACTGTTCTAAAAGCTTAGCACCGGATTGGCCAAACGACATCGCTCGATTGTTTGATCCCTGAACTTGCCGCATTAAAAACCAGATAAATCCCGCAATCAGAAAAAATGGAATCACGAACGGCAAAATTGTGGACACCAATATTGACGAGGACCCGCTGCTTTTCGGTTCGATGTTGGCAGCTTTAATTTTAGAAACATCCACGCCATAAGTATTTTTTAACGTATCGGACAGAGCCGCTTCTTTTTCCTTAGTTGAAATTTGTTTCGTTCCGTCTTTCAGAAAAACAGTGAGGTCATTATCAGCAACTTCAATTTTGTTCACTTGTCCAGCACTGACTTCATCCGCCACCTTTCCCAAAGGCACTCGGTTGGGATTTTCTTTATTGCCTGAAAACAACATGAAAATTCCGGAAACAACTAAAAATATTGCCAGGATGATAAATAGATTTCTAAAGAATTTGTTCAAGGTGATAAATGTTAATGTCTAAATAATTTTACGGATATCAATCAGTTATGTCAACTTGTGAAATTTACCAATTGGTGCCGGGGACAGGAATCGAACCTGCACACCCTTTCGAGTACAAGGTCCTAAACCTTGCGTGTCTGCCAATTTCACCACCCCGGCTGATGCTTCTCTATTATAACAGGCTCAAAGCTTAATAAAAAATGGCTTAGATAAGCCAACTCTTGACAAAATGGTCGTTTTGTGCTAACATGTGGGGTCATCATGTGGTGACTTTAGTTCTCATTCGCCGGGAGGTGATGAGCGCTGAATTTCTTTGAAAACTGAATCTGCCGCTTGAAAATAGCGGCTTTAACACAAAATTAGCTACCTTCCACTTCTTCTTCCTTGCCTCCTTCTGCGTCTCCGCAGTTGGCAAGTAAGAGGTTTAGATAACCTCGCGACTGCGAATTTCCAGAGGGAGTTACATAATGGCAATGGAAGAGGGAGTCATCGTTCGACCGAACAAAGAAAAAAAGTTCGCTTTCATTGAACGAGAAGGAAAACCAGACCTCCACTGCGGCACTAGGTACATTCCTGATGTCGAAGAAGGAGATCGGGTCTCATTTGAGGAAGCGACAAGCGATCGAGGTCCTACGGCACGGAAGGTAAAAATTCTGCAGCGCGCAGACGGTTCGCCGTACGTCCCGGGTAACAGGAAAACCGAGGAACCGCAGGGCATCGGCGTTGGCATCGAAATCGGTACGCCACAAGTGATCGAGGAAGAAGAGAAGGTCGGCGATACGGATGAAGTCATCAAGGTTCTGAGGCTTATGCTTCCCGTTCTGGTCAGTCTCACGCGAGGCAATCAGAAAGTCAGGGACATGGAAGTCATCTTTGAACCGAACGGAGTACACAGAATCCGAAATGATTGGGATGTATTCTGCACCAATCAGATGGGCGAAGCGTACTCTCAGGTTCTAGCTCCACCCGACACAGAGGAAACAATAGTGACGGTTCGTGTGGCGGGCAGGAACTACTCCGAACGCTGGCGGAAAGAAATTCCAAAGGCTGAACCGCCAACAGAACCGACTCCGACAGTAACCGCAGACGCGTCGACGGCAGCAACGGAACCGGCGGCGTCAGAACCTCCGAAACCGACGGAGCCACCCAAGGTACAGAAGCTTCATCTGGTGAAAGGAATTTACACCTTCCTGATCCAAACGACGCCTAATACCCTGGTGGTTCTGGATTCAACTATTCCAGTGCTAGCTCGCAAGCTTCCCTGTCAGGAAACTGGTGAGTGGAGCAAAGGCTCGTTCACAACGGACGATACGGGAAGCTTACAGCTGCAAGTGAAAGTGGAAAACGAAGGCGACAGAGGTGATTTGTTCTTCTGCGTCGGCACTTTCCGTTCGTCACCGCAATTCGTAGCTTACCCGAGTCCTTACAAGAAAAAGATATAGGAGTCCACCATGGCAGACGATCACGGTAAGAAAAAAGATGAGAAGCCGAAGGACGAAGAAAAAAAGTCTCGAGGCATCCACTTCCCCAAGCCCGAAGGTCTCTCGGCGTGGCAAGCGATACTGTGGGATCTCGTTATCGCCCACGGGTTGCCCTACGTCTGGCGGCTCGGTCAGGCCATTCTCACTCACAAGGTGCGCAAGGAAGTCGCAAAGCCTGAACATCTGATCAGTTTTGGCGAGGCGATGACTGCGCTGAAAGCTCAGGATGAAAACGCGTACGACAAGATCAATGACTTCATGCGCGTACGTCTCACTGAAACGAAAGACCGGGAGGACTTCCAAATCCGATCGGCGAGAATGGGCGGGTCGAACGTGCAAGTGACGGTCGATTTTCTCAAGCTTGTCGCTGCGCTGCCTGACCACGATGCCCGTTACGAGTTCCTCGAAATGTATGGTTACGTCGGGGAGCGGGCGGCGGACATGACAGAACGGATGCTCGGATGGGGAGGACAGGTAGTAAATTTCATCGCCCAAGCATTTGAAGGAAGCGATGAACTCAAGGTGGCGATTGACACTGATACAGCCAGACTCGAAGATGAGCTCGAAAGGCGCCGGAAGAGGCTGCTGAACAATCGGACCACTCGAGCGGGTTGTGGCGAGTTCTGGAGATCGATTCAAAGGTGGTGGGGAGCGCGACGTGAACGCCGTCAGCAACTCTGGCGGCAGCGATGGGAACGGTTCCGAACTTGGCGTCAGGAGCGAAGGGAATACAAGCTCCGCAGACTCCAGGAGAAAGAAGCGACTCGTCGTGTGAAATTGGCTCAACCCAAACGTCGTCGTTTCTTCACCCTCTTCAATTACCGTTCCCGATAGGAGCTGAATATGTTTGCAACACTATACAACAACCTTCGGGTGCGGTTGGCACTTCTCGGCACCCGCTTTCAGGAACTCTGGCAATGGCTTCAGACTGTAGACGTCAGAGTTCGTCGCGCGATCTGGGTAGACGTCACCTGCTCACTCGTGGCGATGGCGCTCGTTCGGATCTTCAAGACCAATGTACCTGCCCAGATCGCATTCATCCCCGTCATCGCGTGCTGGTTGTACATTGCACGCATTACGGCGGTGAACATTTGGATCACAGAGATCGGAGTGGAAGGCACGGACCGCGTAACCACTACGGTCATCTCTTTGTGGGATCGTCTTCGAGGCAGTATGCCTCGATGGGTTACATGGTTCATCGGAACCCCACAACCCGGAACGGCGACCCACGCTCCACACGGAGTTCTCTCGTCTAACGACCACCGCGAAAAGCAAGTAGTCTGGCACGACACGAGCATCGGCGGACACGTATTCCATATCCTCTCGACAGTTTGGATGTGGATGCATGCTCTCCTTTACGTTTGTGGCACTCTACCCGTCTGGTTGTTCTTCTTCGAAATAGTGATGATCTCGCTGTTCATCCTCTTCTTTGTTGGGACCGAAGACTTTGTCAACATCAAACGTTGGCGAGCAGTTCTCGGTGTCAGTGTGGGGATTCACGCGACGATCAGGATCGCGATGTTGGTCGTATTCCTCGTGGTTCCTCATACGTACGAACACTACGTCGCGAAGTACGAGGATCATGAGCACATCCAGCAGACGAAGGCAGAAGCACTCCGCCTGAAAACTCTTCAACGCGTAGCATTACTGGCCCGGTTGGAAACGAAGGAGCGCGATTGCGACGCGACCCTCAACAACCATCTGGATCATGCTCCTGATGGACGATACGACACCGATTGGACAATCGACACGGAAGCTTCCTGTGATTCCACGCTGAAGAGGATTCGGCAAATGGAGTCCCCAAGCAATCAAGTCAAGTCTGGCGGTGTGGATTTTTTCCCGAAAAACAAAAAGAATATGTTGGGAACCATGATGGGCGGTATGATCGCGGCGATCTGTTTGCTCATCTTGGGAAAAAAGTAAGGAGACGGTGATGAGTTCAACATCAGGATCGACCAAACGAAGCTGGGCTAGCAAGCTTGGACTCGCACTGTTCGTGATCATCGTCGGGTGGCGTGGATCCATATATGCACTCGACTACATCTACCCCCAACACGACGCCGGGGTTAGAATGGTCGAGGAAAACATGGATAACATCGTCGAACAACACGCCGGCGAAGTCGAGGATCGAACCTTCGCGCAAAAAAAACGCGTCACCGACAATAACGGCCAGATCGATCTGAACAAGGTCGATGAGGTCGGATCAGAGGCTGCGGGTCAAGTCGCTAAAGCGCGACTGATTCATGACGCGAAAATTGCTGAGGCGAAGGGGCTCATGCTGTCACATCCACCGCGGTTTCTGGCGGCGTACCATCACGAGTGGATGGCGACGAAGATCCCCATCTACAACGGCTGCACCAAAATCTGGGCAGCCGGCAAGGTCAGCAGAGATGTTTACACCAATGCTGACCCAGACGGCGTCAATCTTGCCGCCATGTCGCCAGGGGATCGAAAAAAATACCTGGAAGCGAATGGCGACAAGACTACACTGCTTCCCGGAGTCCCGTGGGGAACATTCTGCGGGGTTGTCTGCAATAACGAGTCTGAACTCGCGAACTGCGGCCCCCAATTCCCCATTGGGTCAAGCAAGTATCTCACATCGGCTCATGTAGGTGCTGGCTATCTCTGGGTCATCCTCAACGGGTTCGTGGCAGGAACTGCGGAGGGTTGGTTGGCCCACAAACCAGATCTGAACATGAGCGACTACAACGTATACAAAGGAGGGTTTACTTTCGACCAGCTGCAAGTGGCTGCACAGGCGTGTGAAGCACATGCTGTGATCACGCCGCCGTGAACTGGTCTCAAACACATGGGGTGCGTTCAAGCTTAACAAGCTTGGCGCACCCTTTTCTTTTTGCCTATACGATACTATTGACATTTTAGGCAAAACTTAGTATTATAGTATGTTCTTATCATCTCTGGTTTCACTTTCACACGTACACGTAATAGACCAGTCTCGTACAGGAGGAGAAGTCATGATGAAGCGCATACTGCTGCTGTTCGTTTTCTTCGGGGTAGCCGCCGCACTTCCGTGTCAGGCCCAAAAAGCGTTCGACGGGTTCTATATGGAAGTAGGGCCCTTCGACTACACGAACAACCCGGTCGAAGTGCGTCGGGTCCTGGACACTTTGGCCGACACTGGCGGATTCAAGATTGAGACGGTGGGTCAACCGCGGTTCAGTCGAATCTTCAATGGAACAATTCCACGGGCAAAAATCATCGAGGTAATTCACAACATCCTCATGCCCGTCATGGTGTCCCGAGCTCGGACACGCGGAAATGTTTTGGAAATCTACGGACCGGGTTTCTTTCCTCCTATCACCACCACGACACCCTCTGGGGATCCGGCAGAAATACAGCGCGCCCCTTCCCCTCCGGCTAGCCGTACCGTCCCGCAGCCCCCGGATATCGCCGACCCGCTTCCACCCCCCTCTGTCATCGTTCCGCAAACCTATCAGACCGGGCACAGTCTTCTGGACTACATGCCACCCCCGGCAATGATCGTCCCAGTTACCTCACCCAGTCCCACCTACAACTGGCAATTGGATACCATCGATATTGGACTCATGTCCCGCTACGCTTCTCCCTATCCGGGCCCTTGGGTATCCCCATACTCCATATACTCGATAGAGTACTACCGGCAGTACCAGAAACGCGGTGAAGAAGGCGGCATGAAGACCAAAGGCAATACCAAAGGTGTCGCCATCTACATTCGGGGCTGCTACGCCGGTGACGCCGAGGAGTTAGATGGATTCTGGAAACAGAAACTGGCCGCGCTTTCAGGCCAGGCAGTTATCCTGACTGCAGTAAGGGTGCAGGATTTTCAGGCATACAACTGGACTGTCCGCTTCCCCTCGCAAGCTGACAATGAAGCAGTGGGAGCACGACACCTCACCCTGCGCATTCATGACGAATACTTCAAGCATGGGTACACGTTCGATCCAGCGAAAGCAGATCAAATGTGCCTGGCTAGCTTGAAGTAGCTAGTGACACGCAAAACGGCCGCCCCATTCGGGACGGCCGTCTTTTTTTAATACCTAAGTACGATTAAATACCAAAGCATTAGCAATGACAGTGATAATGGTAAATGAAAGAATGATTATAACTAAACCAATAATCGAGTTCTGAATAGTTTTCTTAGCGCTTTCCGCAACTTCTTCATTGCCTCCAGAAGTAATGTATTGGAGCCCTCCATAAATAAGGAACAACACTGCTATTATCCCGGCAATGGCAATTAGGATATTAATAACGTACACTACCGTGCCTCTAAATGTACCTCCACCTAATAATGGCAAGTTCACTTGTGGAATAGTACCACCACTGATCTGGGCTTTAACAACCCAAGGCAGCAATAAGCTTGAAATGGAAAGGTAAGCTAGAATTTTTTTTGTTTTTTCCATATTTTTTAGACGCTGTTGGAAATCAAAGCGCCAGAGATGACACGAACGATGACGAATGACAGTATGATTATGACCACACCAATGATGGCATTAATGATAATCTTTTTAGCTGACTCGGCTGTTTCTTCATTGCCCGCGGATGTGATGTAGCGGAAGCCGCCGATGATGAGGAACAATACGGCGACCAAACCAGCAACACCTAAAGCAATGTTGATGATCTTAAGTATGAAACCGGAAACTGAAGTATCGTTGGGCAAACCGGTGCCACCAGCACTTGGCGTCTGCCAGCCTGTTTGAGCGAAGACTAGAGGAGCTAATGCGAAAACAAAAGTCAGCACGAAAGCTGAAACTTGAGCGACCTTAAAAATTGATATTTTTTTCATATTTGTTAATTGTTAATTTTTATTAGAATTTATTTCTTATGCGTCCTCTCGTCCACAAGAGGATTCGACCTTTTAGGTTACTTTCGTATTAAACTTTATTATTTAAAGCGTTTATTATTACTGTAACCATAGTATATGACACAATGACTATTACTAAGCCTATTATAGCATTAACTAAAGTCCTTTTGCCAGTTGTTGCCTGTTCTTCATCTCCACGAGAGGTTATATACTGGAGTCCGCCATATATTATAAAACCTACTGCTAAAATTGTTACCACTGCTATAACCAAGTTGATTATATATACAAATAGACCTTGAAAAGTATTTTGGCTACGAAATTTAGTTAAGTCTAAGAGAAAACCGGCAGCAGGATTATTAAACGTTACAGCCAAGGCTATATAAGGTAGAAATAAACCAACAAACATTACAAGGAGACTTAGCTTTTTCTTCATATTAGTTCCCAAAAAATGTTAAGGTGGCTCGCACCAAAACATAAGATAATATTATCACTATCAAACCTAGAACTGACCATTCTAAAGTTTTTTTTCCGCTTTCCGCCATTTCTTCGTTGCCGGACGATGTTATGTATCTAAAACCACCCATAACCATTAATAGGATCGCAATTAATCCGGCTACTCCAAGAAATCCTGTTAGTATTCTTTGCAACAAAAGAGCAAAAGTATCATCATACAGCGGATTTATGACAACATGATTACCCACAGAGATAGCAGTATTAGGATCACGAGCGCCTATAAAAGTACCTGTCGCGGTGATAAGGACAAATGCAAACATGCCCAATATCAATCCAAGTATTGACCACATGAATGCATTTTTGGCCACAGTAAGCTCTTCTGAATCTCCTTGGGAAACTATCATCCGAAATCCACTGTACACAAGATAAACTAAAGCAAAAAAAGCAAAAAATGTGCTAAATACTTCTACAATTCTGATTCCAAACATCGGAAGACTATCACTAATTCTAATGGGGTTACAAAGAGTGGTAGAAGGTGTATTCGTGCAAGGCTGACTGGTTGCATTTGGGCGTAGTTGCTGCGCATACGAAACTACAGGAACCAGAAGGGTCAAACAAATCAATAAATTGATGATATTTTTTTTCATTCTATTTCGGCAAAGGTAATAGGCTTCTAATTATATCAAATGATCCTGGTCGAGGAGTACTGTCACCAGTCAAAAGCGATACAACCCAATTTATTAAAAGATAAGATCCCATAATTATAAAAAAACCAATAATTGCGTTTCTGAATATAGTTTTAGCGCTAATAATAGCCTCACTATTTCCACCCGAAAAAATCATATTGTATCCCGCCCACATTACGTAAAATATTGAAACTAACCAAGCCCAAGCGAGAAGAAAGTTTATTATTCTTTCGATTAAAAAAACTAAGTCTTTTATTTCGCACGCAGTTTGTGCCGTACCATCTGGATTGTATCCACCACAATTAACCAAAGCTGCCGCGGCAAGATTGGCAAAAGTTAGTCCAAGCAACAGGCAAACAACGAAAATTTTTGCTTTGGATCTCATTATTTTTGCAAATTTAAGTTGATTTGGGCAACACCGTTACGCAGGGATTCCTCCGGATCCAGACTGTTCAAAATCACGTCATCTATCATTTTCAAAAATACAGATTCGTAGACATTCGCATCTCTCTTATATACGCTGCGCGCAGTCAGAGCGCCTTCAGCGAATACGCCAATATCCGTATCGCCAATCTGGGTAGGGATGATATCTTTTCTGGATGATGTCAGTTTGTGGTTGGCATAATATTTAGTCAGTTCGGCTTTACTGCTGATGAAAGCCAGGAAATCAGCGGCAGCTTTCTGATTTTTAGAATTTTTCGAAATCACCTCGCCCCAGTAATTCGCAAAATTTATTTTGGTCGCCTGATCGCTCACCTGAGGGATAGCAGCCACGCCCCAATTAAGATTTGGGGCCTTGGCTCTGATCAGAGGCTGCATGTATTGGTAACTAATCATCATTCCTAATTTGCCTTGAGTGAAAGCGTCAACGCTGAAATCCGACTTCACATTCCACGTGTAAGAGGTCTTAGCGGGATTGGCAAACTGGGTATAAAAAGCCAAAGCCGTGCCTCCTGGATTGAAACCCTGCTGGGTGCCGGGTACGCTTTGGGATTGATCAAACGCAGCGGAAGAAAAATCATCATTATAAAACTTGGTGCCGTTTTGCATCATCAGCAGTGTCAGAATATCCACTGACCGATTGACATTAGTCGACGTTCCCATGGCAATACCCGATCGGGAAAATACACCATTTTTGCTGACTTTAGTGATTTTTTGTACGTCCGAAACCAATTCCGGCCAGGTGGTGGGAGGCTGGGAAATTGCAGCGGAGCCTAAAATGTCCTTATTATAATAAAGAGCTAATACATCCACAGCCAGGGGCACGGCATAAATCTTGCCGTCTTTGACAAAGTCCCCATAAGCCACATCCACAAAACTGTCTTTATACGTTCGGAGGCTGAGCGCAGTGTCGGGCAAGGGTACAATTTTATCGATATGCTTAGGCAGCCAGTCATTGTGAATGGAAAAAACATCTGGTCCGCTGTTGGAAGCCAGGGCGTTCACCAAATCCTGTTCATATGTTGCGGCATCTTTTTTGACAAAGTTAACTACTACATTTTTATTTGCGGTTTGAAAATCGTTAATCAAATTGGAAACGTTTTCTGTATCTTCAAAAGTTTTCCACCAGGTAATTTCAACCTTTTGGTCCTTTGGTTTGGGCTTATTTCCGCCAGTAGCCAAAAAAGCTCCTACTATAATCAGAAGTAGGGCTAAAATACCACCTATTATGTAATATTTTTTTGCCATTTTTTGATTTGAGTTTCTGCTGAAAACCTGATTTACGTTGTTATTATACAATATTCTTTAGGTATTTGGCAAATTCCACATTCAAATCTTTATGCTTCAGGCCAAATTCAACCACAGCCTTAAGATATTCCAATTTATCCCCGCAGTCATACCATTTGGCATTTTTAATTTCCAGGGCGTAACATTCTTTATTGTTTTCCAGTAAAATATTTAACCCGTCAATATACAAAAACTCTCCTTTACTTTCTTTCTGCCATCGCTTATACGCTTCATCCAGAGCTTCAAGCATTTCCGGTCCATAAATAGCACCCCCGACGATTCCGAAATCTGATCCGATATTCCTTCCCGGTTTCTCCACAATTTCCTTGATTCGCATAAGGTCTTCTTTGTCTTTTGAGCCTGTGGCAAAAGCATAACGCTTATAATCTTCCTCTTTGTTGGCTCTGATCGCAGTTAAAACTGCACTTGGATTCAGCTCGCCAAATGCGGCGACAAGCTGCTGCGCTCTGGTCGGGGTAGCGTCCATAAAATCATCGCCCCAAAGAACCATGAAAGGTTCATTACCGATCAGATGTTTAGCATTCAAAATCGCAGTGCCATTACCCAAAGGCCCTTTTTGTCGAAGATAGGTAAAATTAGCCAGATTCGCAATCTGTCTTATTTGCTCCAACTCTTTAGTTTTACCCGATTCCTGAAGTCTTTTTTCTAACTCGTAAGGATAATCAAAATGGTCTTCAATATTTCGCTTAGACCAGCCAGTAACAATAATGATATCTTCAATCCCGGCCGACACTGCATCCTCCACCACATATTGAATTACCGGCTTATCGACTATAGGAAGCATTTCTTTCGGCTGGGCTTTGGTTGCGGGAAGAAACCTGGTGCCGAAACCAGCCGCAGGTATAATCGCCTTACGGACTTTTTTGTTGTTTGCCATATGTAAGGCATTATAAAGCAAACAAAGAAAAGTATAAAGGACTATAGATTATTCTCGTCGTATGAATTTTATCTGAAGTCTATTTCCTTTCGTGAACTTCTAGATGGAAAAGGCATCAGCTTTCGAATAGTATCAAACACAATCTTGAATTGTTTATCGTATTTTTGTTCAAGTATATCAATTTTTTTTGCTAACTGTTTATGCATAAGCGTCATGCTTCGCAACTGTATGAATGCTCTCACAACTTGGATGCTCGCACTAATAGCGATAGGGCTATTTAACACACTAGCCAACATCACAGCACCGCGCTCTGTAAATACATGCGGCGAATATCGTCGCCCGCCTCTTCCAGATTTTGAGGTCGCAAATTGCGACCTCAAAATCTGAGTTTCTTCAGTAGTTAATTCAAACATAAATCGCTAGGGAAACGCTGAATATTTCTTTTGACCTGTTCGTTTAATCTTTTAGGGCTTATACCATAAAGTGCAGCTAAATCTGAATCGATCATAACTCTCCGGTTGCGAACTATGTAAATTTTCTCTTCGATAAATTCTAAATGCAATAATTCGTTCATTATTTATTCCACCTTCAACCTATATTACAATGCTTCAGCTAAACGATTTATGGAAATTATTTCACTTCTTTCCAGTCTACAATACAATAGTTCGACCCAATGTCGGGCCTTTTGTTATTTAGTCTTTTCGTTCACAAATCCGACTGCTTGTTCAATAGCTTCTTTGAAGTCATTGATTTCGTTCTCAAACACGGTCATGTAGTTTTTCTTCTTCTCGCCTTCTTTACTGATCGAAGATTCCGTAATTTTAAGATAAGGCTTATTATTTTTCGCTGATTTAACATCAACGAAAAATGTTCTTGCGCCGTTATGAACCTTGGTTGAGAAAAGTACTGGTGCAAATTCCATATGTTTTATATTCTTTAATTAACTTTCAACAATCCATTGAATCTGTCATTGACGATCAGCGGGACTCCGGACAGGCCTGCGACTTCAGAGACGATTGATTGAAGTCTGCAGTTATGATTCACTTCATTAGCGCAGTGTGCGCATAAACCTTTCAACTGACTGATGATAGTGAATTTTTGTTTTTCAAATTCGCTCATATTACTCTAGCCTTCTTATGACTCCGATTACTTTTCCCTGAATCGACCATTCATGTTCAGGGTAGATATTTGGATATTCCTTGTTTTCAGCTTTTAAATAAAATCTGCTATCTTTCTTTACTAATCGCTTAACCGTGGCTTCGTCTTCCAGAAGCGCCACTAC
This sequence comes from Patescibacteria group bacterium, assembly GCA_036394315.1. Taxonomy (GTDB): domain Bacteria; phylum Patescibacteriota; class Doudnabacteria; order UBA920; family O2-02-FULL-48-8; genus DASWFI01. The sequence goes on from DASWFI010000043.1 coordinate 18,635, forward strand.
TATATCATTCACATCTGCGATCTTTTGCTGTTTTACGATCACCAGGTCCCCGTCTAGGATTCCGGCATCTTTCATACTCAACCCCATAACTTTAAGTAAGAAAACATCTTTTCGTCCTTTTACCAAACTTACTGGTAAATTCAGCCAGTCTTCGATCTGTTCTTCTGCCAGCATGGGTATTCCGGCTGTAATTCTCCCCAGCAATGGGACGCTCATCAGCCCCAACCCAATCGGATCCCCTTCGGGGTTTAGGACTTCAATGCCACGAGCTTTACCAGATCTTCGGATGTAGCTTTTATCTTCCAGAATCCGGAGTAGTTTAGCCACAGCGTTTTTAGATTTAAGTTTGAGGCCAACAGCGATTTCCGAAAGCGACGGCGGTAGGCCCTTCGTGCGTATTTCATCAGTTAATAGGTCTAATAATTGTTTTTGCTTTGGAGTTAAGTCTTGCATAATTTTGAATGGAAAGATTCGAAGGAACCAGTGGTTCGGGGCGGCTTCCTAGCCACCAGTTCCTTCGGTTCGTCTTCCATGGCTTAATGGTATACGATCGTTCACCTAATGTCAATAGTTATAAAATCTCAATAAATTATAGGGAAAATAAAAAACCCTTTCGGGTTTTCCACATATCCTGAACCATTAACATCAAAAACGCATTACCTATACTTTATCCCTTTAGTATTAGTTTAGTTCACTGTCGTGACCTAAACTAATAGCGACCCGAAACAAAAAAGAAGCCTGTCAGTTCGTTTTTCTTTTGAAGATTTTTTGGTGGGCATGCCTGGACTTGAACCAGGAACCGTTCGGATATAAGCCGAATGCTCTAACCAGTTGAGCTACATGCCCCCGTCGCATTATTATATAATTTTACTCTTTGCTATTCAAGACTAGTAAAGCCACGCCGAGTAGGCCTGGATATTTTAAATCTGAAATTACCACCGGCGTTTTATTGGTATAGCCTCCCACATTAATTGTAACTTCCGATAAAATTTCTTCCATGCCCGGTAAATGACTCCATCCCCCGCCTAATACTATTATCTCCGGATTAAAACTTAGAACGATCATGCTAAAAAGAATTTTAAGATATTTTTCGGCATCTGCCGCCGTTTCGAACTTTCCGGCATCATGGCGATAATCCCGCAGCATCTTGCCATCCAACAAAGTGATATGCTCGAATTCTCCGGCCAATCCATCTTTGCCGCTATAAATCTCTTTATCAATCACCAGCCCCACACCTATACCTGTTCCCAAAATCACTCCCGCTACACATTTGCTGTCTTTGCCACTCCCGTATACAGCCTCGGCAAAGGCAAACGCTTTGGCATCGTTTACTACCATTACTGGCATTTTAAATTTATTTTCCAATAATTCTTTTAGGTTTGTTGACTTAAATGCAGGGATATTCGCCAACTTCACGACTGTACCATCTTTCAACACTTGCCCGGGCAAGGCCAAACCTATTGCTTCGTAACCCTGATAACTGACCATCAAATTGATCAGCTGATCTACCAAATTGTTTTGGGATGTTGATTCAATCTTAAGTTCCGTCAAATTACCTGTCGGATCCACCAAAGCCGCTGCTATTTTAGTGCCTCCGACATCAATTCCCAAGATTTTTTTCATATCGATATTATAGCAACTCAAAACAGGCCCAAAAAGGCCTGTTTTGCTGAAGATTATTACATGCTGATATTGCTACTACTTCGGGCGCGCCTTCTACCACGCGCCCGTCCTCCTAATTGGCCTGCTCTGGCGTGTCCTTTGGGATCTCCGTGCCATCCGCGTCCTGATCCTTGTCTTCTTGCCATAATTGCCACCCCCTTTCTACCTCTAGCTTCTTATCATCCTAAACCAATCACAGCATATCTCAATCGGCAAATGAAACAAAAATTTGTTATTTGTTATTTGGAATTTGTTTATTTCCAAACTTATCCCCATCCTTATGAAAAAGCAGCGCTACCAACCCCAGCATTACGAAAACATCAGCTACATTAAAAGTGAAGCCCAAACCTAAATCCAAAAAATCTCTGACATATCCAAAATACATCCGATCAGCGATATTTGAAACAGCTCCTGCGAAAATTAAAATATAAGCTGAATGAAGGAGTTTGGAATTCGTGGACTTATGCGCAGAATAATAATAAGCAAAAAATATCAACCCGAGCACGATGAGAATTACATTTGCGGCCAATCCAAAATCTAATGCGAAGGATAGACCATAATTCTTCATCGGGTGAAAATGAATTGGGCCAACAAAAAAATCACGGTGACTGAAAATCAATTTCGTGATTTGATCTGTGAGTAGCCCACTAATAAAAACTAATATTGAACGAAGGTCTACGAACTTGTTAGTATCAATTAATTTTATATTCGTATTTTCTTTCGTGAATTATTTGGCGTGCTTGATGCAAGTCTCTGCCGCTGGTTCGGCTTTCAGTCTGGCTTCGCCGATCTCATCGCCTCCGACACATTTTCCATATGTCCCGTCTTCGATGCGCTTCAGCGCCGCTTCAACTTTTTTCAAACGCTCTTCCAAACTTTCTGTGACCGAGAGATCGTTGGCGAACTTTTCCACCTCGGACGCATTCTCACCTTCTTCATTTCCGACTTCATCAAACTTCGGCTTGTACTCACCCGGAAATTCTCCCGGGCCATCATACACCGCTTCCTTGTTCAAAATTGTTCTGAGTCGTTTTTGTTCGGCTAATAATTTTTGCTTGTTCTCTTCAATCAGTTCTTTTGAAATCATGTTGGTAAATTAATGTGCATTCAGTATAACAAAATTATGGTCAATCGCAAACGATTGACCAACAAAAAAAGCCTTCTTCTTGAGGCTCTATTATTATCTTATTTTATGCTCTGTATTAATTTAAGTGATACAGAGCGGATCATACCGTCCGCTATATATAAATATGTGACGAGATCCGCCCTGTGAGCGGCCTTCACATCAAGCTTATCTCCGCTTACAGGCTACGGGGCTCACAAACACTTAAGAAAATTTTGTCTTAAGCTGTAAGCTCCAAAGCCTGAAGCAGAGGTAAACATCACAACGTGAAAACCGAAAAAGGAACAACTCATATCTCTAACCGCGATATAAGGAAAAGTTCTACACTGTTCTTGTGGTAACCGAAGTTACCTAACACTTTTTTTATTTTATGTTTGTTTTATTTTATACAAACGATTTTTATTTTTGTTTTACAGTCAGCTGGGTTAGAACAGCTATGACGAATAGTGGAGAACGCCGAAAGTTCAATTTTTTAAACCTTCTGCTATCTCCGCTATCGGGAATATTTATTTTTCAAGGTTCTACCTGACTTCGATATAGCTAGTATATCAGAAAAACGAAGCGCTGTCAATATTTTGACAGCGCTTTTTAACAAATTTAAGTTTTCCTAAGGAATTTAAAACTATTCGCCGGATGGAGCCGATAAATCCCCATCTTTGGCCTTGGCTCGGGTTAGTTTGTCCACCTCTCCGGCAACCTTCGGGTTGTCCTTCAAGAAAATTTTGGCATTTTCTCTTCCCACCCCTAGTTTGCTCTCTCCGAAACTGTAACTATTGCCTGATTTGGTGATGACTCCGTATTTGGTCGCCGTATCCAGCAGGTCGCCGGTGTAAGAAATGCCGCCTTCTGAGAACATGATGTCGAATTCAGTGGACTTAAACGGCGCAGCCACTTTATTTTTCACAATTTTTGCCTTAACCCGGCTGCCCACGATCGCATCTCCCTGCTTTATCTGAGCCAACCTTCGGATTTCGATACGGATGGAAGAATAAAACTTCAGCGCCTGGCCTCCGGTGGTTGTTTCAGGGTTGCCAAACATTACTCCGATCTTCATTCTTATCTGATTTATGAAGATAACTGTACATTTGGACTTGGAGATGATCGCTGTGAGCTTGCGCAAAGCCTGACTCATCAGTCTGGCATGCCGACCCATATGCGAATCTCCCATCTCGCCTTCGATCTCGGCTCTCGGCGTGAGCGCTGCCACAGAATCCACGACAATGATATCCACACTGTTGGATCGAATTAATGCTTCGACTATATCCAGCGCTTGCTCGCCATTGTCCGGTTGAGAAATTAAAAGTTTATCTATCTTTACGCCGACTGCCTTCGCACGATCCGGATCCAGTGCGTGTTCGGCATCCACGAACGCGGCGAGCCCGCCATCTTTCTGAACCTCCGCCACGATGTGCATGGCGAGAGTAGTTTTGCCGGAAGCCTCGGGTCCGAAAATTTCTATGATGCGGCCGATGGGAATTCCGCCGGCCCCCAGTGCGATGTCGAGCGAAATACTTCCGGTGGGTACGACTTCCACATTCATGGTCTTTGCTTTTTGCAAAGTCATGATCGATCCTTCCCCAAACTTGTCGCGGATCGAGTTAAGAGTTTCTTCGAGATTATTTTTGCTATTTATTTTATTGCTTTCTTTAGCCATATGATTTTGCCGCCGTTAATTATTTTAATTATAAAGGTTAATGACTCTCATTGCCAGAGCTACTTAGACGTAGAAGAAAACTGTACATTGCGAATGACTTCACCTTCGCGTCCCAGAAGTCCCAGATCTTTTCCATTGTAAATTATTTTAGTCGACCCGCCATTCGCCGTGGTTACGATAATTTCATTTTTTGCCGAGATAGTTTTTGTTGCACCTGGCAACATAGTGCCTCTGTGGACCAGTACTCCATCCGCTTGTAAATTTAACCACGCGCTATTCGGTCCGACCTGAATTGTCAGATTTACATCCTGTGGCTTGGACGGCTGATCAGCGACAGCGTTACTTGTAATCCTGCGCTCAATTCTACTGACTTTATTAAATTTATTTTTTGCTGAAACCTCGATCACGTTTAAACCCGAACTAAGCAACAAGGTTTCTGTGAAATTGCCGGAAGGATCTGCCAGCACCGGTTGGTTGTTTATAAAAATCTCAGCGCCTATTTCACCGGTCCCCGCAATCACGACACTATTGCCCGCCACTATGATACCCGGTGCGGGTTCACTCAAAGTCAGATAAGGAGGAACCAGTACCGACCGAATTTCAATTCCGATGTAAACAATTGCCAGCAGAGCGACCAACAAACTCGAACCGATAATTAAAGTTTTAGGAGTAAGCGACCAGAAGTTCGGTTTTGTAAATTTGCTTCCTGCCACTGCGACGAGCTCAAATCCTTGCTCCTTTTCATATTGATCAATCAACATTTGCTCTTCAATATGATAAAAATTTGCCAGACTTTTCAAAAAACCCCGGATATAAACATCGGCTGGCAATTGTTGATACGCACCAGCTTCTAATAATTCTAAATATTTGGGTTTAATTTGGGCCAAAATGCTGACTGTTTTGATATCCAAATTCAGTTGCTCGCGCACCTGCAGCAGATATTCGCCCAAGGTGTCAATTTTAACCTGTTTAATCTTAAATAATCCGTCGGCCATACCTTTACTTCTTGTTAATCAAATTCACGATTAATCTTATCATAACATCCTTTTGCGATGGTTTGGACTCAGCCACGAGCAAAGTCAGCGCGGTGAGAGCAGAATCATTGATTTTCTTTTCTCCCTTTTTATTCAGCAAATAATTATTATTGATCAGGAACAGTAAAAACAGCAACGCGCCAATGCGCTTGTTGCCATCCACAAACGGATGATCTTTCACTGCGAAATACAAAAGATGTGCTGCTTTTTCATCCAGACTGGGGTATAAATCCTTGCCGCCAAAGGTGTGGCCGAGATTTCCCAACACTTGCGCTAATTTCTTATTTACCTCAGAACCAAACAATTCACTGGCTGCCGCGTCTTTCATCAATCGCACCTTAAATCGTTCGACTGCTTTTTTCACCTGATCGTAATCCGGATATTTGATCTCCTTCTTCTTATTAACCTGCTCCAAACTCAAACTGCCAGAATCAAACTGATTGAGAGTAATCCAGGTATTAGTATAATCCGTGATAATGTTTAGCAATTCCTTTTCGTATCCTTCCAACCGTTTGACACCCAAAGCTTCCTGCATCAATCCAACCGCTTGCTGTAACTCTTTCAGTTTCAATTGCTGATTTTCCTGCAATCGCTTTTCGTTGACCAGATAACCTTTGAGCAAAAAGTCCCGCAATCTCTGCGTCGCCCAAATTCTAAATTGGGTACCGCGCTTGGAATTCACGCGATAGCCAACAGAGATAATCATGTCGAGATTATAATGCTCAACGTTATACGTTTTGCCATCTTTGGCAGTTATCCGGAATTTCCGGGTAACTGAATTTTGGCTTAATTCTCCAGTTTTATAGACATGCTTAATATGTTCGTTAACGGTTGGAATATTTCTATCAAATAATTCAGCTATTTGCGATTGAGAGAGCCAAACTGAATCATCTACCAAACTAACCCGAATCTCAGGAGTCTGCTCACCCTTGTAAATAATGATTTCCCCGTTATTTTCTTGATTTTCCATAGATTTGAGTTATTCGGAATTTCCGAATAACTGAATTTTAGTTTATATTAGCCATTTTACTCGGTTTTTCCGAACAGTTGAATTAGTCCCTAAATAATACCACAAAATACAAAAACGGCTTTTTACAGCCGCCTGTGTATTTATTATGCTCACGCTTAAATCAAATTGTCAACTATTTATAATCTCCCTTTTGTGCTTTTTCGAATTCATCAGCCTCTGATGCTTCGCCATAGCCTTCTTCTTTCAAAGCATTGGCTCCATACACTTCGCGCGGCTTAGCTCCCTCACCCGGACCAATTATTCCTTTGTCTTCCAATATATCTAGAAGTCGGGCAGCGCGAGCATAGCCCACTCGCAATCGGCGTTGCAGCAATGAGGCCGAAGCTTTGCCAGCAGCTTGGACCGTATCGATGGCTTCCTGCAACAATTCATCTTCATCGTCGGCGGCACTTCCTTCAAATCCAGGAATAGTAATATCCCGACGCGGTTTCTCCACTATCTGCTCATCATAGATGACGCTGCCTGTTTGTTCTTTTATAAATTCTACCACGCGCTTAATTTCTTTTTCCCCGACAAACGTACCCTGAATGCGCTTTGGTTTGGCCAGTTCCGCGGTTACGTACAACATGTCGCCCTGGCCCAATAATTTTTCCGCTCCCGATACATCCAAAATTGTTCGCGAGTCCACTTGAGATGCCACGGCAAACGCCATGCGCGCCGTGATGTTGGCTTTAATCAAACCCGTAATGACATCCACTGACGGCCGCTGTGTGGCTACGACCAAATGAATGCCAACCGCGCGCGCCATTTGAGCCAATCTTACAATCGTTGCTTCCACGTCATTTTGCGCCACGGCCATAAGATCCGCCAACTCATCCACAACCACTACTATATATGGAAGCTTATTCGGACTCGCGGCGTTGTATTCGCCAATGTTGCGCTTATGCACCTCCGACAAAAGTTTATAACGGCGATCCATTTCCGCCACTGCCCACTTCAGCGCATTCACAGCTTTTTGGTGATCAATGATCACGCCTGTCAAAAGATGGGGCAAACCATTATACAAACTCATCTCCACTCTTTTTGGATCAATGATTATAAATTTCACTTCTTGCGGCGTGGCGCGATACAGCCAGCTTATCAAAAGTGAATTCAGTGCAATTGATTTGCCGCTGCCGGTAGCGCCAGCGATCAGAAGATGTGGCATCCGCGACAAATCCGCAATCATTGGGTGCCCGGCCACATCGCGGCCCAAAGCAAAAGCTAATTTCGATGGTTGGTCTACAAATACCGGAGCGCCGATAATTTCACGAATGCGGACAGTGGCTTTGGAATTATTTGGAATTTCTATTCCGACCAATGCTTTGCCTGGAATTGGCAGCTCCATTCTGATAGAAGAAGCGGCCAGAGCTAGAGCCAGATCATTTTGTAGGGAAGCGATTTGCGAAAGCTTGACTCCCACGGCCGGGCGAAACGTATATTGTGTTACTGTTGGCCCGACATTGACTTCTCCCATCTCCACATCAATACCGAAATCAATAAGCGTTTTTTGGATCATGGCCACGTTGGCCTCGATGTTTCCTGAGTCTACTTTAGTTTTAGAATCATCCAGCAAATCCAATGTCGGGAACTTCCAGTTCTTATCCACGGCCGAAGTCATCTTCACTTTGGAAAGGTTGAGATCATCATCCATGTTATTCACCATAACTTCAGATTTTTCTTTCACAACCTTATTCGACTCAGTCACCAGTTCCTTGGTGAATCCCACATTCTGCGCATTATTGATTTTAAGCTTGCTGTTAACAGGTTTAGCGACATTCGGATCTTTTGGTGTGCGCTTGAACAAAGCAGTAAACGAAATGTTAAATGTCACTAATAATGAAACAATAATTCC
>DASWFI010000044.1:0-34327 GCA_036394315.1 Patescibacteria group bacterium
TTCAGAAGGAGTGGGTGGTGGCAAAGCTAGCGTATGCGTTCGTGATTATGGTCCTCAGCGTTGCAGGATACTATGCCTGGCGCAAGCATCAGCAGAGACTTTTCCAGGAACAACACGTGAACATTCGTTCTGAGTGGCGATGAAAGTGCCGTATGAATATGTGGATTGAAGAGGAGATAGAGATGCCATACAAGGATAAGGGGGACTGGATCGGGTACGTGCTGGTCATCGGTCTGATCGTCGGTATCGCCGTGGCGATCATGAAGGTGACCAACGCGTCGATCAGCGATGTCGTGAACCAGGTTGGAGCCATCTTCCACTAGAAGAGGAGGAAGAAGTGGAGAAGAATGAACCGACGAGTCCGCCCGTTGAACCGGACATGCTGGACTACGCGCTATTCGTAGTGCTCATCGCCCTGATTGCCATTGGGGCAATCGCAGTCGCCAGCGGCAAGTTCAACGAAGTCTGGAACAACATCGCGGGCATGTTCCGATAGAACAAGGAGGAAGTCGCAAACGGCTTGGCGGCCGTAAGTAGTAATACACCGGTTGCTCATTCGTAGCGACCACAGCACTGCCCGCCAACAGTGCTCCTTCCCTTGGATCCAAAGTCTCTCGTAGGCTCGTTGGATCCAGAGGAAGGGAATCGTCAAGTTGGCGAAGCTCCCATCAACTGGAGGAGTGGATGAGCTATTATAGTGTGAAGGCTGGCTGGATCCTGCTGATCCTGACTGGTCACTATCGACTTCCAAACGGCGGCATTGTGTGCAACGATTACCGAATCGTGCGCATGGGCGAAACAGTTCCTGCAGAGGAACTGCGGAAAAGCCTCCTTCTGAACGATCAGGACGAGGTTCAGCTCTACGTCTGCAAGGATGGAGAGACCGAAGTGTTTAGGATTAAGAATCGCGCTGGCGAGCTTGTGCCTGGATCATTGCGCGCAGTCGCGTAACATTTCATTCGAGGTAATGACGATGGCCGATGAACACCCGAACGGCGAGTCGACGGATCGATTGCCCGACCTGGACTACGGTGACGAAGCGCAGTTCGATCACGAGATCGACGAGGCGGAAGAGCTTTACCTGGGAAGCATCGACGATCGCGAGCCAGTCGAGGACAACCCGCCGCTGGCTGATGAGGATGACGTGTAGGATCAGGAACCAGTGGCCGTGGATCCAGGCGACGACGGACGTCACGACAAGTAAGCCCTTCTCACCAAAACCAACAACGCAGGTCTCGACCCGTATCGAGCCTGCGTCCCTTCCAAAGAGTTTTTCTTTCCAGAAGAACTTTTCGGAAGGGAGACTGCAAATCCTTGGTAACTGTTCGTTGAGCGCTTAAATGCGTATGGAGAGTGCGAATGAAAGTGATGGCAATGCGTCGACCCGAACCCAGTCCTGAAGAGGAGGCGGCGCTCAAAGCGGCCTTCCCTGTGGACACAGCCATGGAGTATCTCGAAAGCCACTCGCCCAACTATCTGGAGCACGCCGCAGCCTGCGAGCGCGAACTGGATCCCGCGACGGACATCGTCCTTCTTCCGAAGGATCGTCCTGTGCCTGAGGTGGCCATGCAGAAAGGCTATCGGCACGTGACGCTCACGCCCAGCGGATTGAAAATGCTGGTCGGGTTGATTCCGGAGTTCGTGGACTTCACACCGGAGCTGACCATGGCCGACGCGCTCGCGGCGAGAAGAGATCAGGAGATAGCCCGCATGGGAACGCTGCAATTGGCCTACGATGTCGTGAGCGGTAACGCTCCGGCCTATCCCGATGCCAACATCGAGGAACTGAGAGTCCTCATGGAGATGATCGGCGACCTGCGTCGCCGGCTCAATAAGTAACACGGTCGTATGGACGGACCCGGCCCAATAAGAGGGTACAGGCGCACTAATCGTTAAGCGCCGAACTCGTCCAAAACAATGGAGGAAACAGTGTATGTAGCTTGAGCTACAAGGATGACAGTTGCCGAATAAACTGTCACGGGAAGGGGAACCTGTTGAGAAAATCCCCACTCTTCCAAAGAGTTTCAAAAGTTGGAACTTTGTGGAAGGGAAGACTGCAAATTCCTGTTTGCTCCCCAAGGAGAGGATCATATGTTTGCAAAGTTGGCAGCGTTCACGATCGTCCTGGTGGCCTTGACGTATTTGACCCTGATGCCGGCACTTGCTGTGCTGAAACTCATGGCGAAGTTAGGTTCTCATTTTGCGAGGTGACATGGCGAAGAAGAAGTCAGACGACCAGAAGACCAAAGCGCAGAAGCCGGAGAAGGACCTGAAAATCAAGTTCATCAAACGCGGTGACAAAAATCCCGCGAAGACAATCCCCAACAAACACGGATTTCCCGAGTGAAGGAGCTGACATCATGAACGACGAACGTGGTCAGGATATGTTGGAGCAGATGTTGCTGGTGGCTCTCATCGTTCTCGTCGCGATCGCGGCGGTAACGTTAGCTGGCGGTTCGATCAGCGCAATCTTCCACAAGATCCGATGCTCGGTCGGCGGCTGCTAGAGTTCGAAGGAGGAGTTTCCTGCTGGTGATGTCAATCATCGGCCCAAGATTGCTCGATTCGAGATTATTCTCGAAGAACCTCGCTCAAGGTCCCACCTGAGCAATCTTACGAAGGTTTGTTCTTCTCATAAGACAAACCTTCCCCGCCCTTATGCTTGAAAAAAATGTTAAAATGTTTGAGCATAAAGGCGGGGAGTCGTTCATTCGGCGTTCGGTAACTCGTCCATTAGGAGTATTAGATGCGTACGAAAGTCCTGATCGAGAAATCGAGTACGACGGCACTGTGGAAAGAGCATTGGTCCCTGTTCCGTCAGCGCGTGAAGAACATCTGCCGTTGGATCGATGCCAAGGTCGAATGGCGGTTGGGGCTCGTCGCTATTGTCGTGGTGCTGATCGTCTTGATCGCGATGATGACATATTTGCCGCACCTGCCAGTGTGGATGGCCCAGTGAACTTCGAACTTTTCCGGTCGTCGGAAATCATCGCCGCATGAAGCTGGCGAAATTCTGAAAGGCTGATGAGAATGACCTGGTTGCCTTACGGGGGATTCGCAGTGTTGGCCGTTTATGCCATCGTCGTGTATCGGCTGGTGTTACGGCCGAACAAAAAAGGGGGAATTCGTGTACAGTGATTTTCGCACATGGTTGTTTACTTCTTTTGGTCTCGGGGCAATTGTCTTTGCCCTGCTTGGAGCCCTGGGTGACCAACCGAAGGCAGCCTGGACAACCAGCGTTATCTGTGCGCTGATCTCAATTCTTGGGTTCGCGTCGCGGAGGTCTTGATGCCTTCGCGCCTCGGACATGTCAAACGGGAAGATGATAGCTAACATCTTCATCTTCCCGTCCGTTCATGTGCCGACGAAGGTTGATCTGATTGTTAATTCTATTAGGTTAATCTCTCCTGTTCGTCGGCACATGTACGGATTTGTCAGGAAGTGAAAATTTTATTGCTTCGCATTAACCGCCTTCCAGCGGATAAAATTTCTACTTCCTGATTTGACCCCAGCTCTATTTTTGTGGTATAAAGTCCTAGCGACTATCAAATATTATCTATCAACTAACAACTAATTATGGCCGTTCCAAAGAAGCACAAAACTCGGTCCGGACGGAATCAGAGACGATCACACGATCATCTACATCCTAAATCCCTTTCGGTTTGTAAGAATTGCAAATTTCCAGTGTCACCGCACGAAGTTTGCAGCAACTGCGGTTTTTACAAAGGCCGCCAAGTAATCAAAATCAAGGCTCCTAAAAAGGTAGCCGCTAAATAATATGGCTAATAGGCATTTGTCTCGCACGGTAGCGATGCAAAGTCTGTACGAGTGGGATTTCAACAACCGCACCAAACCGCTTCTGGAAATCACGGAATTTAACCTAAAGCAGTTTGCGCCCGGGCTGGAGGATCCTTCTTTTATTTTTGATTTGATAAAAGGCGTAGAAAAAAATCTGCCTGAGATTGACACAATAATCACGCAAACAGCACCGGAATGGCCGATTGACCAGATCACGATTATTGACCGCTCGATTTTGCGGTTGGGAATTTACGAGTTGCTTTTTGCGAAAGAAGTCCCGCCCAAGGTCGCTATAAACGAAGCAGTGGAACTGGGTAAGGCTTTTGGAGGGGAGAGCAGCGGTAAGTTTGTAAACGGAGTGCTGGGAACGCTGTATAAGCAGTTGCCGGAGGAAGAGCGAAAGGCAGGCGAAGTTAAGGAAAAAGATAAAGAATAAAAAATAAAAGAAAACAACATGGAGGCGCCCCAGGAGTAAGGGCGTTTTTTATTTAAAAAATTAATTAACCTTTCGAGGGAGAAAATATATGAAAAAGCTTTCTCTATGATTACTCGGCCCGGAACAATTAGTATTTTTGCTCTAGATATGATTATTTGTTATAGTTTAGTTAAGCTTAATGTAGGACAAGTATATGAATAAACAAGAATTGATTGAAGCGATAGCGGCAAAATTAAATCTCGGCAAGCAGGATGCAGAACATACCTTGCATGGATTTGTGGAAGTCATAACTGATGCTTTAAAAGCAGGTAACGAAGTTAACATCTCAGGATTCGGTTCATTTGTGGTTGTTGCCAGGTCTGCACGCATGGGAGTCAATCCGCAGAATCCAGAGCAGAAAATTCAGATCGCCGCGACCAAAGTGCCCAAATTCCGTGCTGGTAAAAATCTCAAAGACGCCGTGCGGATGAGTAATTAATTATTCAAATTAAAATCGCCCTTTTTCGGGCGTTTTTTTATTGATAATTTTCTTGGTCGGCCTGAGCGGTCGATGTTGGAACTGACAGAATCCATCGAGACGAGGGTTAACGATACGATCTTGGAACTTTTAGTCAGTTCAACGCTATCGTCAGCCCTGTACCGCTAGCGTCAGGTGACGATCAGACCTTGGAACTTAGTTTAGGACTTCTGCGGCAGGAGTTTCTTCTGAATCTTAAGGAATCGAGCGGTTCCAAAATGTACTCATTGGTCGGGGTGCTGGGAATTGAACCCAGTCTATCTGCTCCCAAAGCAGACGTACTACCGGTATACGACACCCCGTAATTACGCGGACACAGTGAACATATTATAAGCGAAAAACATACACTTTACAACCCTTTTTGCGACAAGTATACTTTTGCTACCGTTATGCAAAATTTAATAAATTATTATCGTTTTTTATTCAAAGACAACGCGCAATGGTTTAAAGTCGTTCTTGTTTGGTTTATTGTTACTGCTCTTGCCGGAGCTATAACTTTCGTTTATTACCCTTCATTGGTAGGGAAAATCATCGCGGGTTTTCAAGAAAAATTCGGAAGAAGTCCAGCGCTTGATATCAATTTGGCATTACAAATATTTATACAAAACGTCATCGCTTCTGGTGTCGCTCTTTTTGGCGGGATAGTTTTAGGTTTGGGATCTCTGTTTATAGTAGCAGTTAACGGTTTTTTAATCGGATATATCATCACCTGGCTTCTGTCGAATCAAAGTGCCAGTGGCCATTCACTTGTTTTAATTTTAGGGGGCTTGGTGCCCCATGGTATTTTAGAATTACCAGCGTTTCTCATCGCCGCCGCAATCGGACTTAGACTGGGCTGGGAGTGGATGAGTGAGAATGCCAAGAATAATCGGTGGCCGATATTTAGGAAAAATTTAAAACTGGCTTTGCTGAGTTTTCCCGCTATCGTATTAATTTTATTTATTGCAGCTTTAATTGAAGTTTTTGTTTCAGGTTGGGTTGTGAATAACCTGTGAATAACTTTGAAGTACTATTAAATCCTATCAAAGACTATGTGGAAAATTAAAAATCCCGAATAAAAAGCGGGATTTTTAATTTTTACAGAATATTAATATTTCAATACATTAACATTTATTGGAGCGGGTAGCGGGAGTCGAACCCGCGTCATCAGTTTGGAAAACTGAGATAATAGCCGTTATACGATACCCGCAGTTTGTTTATAAGCCTCTTCTATCCAGCCTATTATGCGCCTATGTAATAAAACTCCGAATTCAGAGTGACTGCAGCTTTTAATATTAATATGTGCTGTTCCAAAAGGCAACTTTTTTTGCTTTTTATCAACAGATAAATTCTTGACATATAAGCATTAAAGCTTTATAATGCGCTTACTCTATGAAAGTTTTATTTGGTCCAGCCTACATTAAGCTTTATTAACTCCCACAACAGCTAGATATTGTGGGGCTTTTTAGTGCGGAAAAAGGCTTATCAGAGCATTTTCTTGAGTGCTTTTAAAAAGTTGTTAACATGTAAGATTTAAAAAATCTTACATGTAACATCGCTTACAAGCGGGCGTCTTATATCATATGGAGTTAATCACTATAGAAAGGCAATTGAGGTAAGTTTAATAACTTGCCGGGTCGATCTGTGGCTTTTATTGTCTGGTTCCAGGTTCTGGAGCCGGACGCATAGTCTAATTCCAATTAATTAATCAATTGTTTCTAGAGTTATTTCAAGGACTTAGGATTGGTTGTCTCATATGAATAACTAATCCTTAACTTGCATAATTCTCTAAACAGGAGAATACAATGCAATTATCTTCACAAGCCCGGAAAGCAATGGCTGCTGGTTTGGCTGCTTCCACTTTATTGTGGTCAGCTGCCGGCATTTTGCCACAGATTGCTTCTGCGGCTGTACATAGCGATGGTTGTTTAGTGCTCTCTGGCGGTATCGTCTGGATGATCACCGGCGGTACACGACGTGGTTACACGTCAGCTGAAGTTTTCCAATCTTACGGCTACAACTTTTCACAAGTTGTGACTGCGAGTCCGGAAGACGTAGCTTTGCCAGTAGGCCCTATCATGATCTACGCTGACGGCACCTTGGTAAAAGGTCCGAATGATCCTCTCGTCTACCTAGTAGCGGCAGGACAAAAAAGACCATTTGTGTCAGGTGCGGTATTTACAGGCCTTGGATACAGCTTTTCTAATATCCAATTAGCCCCAGTAAATACTTTCTCTGATCTTCCAATCGGTACCAACCTGGACAGCACCACAATTGCTCACCCAGCTGGCACCAAAGTTATCTCAAGTGGCGCTGTATGGTTGATGGATGTTAATGGCCGACGGGGTTTCTCCTCAGCCGCTAACTACCTCGGCTACGGCTACAAGTTCGCCCAGATTGTTCAAGCCAACTCAGCTGACTTGGCTTCAGCAAATCTAGGCGATGTTCCTTCTCGCGCAGCCTGTACAACCGGTATAACTCCTCCACCACCTCCAGTTTCCGGATCCTTCTCGGTAAGCATGGCTTCCGACAACCCGGCTGGCACTTCCATCATTGCTGATGCTACCAATGGCGGACAAGCTTTGGTCAATTTAGCCAAGCTCAACTTTGTGGGCGGTTCTGCTGGAGTTACAGTCACCAGTATCAACCTGCGCCGCATCGGTGTCGCTTCGGATACATTAGTAAACAACGCCTACCTGTATGACGGCAACAACCGCTTAGCACAAATGCAAGGTATCTCAGCAGGCGTATTGAGCTTTGCTAACAGCACAGGTCTGTTCACCGTGACTGCCAATACCATTCGCGCAATCACGGTCAAATTTGACCTGGTTAAGTCTGCTACTGCAGGTCAAACCATCGGCGTGTCGATCAACAGCGCAGCTGATGTGGTAGCCACAGGCGGTGTGAACCCTACAGGTACCTTCCCAATCAACGGTAATCTCTCTACCGTCGCAGTTGTCACTGATTTGGGCAAACTCACTGTAGCCCATGTGAGTGACCCAGGCACAACGACTACAGCTATAACCGGCGCCGAACTTTGGCGCTTCAGCCTCAAGGCAGATAACCAGAACCTCAAGATCACCTATCTAGCTTTGACAAACGTTGGTTCAATCAACGCTGGAGATATCCAGAACCTCAAGTTGTTTGATGGCAGCACTCAATTGGGCGCTACTGTCCTGCAGCAAGACAGCAACAGAATGTTGGTCTTTGATTTGTCTGCAAGTCCAATCATTCTTACAGCTGGTGTCACTAAGCAGTATGCCCTCAAGGGCGATATGCTTGCCGGTTCTACCAGAACCTTCCAATATTCATTCCAAAATTCCTCCGATGTTCAGGTAATGGACGCGCAATACAATGTGCCTATCTTCCCATTCCCATCAGGCGGAACAGTGGGAACCTGGACTGTGGTTAAAGCAACAAATACCACAACCATCAACGCCGGAACGCTAAGCGTGAGCAAGACCAGTGATTCCCCAGCGGGGAACATTGCTCTAAGCGGCACAAGCGTCACCTTGGCTAAATATTCATTGACTGCCGCTGGTGAAGATATGAAAGTCACAACCTTGACTATCCAAGCCAATTCTACAGGTAGCAACAAGACATTGAAGAATGCTAAGTTGTTCATCGGTACTGGCCAGGTTGGTACTACAACTGCAACACTGACTGCTGATAACGGGACAACAACGTATGCTTATACCACGAATTTTATCGTGAAAGCAGGCACTATCTCCTATCTCACCGTGGTTGCAGATACAACTGGCACTACAGTTGATACAAACACCGTGACGGTTACACTAAATGCCGGCTCAAGCAACGCTCAGGGTATAACCTCGCTTTCTTCGGTTAATGCCCCAAGCAGCGCTATTGCCGCAAATACTCTGACTGTTACAGCAAGCGCTTTGACTGGTGCTTTGAACCCATCTTTGGCCGCGGTTAGCATTGTCAAAGGTGCCGCAGCCCAGAAAATCGGTTCTGTCTTGCTCACTGCAGGCGCAGCCGAAGGCGTGAACCTGAATACCCTGGTAATCGTTGACCGCAATACTGGCGATACCGCAAACGCTGCCAATGGTTTGGGTAATGCCTTCAACAACATCAAGTTGATGAATGGCTCCACTCAATTGGGAGCTACAAGCGTGAGCCCAAGCACCACCGCAGGTACGACTATATCCTTTAGCTTCCCAGCAGTATTGATTCCAGCTGGCCAGACCTTACAGTTGGATATCGTAGCTGACGTTTTGTCAGGCGCTACCTGGACCAGTGGCGATAAGGTGAAAGTAAATGGTACAACTACAACAGGAACAGGCGTGATTACCAGCACCTCTGTAACCTTAAGCACTACAACCCTGACACTGCAAGGCATTACCTTAAATACGGCAGGCACTGTGACTGTGTCGCTTGACGGATCATCTCCTGCAAACGCCCAGCAAATCGTCATGGGTTCTACTGCTAACACTCTTGGCGTCTGGCAATTCTCTGCCAATGCCTTGGAAAACTTAAACGTCAACCAGATCATAGTAAACTCCACCAGCACTGCTGGCGGAGATTACCTGAACCTCAAGTTGATGGTAAACGGCACTCAAGTTGGCGGTACTGTTCCGGCATTGACTGCGGCCTCAAACGGCACAGCTACATTCGGATCAGCTGCCATTACCTTGTTCTCAATCCCGGCCAACAGCTTCGCTAAAGTTACTTTAGTGGGTGATGTGGCCAACGCCATCAATGCTACAGGCGCTACTTCTGCGACATTCAATATGCAGACACCTGCAAGCATTACTGGTGTTGCCGCAAACCAAGTCATAGTAACTGGTCAACAGTCTGGTGCTTATGCGGTATTGGCTAACGCCTCTGCCACATACACCTCCCAGGCTACATACACCTACCGCACGAAGGTGATTGCCACCAACGTCGCGGTTCCAAGCCAGACGACCAACACTCGCCAAGCCAATGACCTTGTCTTTGCGATGAACTTGGCTGCGAACTCGGCCTATCAGGTCGCGTTCCGTTCAGCGGTTTTCCAGTCAGCTGACACAGCTACAACCGCCTTCTCAGGCGCTCTTAGCACTGCAGCGACTTGGACTGCAGTCAACAACACCCACAACGGTGTGTTGAGCACTGACACGACCAACCAGCTTGAAGGCGCTGGCGCTCAGCTGTTCACAGCTGGCACCACCACTGCCGCAAACGATGGTTTGGTTGATACCTTCGCGGCTACTGACCTTTCGGGCTACAACGGCATTGCCGTGTGGGTCAGAGAGACAGGCACCCTCCGTGCTCTAACCTTGACCTTGACTGGCGCTGGTGCCGGTACACAAACTGTGGCCGCGCCTGGCGCATTGTCCAGATGGCAGCTCTATGTCTTCCCGTTTGCCGGAGCCACTACTCCGTTTACCGGTTTGACAGCTGTTACCGCAATTCAGGTCCTAATGAATGCTGTGGCTTCTGCCGATACCTTTGAAGTAGACTCGATCTACCTCTACAAGGACTTCGTCAAAGCCAATGTCAACGGTCTTGCGTTCTTGACTGTTGGTAAATCTATAGCCTTGAAAGATGCCGTTTCCGGAGCAACCTTCGGCAACACCTTCTTCAATGGCACAGCCCCGGCAACTTGCACCACTGCTTGTACAGCTGGTACGGCATACTTCTTCCCAACCACTGAGTTTGATGTTTCAGCCGGTGCAAACCGCAACCTGAACTTGACCTCAGATACCTCTGGGTTGCTTAACGCAGCGTTAAGCTCGATCGCAGTTAACGTTAACATGGGTAGTTCCGCTTCAACGGTGTCGGCTCCCGGTGACGTGCTGTGGTATGACGGAAAAGTATCAACCTCAGTTCCGTGGCTTGACAGCCAACCAAACCCGGTACAAGGCGCTACACGCAACTACTAATTTAGTTAGTTAGCGCGTCAGACCTTACCAGGTTTGCCTCGACCTCGGAGTTATTCCAAGCGTCTGAGCAAAAATCCCCCGCCTCGTTTCGAGGTGGGGGATTTTGATTGGAAAAATCCAGGGAGTGGTTCTGGTTTTTCTTTTGAACACCCAAAAAAGACCACCAAAAGCACCTTCATATAATTCCCATTTGCATCTATTAATATATCTATACCACAATAAGTTGTGGATAACTGGCTGTCTTTTTTATGAAATATCAATTAATCTAATATATTTCCTATGGCTTTACCCAATACACCTCTTATAGAAAATAGATCTTCCAACAAAAACATAATTTGGTTTGTTTTACTGACAATCGTAATTATTGCTTTAATCTGTGTAGCCTTACTATGGTTTCGATCGGATAAATTAAAGAAATCCAATCAGATAGGGGATGGATACTCCGTCGTTTATCTGACCTCGGGAGAAATATACGTCGGGCATTTGTATACTTACCCGAAACTGACGCTGAAGGGTGCATATATCCTCCAGAATGTGAAGACGTCGAAAGATAAAAGTGACCTGCAGCTTTTCCCGCTTTCTGATGCAGTATGGTCTCCGACCGATTTGTACCTAAACCCAGAGCATGTCATATACTACGGACCGTTAAGTGAAAATAGCGTCGCGGCCAAGGCAATTAAGAGTAAGGGCAAGTAAGTTATTATTTGAAATTTAAATTGGTTCAGGTTTGAAATATAACCCGAAGCAAAATAAAGATAAATAGGAGATTGCAATTAGAATAAGTCCCAGCATCAAGGTCGAGTTATTGGGATATTATGGTTGCAACTTTTCTCCGGTAAATTAAACAATTAATAAAAACAATAATGATAAATATCAAGAAAACTATAAACAGATCGAAAATCGTTTTGGTTAGTGCGTTTTCGCTCCTTTTTGTTTTTTCGGCGACATCCTCGTTCGCCGCTCTAACGTTTACGACAAACCAAGGTTCAAGCGACGGAGCTCTGACATTAACTTCCACCGGTACCGGTTCAAACGTTTCACTTACTTCAGCGGCTGGAAGCACCACTACAGCACCGGGCGCGGCGGCTCTCACAGCAGGCGCAGCGGGAACTGATGCGATAGGAGGCGCAATCAACATCACGGCAGGTGCAGGCGGTACCGCGTCAACTGCTGCACGTGGCGGCGGAACAATTACCTTGACCACTGGTGCAGGCGATACTGCGGCAGGATCAGCAGCTGTGGGTAACGGAGGTAACTTAGCGGTAACATTTGGTGCAGGTGGCGTTGCCACAGGCGCTTCCAATGGTTCCGGTATCGGCGGCGGAATCTCATGGACTCTCGGTGCCGGCGGAGCTAACTCAACCAACGCAGGCACATCTGGTGCCGGCGGTGCATATTCCATAACAGCTGGTGTTGGCGGAGCATCAGGCGGTGCCGCAGGCACATCTGGTGCCGGCGGTGCAGTTTCTCTGACTGGTGGTAATGCCGGTTCTGCAACCGGCGGTACAGGAGGCGCAGGAGGCGCAGCCACCCTTCAAGCTGGAAACTCAACAGGTGCAGCTAACCCAGGCACTGCAACTCTTCAAGCTGGAAATAACGGTGCAGGTACTGGCCCAGGCGGCGCGGTTGCGGTAACTGCCGGTGCCGCAGGTACAGGCGGCGGCGCGGTTGGTGGTGCGATTACTTTGACTGCCGGTGCTGCAGGCACGACTGCAATTGCGAGCCCAAGCGCAGGAGGTGCAGTTAACCTAGTAACCGGTGCAGGTGGTACGGCAACTGCAGCCAACACCGGCGGCAACGGTGGTGCTTTGGCTGTTACTTATGGCATTGGCGGTAATACGGTTACAGGAAGTGGCGGCGTCGGCGGCGGAGTCTCATGGACTCTCGGTGCCGGAGGCAACGCTACGGGCGCAGGTACAAGCGGCGTCGGCGGCGGATTTTCCGTCACTGCCGGTGCGGCAGGTACCAACTCATCAGGAACTGGTGCTGCAGGCGGCGCGATCGCCCTGACAGGCGGCGCGGGTAACACTGGCGGTACTGGCGGTGCAGTAACTATTACTTCAGGTGCTGGAGGCGCTACTGGCGCATCCGGCACAGTAACAATCGCTTCGGGAGCTGTAACCAACGCGGCAACCGGAGCAGTGTCATTGGCAAGTGCTAGCGCAAGCGGTGCTGGGAACAACGCTTCAGGTACAGCCCAATTGACTTCTGGTAACTCAACAGGCAGCGCAACTGCCGGGACTGTGACACTACAAGCCGGCAACAACGGTTCCGGTACTGGCGCAGGAGGCGCAGTGGCGGTGACTGCCGGTGCCGCAGGCACAGCCGGTAACGCAGTCGGCGGTGCGATTACATTGACTGCCGGTGCCGCAGGCACAACAGCCGGCGCATCAGCCGCTAATGGCGGTGCGATTACATTGGTTACAGGCGTTGGAGGCTCTGCTTCAGCTGCCAACACAGGCGGTAATGGCGGTAACTTAGCCGTGACATTCGGCACAGGAGGCACTTCAGCTACTGGTACCGGCGGTGTCGGTGCTGGTGTGGCCTGGACACTTGGAACCGGCGGTGGAACTTCCGGTGCTGGTACAGGCGGAGCCGGGGGTGCGTTCAGCGTTACGGCCGGTAACGGCGGCGTGACTAGCGCTACCACAGCTGGCGCAGGAGGTGCTATTACCTTAGTTGCTGGAAACGGCGGAAGTGCTGCGACTGACGGTGCCGCAGGTTCGGTATCCATCACAGCAGGCAACATCGGAACTACCCAGGCCGCAAGCGGCGCAGGCGGAAGCATAACCTTTACGATCGGCCAGGGCCGCAGAACCAACGTCGGTGATGCGACAGGGAGAGTCGTCATCGCAGCCGGTACTCAGGCTGGCTCCCATTTGGCTTCAACTCAATCAACTGCCCCTGTCCTTACGGCAACTGGTACGGGTTTTTCAGCTACATCCACTGCATGTACTAACGGCACAGGTACAGCTTCAAGCTGTACTGATATGCGTGGCCAAATTACAGGCACGGCAGCTGCAAACGTAGGTACATTCGTTGTGACCTTCAACAAGACTTATACTGTTGCGCCGATTTGCACGATCAGTCCGGCTAACGCCAACGCTGTGGCTAACTCAAACAAGGTTAACGTAATCACTTCGATAACCGCATTGACGTTTAACTACACAGGCACACCGGCAGCAACCTCAGACATCTGGAACTATATCTGTATTGAATAAGCTTAACCCCGCTTAGGCTTCTCGAAAAATTGGGTTTGTCCAATTGGGGCCTAGGCGGAAATCCTTAATTATTAAATTAAATTATGCCTATGAAAAAAATATCTAGGTGGATAGCTGCGTCTGCGGCTTTGGGATTGGGCATAAGCTTATTCGCAGCACAATCGGTGTTCGGTGCAGCTCTCACTTATAGTAACGACACGACAATCACGTTGACATCGCCGGCGATTAACCTGATTATTGAAGCGCCTTCTTCAGCTACTTCAGTCACCATAAATACGGGGACATTGGTGGCAACGGTCCCTTCCGGGTCATCGTTCCGCGTCCGTTCGACGGCGCGCGCAGTACTCATGACCGGACAGTCTAGTTCTTCAACCGTTACCACAACTTGTAATTCGGGCACGTCGTTGGCTGTACTCTCCGCAAACGCCGTTGAAACTATAACAGTCACGCCGGACAGCGCCGCTTGTAGCGGCGGCGGCGGCGGAGCGAATCCTTCTCCAAGTCCATCACCGTCACCATCTCCAAGCCCAAGTCCGTCACCCTCTCCCACACCAACACCGACCCCAAGCCCAAGTCCGACCCCGACCCCCACTCCTACCCCAAGTCCGTCACCTATTGGAGCTCACCTTAACGGAACCTTGATTAATGATAATGGGACATTTTATCTGATTCGGGGCGGCAAGAAAATAGGTTTCCGCGACCCGAAAGAATACCAATCCTATGGTTATAACTTTAGCCAAGGAGTAAGGGCCACAGATGCCGACCGGGCGCTCCCTGCTGACTCATCCGTGGCCAAGGCCATGGCAGGGACTTTAGTGATAGACGCATCAGATGGCCGGACGGTATATATGATCGGTACTGACAGCACCAAGCGTGGATTCACATCCGCCACGGTGTTTAAGACCTTGGGTTATAAGTTCACGGGCTTACTTAAGATCAACCTGTCCGATTACCAGGCTGGCCCTGCCATTGGTTCTTCAACAGACCCGCACCCAGACGGAAGCTTAGTCTTAGATGGCAAGACCATCTGGTGGATAATGGGCAATCAACGCTCCGGTTTTGAATCCATGGCCGTGTTTAACACCTATGGGTTCAGCCTCAAGCGCTTAGTTAAAGCCAATGCAAGCGACCTTAGTCTATCTCAAGGGGCGATCGTTAAACTCCGCGATGGGACGCTTGTTAATGATAGCGGGACTTACTACCTTATCTCTGACGGCAATAAATTGCAATTTGCTTCTGCAGCCGATTTGACCGCAAGAGGTTACAATCTTCCAAACGTAATTAATGCCTCGTTGTCGGCCTATACCTTAGGTGGCAATGTGCAATAGCAAAAATCAACCTAACACGAGTTGTCCAAATCGCCTCAACATCCAGTTGGGGTGATTTGGTGCGTGGTAATTCAAATGGCGTTAATAAACCAGTTTGATTTTCCGTATAGTTTAATGATATTTATGTTATAATAAACACGAGAATTTTCCGCGAATGAAACAGAAAAATTCCGATAAGCTGCAATTCAATCTTATTATGAGTGTAACAGGGTTACTTGTTGTCGTTTTTTTATTGGTATCTTTTTTTCCGCAACCAGTCCACAAACAAAAAGTTTTGGGTATAAACATCGCCTGCGACATAAGCTGGAATAACTCGGAACTTTGCCCCAAACCTAAGACTCCGGATGTGCCAAAGGCAGGAAAGAGCATTTTAGATCCGGTCTTCGGCACCACGATAGTGCGCGTGACCGATCCCTCGCTTGCGGCCAAGGGCGCGCACGTTAATTCCAATTCGTTCGGGCGCGAATTCAACGCCGACAGCACCATGTTTTTTGTACATTACAACGACGGGACTTCTCATGTTTTTTCCAATAACTCCGGAGTGACTGCGGATTTGGGCAAGTTACCTTCTGACGTAAATAACTATGACGGGGCGATTTGGGATCCTAATAATAAAAATGTTTTTTACGCCATCGCCAATGATTCTTTCGGGGGTGTCTGGAAATTCGAGATCACTAAACCAAAACCGCTTATAATAAATAAAAATCCGTTTGTAATCTTTGACCAGATGTCCAAGCTGGACAATCTTTTGCAGGTCAGCCGGGACGGCAATACTTTTTTGGCTGGCGGAATGCGCGACCCTGATGCCGGCGGGTTTGATACCATCGCCTTGTTTAGTCGTGTAAGCGGCCGTATTATGAGCTTTAACACTCTATCAAAACTCAACAACCACACTGTGGATGATTATATCTTAGATGACAGTGGCAGATACGTAATCATGGCCGTCACGCCTTTGGATACCACACAATATGATGATCCCGGTACTTTGGCTCCTGACCTTTGGTATATTTGGGACTGGCAGAAAGATAAGCTGGACGCGGTCCAAAATGATGACAACGACGCATACAGCAGATCTGTGACCTACAGCGACGACCACGTTTACAGTTTTTATAATTCCGGTTTAGTGGACATAAGCCTAATTAAGCCGCACGACGGCACGGGCGTATTGGATTATCCCTTAAGCAAGGATAAGCAGGATCCCTATGAGAACTCAAGTTTAACCCGGACGTACAATAATACTTTTTTCCAGGATTTTTATATTACTGATTACCTGGACTCTAAATACTCATTGACAAAGACCATGAACAATATTTACCGAATCGATAAGTACATGGCCCAGGCCAGCACCAATTACGATTTACCCGCCTATTTTCGCTTCAAATATAAAGATATAACCCAGGTCGACGGCATGCCCAAAACCTATGGGCAATGGTTTTATTCTGCGAAAGATGACGCGATATATATCCGTTTTCCCCAAGATTATGATAATTTCCAGAATTCCAATCTTTATGTATTTGAATGGAGGCCGATGATGGAAGAGATTGTCCAGGTGCTTAAAAAAACAGACGGAACGTTCGCGTACAGAAGGCTTGCCCACCATCGCATGTATTATGATTCAAATTTAGGGATTACCCCGCAAATTCAGGCTGATCCCACGGGTTCCTATGTACTATTCAACAGCAACTGGGATGGCACCTTAACTAATAATGATGATTCTTCAAGGACTGATGTATTTATGCTTGTGGTTCCGCCGCTTGAACCGAAGAAACCTGTAGAGGAAATCCCGTTGCCAAATCCGGACCAGGTTAACCCCAAGCCACCGCCACCACCGGTTGTGGTTCCTCCTCCGGCAAATCCTACGCAGCAATATAAGGGTAAAAAACCGGTCAAGTTAAAAGGCAAATAATCAGGAACTTGCATGGGATTTTAATATCGGTTAAAATATTACCTGTGTCTTAGAAGTAATAAAATGAAGTTCTGATCTGAATTTTTGAAATTCAGAATTTCGATTTCTATTTATAAGGAATAAGTTTTTATGGAAAAAAAATTTCAGTACCTCGTGGCTCTTTTGATAGCCCTTGTTTTAATCGGTCTAGGGATTGCCTATAGTAAAAAACATAAACAAAAAACTCCTGTTAATCCTGCTCTTTCTGCCGAACAAAATCAGCAGTTTAACGATAAAGTCAGCCAGCTGATGAAAATTGTCAAAGACCCCAAGAGCACCAAAGCGGATGTGGAAGGCGCCTGGTTGGGCATCGGCATTTATTATGAAAGTCTGGGACAAATGGATAAGGAAAAGGAGGCGTTTTTGAAGGCCGCCGAAACTGACCCCAATTCTTATCTGCCGTGGAGCAATTTGGCCACCCTTTATGTTAATACGAAACAGTATGATAAGGCTGCCGAAGCATTTCAGAAGGGCCTCTCCATTAACGATACCGACTCGCAGTTCTGGTTGAAGTGGATTAGCTTTAACCGTTACCAGCTGCAGCAAGGGGATGGGACAATTCGCCGGTTATTTAACGATTCATACAAAGCCACAAACAACAACGATCTGCTTTTACGCCAGGGCGCAAGTTATTTGGAGGAGACGGGAGACATGCCCGGCGCTATCGCCGCCTGGCAGTTTATATTGAAACAAAATCCTAAGGATGCTGCGATAAAGGCCAAAATTTTAGACCTTCAAAAGAAACTCAAGCCGAAAAAATAATATAGCAATTAAAAACTGCTTCGGTTTTGAAGCGGTTTTTTAGTGGAAGATTATTTTCGTTATGGTCAAACAAAATCCGCCTGGTTAATGGTGGATTTGCAAGAGAGATAAACTGGACTCTCTCTAGAGGGAGAGAGTTAAGAGGAATGATTCAAAGGACGTTTTTTGTTATATGAAGCTGGTTTTTGACAAACAATGAAGATTTAGTTATAATAAGCCCAAGTTTGAAATCCTCAGAAATCAAAAACACTAATAAAAAATGGCATTTAATCCTAGTGATCTAAAACGCGCATTGGTGGGCAAAAAAATCATGACCACTGCCAATTGGGAGGAACTGGTGGTGGAAGCGAAAGCGAAAAAGCAGCCGGTAGAGGATCTTTTAGTTGACAAAAAAATCGTGGATGAAGAAAAACTGGCTTCCATCGCCGCTGGTTTTTATGATGCCCAATATGTAGATTTGAAAAAACTTGGTGAACTTAAAAAAGATATTTTGTTATTGGTTCCAGAACCTATAGCGCGACGACACCAGGTCATTGCCTTCGGGCGAGAGGGTAAAAAACTTAATCTGGGCATGTCTGACCCGGATGATTTGCAAACCCGCGACGCGATTAAGAAAAAAACCGATCTTGAAGTAATGCCTTTTTTGATCAGCAAAGGTTCATTGGAATATGGTTTGAAACAATACCATACTAGTTTGGAAGCGGAATTTGCCAAAATTGTTTCCAAGCAGGAAAAAGAAGAGGATAAAGATAAAGACGCATCAGTCGCTGACAAGCTTAAGGAAATGGCGGAAGAAATTCCAGTTGTGCGCGTAGTGGATACGCTTTTAGAATACGCAATTTTCGAAAAAGCCTCTGATATACATATTGAGCCAGAAGAAAAACAAGTGATTGTTCGGTACCGTATTGACGGCGTACTGCATGATGTCATGACTTTGCCGAAAGTGATTCAACCAGCACTCATCGCACGTATCAAGGTTATCAGCAACCTTAAGATCGACGAGCACCGTCTGCCGCAAGACGGCCGGTTTAAAGTTCAAAAAGACAGCTATAATATTTCTTTTCGTGTTTCCACAATTCCCGTATTCGACGGTGAGAAAGTGGTTATGCGTCTTTTGGATGAATCAGCCAAAGCCATGACTTTGGAAGAGTTGGGATTTATTCATCGCAATTACGAATACATCATGCGCAATGTCAAAAAACCCCATGGCGCACTTTTAGTAACTGGTCCTACCGGCAGTGGAAAATCCACGACATTATACTCAGTTTTGTCCATGTTGAATACCAAAAGCGTAAATATTTCCACGATCGAGGATCCAATAGAATACCATTTGGAAGGAATTAACCAAATGCAGGTCAATCCCAAGATTGGTCTGACATTTGCCATGGGACTGCGCGCATTATTGCGGCAAGATCCCAACGTTATCATGATCGGTGAAATCCGCGACGCTGAAACCGCGGAAGAAGCAGTTCACGCCGCGTTAACTGGGCATATCGTGCTTTCCACTATTCACACTAACAATGCCGCCGGAGCCTTGCCCAGGCTCCTTGATATCGGAGTTGAGCCGTATTTGATCGCTTCCACTGTAAATGCCGTGGTCGGCCAGCGTCTCACCCGGAGTATTTGCCAGGATTGCAAGGAAGAATACAAAATCGACAAGACCTACGAGGAGGATTTGAAGAAAGAATACAACATAGAAGGACTTTTGAAGATTATGAGAGATGAAAAATTTGTTGCGGCTAAAACCAAAAGCCTGACTGAGCTGACTTTTTATAAGGGCAAGGGCTGCGATAAATGCGGGCATTCCGGGTATCGCGGGCGAAAAGGAATTTATGAAGTCATGGAAGTCAGTGTGCCGATTCAGGAGTTGATAATGAAGCAGGCCCCGACCAGTCAGATTCAAGATAAGGCGATTGAGGAAGGGATGATTATGATGTGGCAGGATGGTTTTATTAAATGCACTCAGGGCCAAACCACTATAGAAGAAGTGGTGAGAGTCAGTAAAGAATAATATGACAGATTTTGCTTACGTAGCCAGAAACAAAGCGGGAGTGGTTGAAAAAAGCGTCATGTCCGCCATGAATGAGCGAGCCGTGGCTGAAGCGCTGCGGGCGCAGGGTTTGCTGCCGACTTTGATCAAGCCAGTGGGCCGGGCAATTGATATCAACGCCATTTTTAACGCTATCCGCTCTATAAAGCTCTTAGATAAAATAACTTTTATCAAAAATTTAAGCGTGATGATTAAAGCGGGTTTGCCGGTTTCCCGGGCTCTGAGGATTTTGACGGCCCAAACTCCTAATCCGAGGTTTGCGAAAATTATCGCGGACATATCCCGCCAGCTCGAAGGCGGCACGTCATTGGCTGATGCCATGCTCAAACATCCAAAGACTTTTTCCTCAATTTTTATAAGCATGGTCAGAGTTGGTGAAATGTCCGGCAACCTCGAACAAAATTTAAGCTACTTAGCCGAACAGATGCAGCGGGATTATGATCTGATGTCCAAGGCCCGGGGCGCCATGACCTACCCAATTATTATTATGGTGGCCTTGGGCATTGTCGGATTTTTGATGTTTACTTTGGTGCTTCCCAAACTGACTTCGACCTTCGTGGACTTGCATGTGCAATTGCCGTTTATGACGCGAGTCGTGATCGGGATGGTGGATATTTTTGCGCATTATGGAATACTATTGCTCCTGGGCATGTTTCTTGCGATTTTCGGTTTGCTCTACTGGAGAAAAACTGATGGGGGCAAACAAGTCATCCACAAAGCCGTGCTTTACGTCCCGGTTTTCGGGCCCATCGTCATTAAGATAAATTTGGCCAGATTTGTCCGCGTGTTTTCCTCGCTTATAAAAAGCGGCATGTCCATAGTGGAAGCGTTGGAGGTATCCTCAAACGTGGTCGGGAATATTTATTACCAAAAAGTTATCCGGGAAGCCGCTGCCAAAGTAAAAATCGGATCCCCTCTGACCACGGCTTTTAAAAAAGAACCGAAATTGTTTTCAAACCTCGTGATCCAAATGATGGAAGTGGGGGAAGAATCAGGAACCACGGATGTCGTGCTTACCGAGGTTGCCAATTTTTACGAAGCTGAAGTGGATCAGACCATGAAGAATCTGTCTTCGATTTTGGAACCGGTGATTATGATGGTCATCGGCACAGTGGTGGGATTCCTGGCAGTGGCCTTGATTACTCCGATTTACAGCATTACCCAAAGCATTAATTAATTATGCTATAATAAATGCAAATTAACTGGAAAAACTGAAACAAAATATGGGACTGTTTGGCGGAACAAAAATTCAGGCGTTTGGTTTGGATATCTCCGACTCTTCGATCAAAGTCGCGCAGTTAAATTTGCGCGCAGGTCAGCTTCACTCAGCCGTATTTGCCGATGTTCCCCTGCTGGATAAAACCATCAGCAACCACATGATCGTCAATCCGGAACGATTGGCAGGAAATATTTTGAAAGCTTACAACAGCGCCCGCAGTATTGATACCAGATTCGTCGTTTGTTCCGTGCCCGAAGCCAAATCGTTTGTCCGCATTATTCATATTCCGAAGATGGAAGACAAAGAAATCGCCAACGCTATCCCCTTTGAGCTGGAACAGGATATTCCGATTCCAATCGACCAGGTTTATCTGGACTGGCAGATTTTGCACGAGCAGCCGGACAGGTTGGATCTTTTAGTCACTGCTTCATCTAAGGATTACATAGACAGTTTGGTGGAGAGCTTACATATCGCCAAGCTCACGCCGGTTGCCATGGAGATCGGATCGCAAGCCACGGCTCGCGCCTTGATCGGGCCCGAATCTTTAAATAAAAGCGTTTTGATCGTGGATATGGGTGCTACACAAACCAGTTTTATTATCGTTGACCAGGGAGCGTCGCTTTATACTTCCAGTATTCCCACAGCTGGCAATGCTTTTACGGAAAGCGTTGCCCGCAATTTAGGAATTCCTCTGGCCGAGGCGGAAAAGGTAAAAGTTACTCATGGTCTTACTACTTCTCAGGTGGAAAAAGAAGAGGGTTTACGCCAGGCCATCCTCCCGATTTTGGATAGTATTATTGATGAGATAAAAAATGTCGTTCGATTTTTTGAGGAGCATTCCGACACGCATCATACGATCGATA
This sequence comes from Patescibacteria group bacterium, assembly GCA_036394315.1. Taxonomy (GTDB): domain Bacteria; phylum Patescibacteriota; class Doudnabacteria; order UBA920; family O2-02-FULL-48-8; genus DASWFI01. Next base: position 22,004 of record DASWFI010000044.1, read on the forward strand.
CGCTGGTGCTTTGCGGCGGATCTTCCAGGGTTCCGGGACTGATTGAATATGTTTCCACCAGGATTAATTTGGGTTCAGGGAAGAACGCATTAAGTGTCGTACAGGGCAATCCTTGGTCCAATATCGTTAGTAACCCTGCTAAACAAGCAGCCCCCATGGGACGAGAACAAGCTTTGGGCTATTCCACAGCCGTGGGATTGGCTTTGCGAGGAGTTTCTTATGAAGCAGATTAATTTACTTCCGGCAATTGAACAGCGGGAATTAAAACTTCAGTTTTTCGCCCGAAGACTGTCGAACTTTTGGTTTTGGGTCATCGGTAGTGTGATAATTTTCTTTCTTTTGGCTCTGGCCACCAGATTTTATATGGAAGGCATGATCAAAGATACGGAAACCCTGATCGCACAGGATAAAAGTTTACTGGACTCTTCTGATTATAAGGATTTGCAGAATCAGATCTTACTGCTTAATAAAAATATTAAAGAAATAAAAAATCTCCGAGCCCAGCATTATTATTGGTCAGGTGCTTTGGTTCAGCTTAGCAACTTAATACCTCCTGACATGCAACTGAATCAAATGACGTTTGACCGCGCCACGGCTAAAATAGTAATTGCCGGCCAAGCCAAGACTCGCGAAAGCGTGATCGCACTTTGGGCGAATGTTATCAAATCCGATTATTTTAATAACATAAATTTTCCTTTGACCAATTTACAACAAGCCAAAAATTTGGATTTTACCTATACTTTTTACGTAAAACCTGAAAAATTTAAAATCGAATGAAGAATCAAACAAAAATTATCGCCATATCGCTTTTCGGCCTGATCGTTTCATTCGGTTTGGTTCTTTCGGTCGTTAACCCTACTTTGAGCAAGATTGATGAGCTGAACAAAGCAATCCTCATTAAAATAATTGAACAAAAGCAGCTCGAAGAACAAATTACTATTTTTAAAAATTCTCAGCGTGATTTGGCCAGGGCTACCGGTAAACAATCTATTTCCGAAAGTGTCTTAAAGCGGGAAGATTTGCAGCTTGCGATCCAAAAAATTGAAAGTGCGGCCCTGGCGACTAAGGTTTCGGAATCGATGGCTATCGTGGACGAGACTGATCCTTTGAAGAAGGGTAGTGTTGATAAGCAGCTTATCAACGGCAAAAGTTTCATAACGGAAGTTCCTTACACACTTAACGTCAGCTCGGATTTCAGACAGCTTATTGACTTCATGCGTTATATGGAGCATTTGCCGCATTTTACTGAAGTTTCCAGAATATCGCTTCAAGCATCAGGTGGAAGCGCTGATAGCAAGGGGACATTTTCCCATTCAGGTACTATTATCGGCAGCATTGAGTCTGTATTCTTTATACAAAAAAAATGAAATTGTCTTTACCAAAATTTAAATTGCATTTTGGGCTGATAGTAAATTTAATTTTAGCCTTAGTCATTTTGTCTGAAATATATTTTGTATACGCACTATTGTACAGTAATATGAATCCGCAGCCCACCGAGGTAGTGCTTACGAATATTGTAAAAGTGGACCTGAAGGCGTACGCGGATACTTCCGACTTACTTAAATCCATGGATGACTACATGCCAGGTCCGCTGAACTTGCAAAACTCCAACCCGTTTAAATATAGCAATTGATGTCCGGCGTTTTTAAAAAAAACAGTGGGGGGTTTTCTTTGATTGAAATGATTATCGCGATTTTGATCGCGACTCTTTTGATGGGCGCGGTGATTGGTTTATATGCGGCCATGACCCGCACAGTGAAGTCCGGACGCGAGCAGACGATTATCCGAAGCCTGACTTCCCATTATCTGGAAATAGTCAGAAATCTGCCATATAGCCAAATAGGTACTGTGGTGGGAAATCCGAACGGTAGCTTGCCCGACCAAAGTAATCCGATTCAGGTGACCATTGAGGGCACGTTATATAAAATTTATTACTCAGTAACTTATATAGATGATCCGGCTGACGGCACGGCTCTGGCCGGAACCGATCCTGCACCCAATGATTACAAACAAGTTAAAATGTTTATTCAGAACAATACCACTTCGGTTATACGATCTTTTCTTACTTTCGTAACTCCCAAAGGATTGGAAGGGACCAACAACGCCGGCGCTTTGGTGATCAAGGCTATTGATGCTTCGGGCCAGCCTGTGCCCAACGCCGCGGTTCACATTGAAAATTTAGCTCTTAGTCCTAATATAATTCTTGACCGCACCGCTGATTCTACCGGGACCTGGATTGAAGTCGGCTTGCCAGCCAGTGTTAACGGCTATCATATCGTCGTGACCAAGACAGGGTATTCGTCTGACCAAACTTATCCGATTACAGTGGGCAATCCCAATCCGGTTAAACCAGATGCGACGATTGTCACGGGCGGGATTACGCAACTTAGTTTTGCGATTGACCTGCTTAGCAGTTTGACTGTCAAAACTTTAAATAACACCTGTGGAAATTTAAGTGGTGTTAGTTTGAATTTGCGCGGTTCGAAATTGATCGGAACATCGCCCAATGTCTATAAATACAACCAGAATTTGATTTCCACTAGTGGACAAATCGCCTTATCGAATATCGAGTGGGATGTCTATACTCCCACACTTCTGACCGGACAAAGTTTAATGGTGCTGGGTACTTCGCCTATCCAACAGATCAGCGTGCTGCCGAACACGGCACAGACCTTCACTATGATTTTGGGAACACAAACCGCCAATAGTTTGTTAGTGATCGTTAAAGACTCGGCTTCGGGGCTGGCTTTGCAAAACGCCGCAGTTAATCTTCATAAGACAAGCCCTGTTACCGACTTTAATGTAATTACTGGTGGCAGTGTCTGGTCGCAGAAAGACTGGTCAGGGGGTTCCGGACAAGCAAGTTTTACCAATACCACGCGCTATTTTTCGGACGATGGCAACATCGATGTTGCTAGCACTCCGACGGGTGTGCGGCTGAATCGCGTGGCCGGCAATTATGTGGCTTCGGGCCAGCTGATTTCTTCGACATTTGATACTGGAGCGTCATCTAATTTCACCACGATCACATGGGAGCCGACAAGCCAGAATCCGGCAACTTCGCTTAAATTTCAGATAGCCTCAAACAACGATAATACAACTTGGAATTTCTTGGGTCCGGATGGAACTGCCGGGACTTTCTATACCGTATCCGGCAGCAATATCGCCGCCGCGCACAATGGTAACAGGTACGTGCGATATAAAATGATTCTAGCCACGACTAATAATCAGCAAACACCCGTGGCAACAAGCGTGGCGGTAAATTACGTTTCAGGGTGCTTTACTCCGGGACAAGTGATGTTTGGGGGACTGACGGCAGCGGCTGATTATACATTGACTGTGACCCTGACAGGCTACCAGAATTCGGTGGTAAACAATATCAACATTAATGGTAACCAATCGCTGCAGGTGCTACTTAGCCCATAAGCCATGAAACGAATAGCAGATAATATAACCGGCTTTAGTCTTATCGAGGCAATTGTCAGCATTGCAATTTTTTCTCTGATTACTTTAGGGATCGTGGCTTTGGTGCCTTTTATTTTCAGTAGTGCCGACAGCCAAACCAAACTTTTATCCAATAATGATCAGGCGATGCATGTGGCGTTTGGCATCATGAAAGAGCTACGCAACGCTAAAACTTCGGCCAATGGTGCCTACGCCTTCAATACCACCAATGACCAGCAGTTGATTTTTTATTGCAATTGTGGGACTACGGTAGATAGGATAAATTATTATATCCAAAGCGGAGTGCTGAAAAAAGGTATCACCAAACCCACCGGCTCGCCGCCGGTATATAACCTGGGGCAGGAAGTGGTGACGACAATTCAAAACGATGTTTCCAATGGTTCCAATCCTTTATTTTATTATTATAATGATACCTACAATGGGGTTTCCGGAACTGCTTTGGCTCAGCCGGTAAATGTCACTCAAGTAAAATTTATAAAAATCAATTTAAGCATATATAATAAAGGTGGCCGGACCGGTAATACCAATAGCTACACAGTCAGTGCCGGCGGAGCGATTCGGAACTTAAAAAATAACTTAGGAAACTAAATGTTAAAATCCGAGAAAAACCAACGCGGGATTGTCATAATTTATGAAATTGTCATAATATTTATTTTTTCCGTGGTGATGCTCGGAATCATCAGCTATGCTTTATACCAAATTAAGCTCGTCAATTCCATTACCCGCAAAGAACAAGCTTTTCAAATTGCCGAAGCCGGGGCTAACTATTACCAGTGGCATTTGGCACATTTTCCGACCGATTACCAAGATGGTACGGGTGCTGCCGGACCATATGTCCATGATTTTGTGGATAAAAATACGCAGCAGACTATCGGGCAGTATAGCCTTGTGATCACAGCGCCTGTCAATGGTTCGACCATCGTAACTATCCAATCCACGGGTTATACCGTGGCCAACCCCACGCAAACGCGGACTGTGACCGTGCGCTATGGAATTCCATCTCTGGCCAGATACGCTTTTTTGACCAACACTGATGCCTGGATCGGCAGTACAGAAAGTGTTAGCGGCGAATTCCATAGCAATGGCGGAATAAGATTCGATGGTACAGGAAACGCACCTATCAGATCTGCCAAGGTCACATACACTTGCCAACCCTATCATGGCTGCCCCGGTGGTCAAACCCAGCCCGGAATTTGGGGCACTGCTCCGCAATCCACGCAAAATTTCTGGAGCTTTCCCGTGCCAAATGTGGATTTTAGCGGTATCACTTCAAATCTTGCCACTATTAAGACTGGTGCCCAGAGCGCCGGTATTTATCTGCCACCATCCAATGCTCAAGGATACTCGTTGGTTTTTAATTCCAATAACACAGTTTCTGTCTATAAAATTATGTCTCTTCGCGCGACTCCACAAGCGTACGACGTCAACAATGTTGTCCATAATGAGTATTTGGATTATGGCACCGGGGCCGGCGCTCGGGTCAAGCAGGGGTCGGATTATGCTATCCCGGCCAATGGCCTAATCTATATCGAAGACCGTACTTGGGTGGAAGGCACTATAGCAGGACGAGTCTTGGTGGCTGCGGCCAAGCTGCCATACAATGCCACCACTGCTCCAAGTATTTTGATTCCCAATAATATTGTATACACTGCCAAAGACGGCACTGTGGCTTTGGGATTGCTGGCGCAAAAAGATATTCTCGTGACGTATTATGCGCCGACGAATTTGGAAGTCGATGCTGCTATGATTGCGCAGAATGGCAGTGCCCAACGTTATGAATTTGTAGATGGCTCCGGAGCACCCATCAGTGTTCTTAATTCCATCACTATATATGGCGCTACGACCAGCTTCGGCGTCTGGACTTGGAGTTGGGGCGATGGCGTCACTACATATTCAGGTTATACCAATACTAATACTGTTTATGACACTAATTTATTATTCGCCCCTCCGCCTAGTTTTCCACTTGACTCTTCCGGCTATCAGCAGCTTAATTGGACGTCTAATTGATATTTAATTTTTATGAAATTTAAAAAAAGTATTTTGATTGTTATTTTTTGCGCGGGGTTAGGATTTGGTTTGCCGGCTTTCGCTGTCAGAGAACTTCCCAAGAATCAGCCGCTCTTTCTGGCACCCCCGAACATCAAACCGAATTATTCGCATAACATCAATTCACCGCAGAGCCAGTCCAATCTTGATTTACGGGCGCAAACACCGGTGAACCTACCAGAACCGCCGGAGTCCGGAAATCCAAACCCGAGTAATCCTGGTCAAATCGTGCCGTTGTCCGGAGATACATCCGCGCCTTCATCATCGAGTTCTTATTGGATTTTATTATTTATAGGTTTGGCTGGACTGATGACTACCGTGGTTTGGGCTTATCTAAGATTTGCTCGGTAGTCTCAAGTTTTTTGAGGTTTTTCAAGCATTATAAAAGTCCATGGATTGGGCTTTTTTAAGACTTATAGTTCGCTCTTTGGGTTACGAATCGGGGGAATCGGATTAATCTAAAATTGAACTTCATCTTCATTCTGGACAAAATGAGAAAAATATGCAACAATATTGGTCGAAACTCACAGGCACTCCTTCGAATATTGGGGTCAATTGCTGGGTTTATACAAAGCACTCTTAAATGAACAAGCAAATCCTGAAACATGGATGACAAAACTACCCCACGTTTAAATATATCATGGGTCGCTAGCTCAATTGGCAGAGCAGGACGCTCTTAACGTCAAGGTTCTCGGTTCGATTCCGAGGCGACCCACCACAAAAATCTCATCTATCGATGGGATTTTTTGTTGTGTACTTTTTTGACTTAAACCCCAGCTTTATGTTAGATTAAAGCGCTTGAAAAGCTCGTATTATTAGTTGTTTTACGGAGGAAAGAGGTTTCGTCATGAGTGTGAACATCGCGGTCTTGGGAGCTCAATGGGGTGATGAGGGCAAAGGCAAGATCGTTGATCTACTCTCTCCGAACTTTTCGATCGTTGCGCGCTACCAGGGCGGACACAACGCCGGTCATACCATCTGGGTGAACGGCAAGAAGTTCGTGCTCAAGCTGATCCCTTCGGGTATCCTGCATCCAGGCGTGATCTGTGTCCTCGGCAACGGTATGGTGATCGATCCGGATGCGCTGTTCAATGAAGTGATGTTGCTGGCAGATAACGGAGTTGATGTTACTGATCGGATTCTGATCAGTGATCGCGCTCACGTCATTCTGCCGTATCATCGTGATCTCGACTTGCTGGAAGAACAACGGCGCGAAAAGAAGATCGGCACAACAAAACGCGGTATCGGACCGTGTTACGAAGATAAGATCGCTCGTCGCGGAATTCGCATCTGCGACCTGAAGAACTTGTCAGAAGGCAATGAAGCCTTTACAAGGCTGTTCGAAAACATCGTTCGACATAACGCCCAGTACGGTGAGTCGGGGATGGATCCTTCGGCGATGGCGAAGTCATTACGAGAAGCGGCACAGTGGATGCGTCCATTTGTCAGAGATACGTCGAAGTATCTCTACGAGGCCATAGCAGCTGACAAAAGCATCATGTTCGAGGGCGCCCAGGGCACACTACTCGACATCGATCACGGGACCTATCCTTACGTGACTTCTTCCAACGCAACAGCTGGAGGAGTGGCGAATGGATTGGGAATCGGACCGACGTCGATCCATGGAGTGCTGGGCATCGTCAAGGCTTACGCGACTCGCGTTGGTGAAGGACCTATGCCGACTGAACTTCCGAATGAGATCGGGAATCGGATGCGTCAGAAAGGTGAGGAGTTCGGAGCTGTCACTGGCCGGCCGCGTCGTTGCGGCTGGTACGATGTAGTGGCCGTCCGCTACGCGGCTCGAGTCAACGGCTTGGATGCTTTGGGTATCACCAAGTTAGACGTGCTGGACGATTTCGAAGACTTGCAGGTCTGTACGGCGTATCGATACGAAGGCAGAACCATTCACGAAATGCCGGCGGATACGACGGAGCTTGCGAAGTGTGAGCCGATCTTGGAATGGATGCCGGGATGGGGTGAATCGACGAGGGGTATTACTGAGTTCGAAAATCTCCCCAGTCGCGCTCAGATATACATTCGTCGACTCGCCGCATGCAGTGGAGTCCCGGCCAAGATCATCGGTAACGGTCAGGATCGGAATGACTTTATCGTCCGGAAAGACGTGGATGTACCGGTTCTGAACTGGATGAACGAGCTCTCACGTGGGACTTAACGGTTTTCTATTATATAGAGAGCCGTTTTCTTTTTGCCAAAAATATTTGCTAGGGTTAATAAATTAGGCTAAAATACCGCAATCAGATTTAGTTTCAGACCTTCCCATCGTTGGCGTGACACATAAAGCACTTCCAGAGGCCTACACGTTCGACGACGTTTCATTTAAACCTGCTCTCAGCGATGTGCTGCCGAGCGAAACGAAAACAAGAACTAGGTTTTCCACGCCGATAGTTACCAAATGTCGTTCTTACGGCATTTGGTGTTTTTTTTGGGCAAAAAAAGACCCACCGTGCATAATGCTAGGGTGGGGTGACTTGTTCTGTCGGCGAAGCCGGAAGATGAGCGAGCTGGAAAGGGACATGAAGGGTCGTCCAGCTTGCTGTTTCAATGATGGCGTTGATGCCATTATTGTCAACGTTGACGACTGTCCCTGTCCGAGGCTTACGAAAGGAGTAGGTGTGAGAACCGTCGTCATAGCCTTCGACTACAATCCGGGTCTCGGCGCGCAGCTTGCGAGCGTCCTCGCGACTCATTGGCTTTGGGCCACGTCGTGTAGCCGCGCCAGCTCGCGGACACGCTCGTCGCCACTGAGCTCGTTGAGATTCGGAGCCGGAATGGTCGGTCTCGATCCCAGCTCGTCCCCGTCGGAAGTTACGCGCGGCGGCAGTTGATCTCGATGTTTCTCTCGATTCCTTTCGAGAGCAAGCCAAGTATCCTGGGTCATAGAACCTCCTAATAAATAAAGTATATTCCAATTTGGATAAAAAAACAAAGACCCTTTCGGGTCATTTGGTTAGGGCTATGATTTGATTGAAATCGTCCCCCGGATCAGCCTTATTTTTTCGAAGAAATCCGCAGTTAAGGCATTTATGTAAAATTGTGTACTCGCCGTGATTTTGTTCAAACCCAATGGGTTCCATAAGTCCTTGGCATATTTCTTTCCGATCACCCGGATTTATATCCACGTGCTTGCTATACAAACACTTCGGACAATGATTGGTGTAACCAGTACCCATAACTTTAAATCCGCAATGTCCGCAAGTAAAATTTTCTTTACGCCTCTGGAATAGTTTCATACTTTCGTCAGTTTTTTGGAAATTGATCCCACAAATAATCTTATCGCAGGGCGATTTTCTTTTTCGTAATTAAAGGGAACACCAATAAGTGCTTTGCATTTAGTACAAACCAGAGGTTTTCTATTAGAAATGTTTAAATCGATTCGATCAAAATATAATCTTTTGAATATTCCGGGACCATCTTTTTGATAATTAAAAAGATAATGATTGCATTTGGCGCAATAGATTTTAAAAAGACGGGAATACCCGCCTCGCTTTCTTCTATATTTATCTTTAATCAATTGCATAAGTTTTATGGTGCGTCCGGAGGGAATCGAACCCCCAATAACGGTTCCGAAGACCGTTGTGATATCCGTTTCACCACGGACGCTTATATCTCAGGGTATTATAGCCTTGAAAAGGATACTTTTCAATGCTAAGCTTGTGGCATGAACGGCAAGGAAGACAAGATATTAAATGTTGAGGAATTATCCAAGTTTTTCGGCGTGTCGAACCAGACTATCTGGCGCTGGTGCAAATCGGGGAAATTACCGGCATTCAAGATCGGCAGTCAGTGGAAAATCCGCCAATCGGACATCAATAAGATTATCAATCAAAAATTGACTAAAAAAAATGACGCAAAAAACCTCCCTCTCTTCTAACCTATTTCTATTTTTCGGGGAAGACGATTTTTCGTGCAAGCGAAAGATCGATCATTGGAAAGCCGAATTTGCCAAAAAATATTCAGCTGAAGCGGTTACCGTTATTCAGGCTGGGGAGCTATCCGAGTTAGATATTGTTAAAAGCTTGCAGACCCATCTTACTCCTTCTCTGTTCACCACTAAAAAGCTGATTATTATCCGGGACGGTTTGCCCACTAAAGCTGCGCACACACAGTTGGCGGATTATTTGCTGAATAATCTAGATATGATTCCCAAGGATTTTTTTGTGATTTTTTGGCAAAGTCAGAAGCCGGATGGTCGGCTGGGATTTACCAAAAAATTTACAGCCAAGGTCAAAGTCGAGGAATTCGAATTGCCTCACGGAGCGATGTTAAACGCCTGGATCACAGCCATGGCTAAAACCTTGGGAGTTACGATAACTGCCGCTGCGGCAGACAAATTAGCTTTATTTTTGGGACGGGATTTATTTGAGGAAAAAAAAGCCGGGGGGCGGGTGATTGAGCGCAAGGAAGCATTTGATTTGTGGCAGGTTTATTCCGAGTTGCTGAAATTGTCTACCATCACCAGTAATATCGATGTCAGGGAAGTGAACCAATTAGTAAAGCCTAAACTTCCGGATTCAGTTTTTGCCTTAACAGAACAGGTGGTAGCGAAAAATCAGAAAGGTGCTTTTCAGGCTTTGGAAAATTTTCTGGCCAACCAGACTGTAGAGGAAAAAATTTCCATGATCAAAATCGTGGCTCTGCTTTCGGAGCAGTTGCGCAGCCTGTTGGTTGTCTCCCTTCTTTCGAAAGAAGGAATGGACAATGAGCAGATCGCGGAAAAGTTGGGATGGACTTCTGGCAGGGTTTTTATTACAGCCAGGAATGTACGAAATATCACCTTACCTAAACTCCAGCTGCTACTGTCTAACTTACAAGCTATTGATTACCGGATAAAAAGTTCTGATACCAATCAAAAACTTGATCTGGATTTATTTTTAGCTCAGGCGACCAGTTAATTAATTTGCAAAAAATTCCCCGCTTATTCAGCGGGGGATTTTTACTCTCTGGAGTTACTGCTTGATCCGCCTTTGCGGCCGGCGCGTTTAGCTTTTTCTCGATCATTTGCGAAATTTCCTGGATTGTTTTTTTTACCCTGAGATTTACCACCTTTGCGTCCTGCTTCGGCGTGTCCCTTGGAATCACCATACCAAGCCATATTTACTCCTTTCTAAGGTTAAAAATCTGGTACATGTAGCTTAAGCTTCCAGGACGCAAAAATCTATCAACTCTTTTTCTAAATTTTTCACACTCAAGAGAGGGAAGTTTGTTTGATTAACTTATAATTGTGGATTGGTGCCAAGCAAATCCTATATGTTAGAATACGCATATGGATATTTTAGCGCACGGTCTTTGGACTAACATCATGTATAAAGTGATTCCGGCGACTAAAGCCAATAAGAAAACGACTTATTGGGGAATTTTTTTTGGAATTTTTCCTGACCTATGGGCGTTTACTCCAGTTTTCGTCTATATTTTTTACAATTGGATTTTTCACGGCCAAAAGTTTCATTTTGCTAGGCCTGAAGATGGCGGTATTATTCCGCTCAGCAGTCTCACGCATCATTTATATAGCCTTTCACACAGCCTGGTAATTTGGGCGGTGGTCTTTATTATTGTCTGGCTGATCATAAAAAACGTGCCCTGGGTTTTGTTGGGCTGGGCTCTGCATATTTGCATAGATATTTTTAGCCACTCGAGTAAGTTTTATCCCACGCCATTTTTATTTCCAGTCTCATCCTTTCACATCGACGGCTATCCGTGGAGTCATCCGATTTTCATGATTGTCAATTACACTGCTTTGGTCCTGCTCTATGTATTCGTTATTCCAAAAATATCAAAACGAACACTTGGTTGATTTAATATCTTCCGTTAGTTCTGATAATTCTGTTGCTTAAAGTGCTGTCGGTCTTCATATAGCTAACGGTAGCTTTAGGTAGGGGCGGGTCGCATAAAAATTGTTTTTTCGTTCATTTCTGATATAATTCAGATCATAAGAGAAGCTTTTGAAACAAACTTACAGGCGCGGCCGGGGAATAGAAAAATACGATATTAGACAAATCAATAATTTCATACATTAAAGAAGCCAAAAAAATTGGACTTCTTGATAATGAAATTATTCAGAATCTAAAACTTGCAGGATGGGACGATGCGGTTTTGAACGAAGTAATTATCTACTTGGATTCAAATCGCAGAAACGAACTTAAGAATTACGTCAGTCCTTCGGACTGGGCGGAAAAGATTTCATTCAGCGGCCCTTCATTCGTTCTTGGATATCTGTGGTTGATTTCTGGATTAAATAAAATATTTAACGATCAGTTCGTATCAAACTTCGGCGAGTACTTGCGCAACCAGACTTCGGGCGGTCCTGCAGGTTTTTATAAAGATATTTTGTTAGACCTTGTTTTAACCCACTCTATTTTTTTCGCGAATTTGATTCAGTATAGTGAAGCTCTACTTGGTTTGGTATTGATCGGAGCCGCTATATGGAATCTTATAGCGCGCTCTCGCTATGTCCACATCGCATTCGTTTGGGCCTATGTCGCCAGTTTTTTTCTGATTTTAAATTTTATTTTGTCATTGAGCATGCCGCTTGAATTTATAAAAACCGCCAATGCTTTTGCTGCTGGATTAAGTGTGGATTATACAGTCCTCTATATTTCCTTGTTTATGATTTTGGCGAATTATTTGAAATCAAGAAAGTTACATTAATTTCAAATACGCGAATTCAACAACTAAGTGCAACAGCCCTTCTTAAAGACTTCTAACGGAGTTTGGTATTTCAAGGATTTTCTTGGCCGGTTGTTAAGCAATTTTTCAACTCGTGTAATTTCTTCTTCCGTAACTGTAGCAAAGTCA
>DASWFI010000045.1:0-2062 GCA_036394315.1 Patescibacteria group bacterium
CACATTATGGAAACCGGCCAAAATTGGTATCGTTGGAAAGCTACGATCATGGAGAATCCAACGCCGTCGGTTGCAAGGATTTTGGATCAGAACTCGCAGAGGACGTCGGGATTTACCGGGAAACAACCAAGGGGGCCTAGATAAGGAATATTGGCGCTTTCCTTTCCTGGAAGCTCCTTTCTAGTAGCTCGTCCTCCTTCGCAGTCACTCCTCCCTCAGTTCTAGGACGTTTCCAATGGTGTTTAGGATGATTTTGGAGTGGAAAACCGGGTTTGGGTAGTGTACTTTCAAGGGGAAGGTCTGTTTCCCTTTGGAACAAGTTTCTATGGTTGTATCTTGCGAGACAGAGACTGGAGATGGGAGTAAAGGGTCAGGGGCTTTGTATGTTAGCGGCTTTGATGGGTCATTTCCTTATATTCTGGCTGGAGAGTTTGTATGTACATTATCTAAGTTACTATCTATCAAAAACTCCCCCTTCTTTTGCTGCTGTGTGCCAGTGGTCTCAGACGTCTCCAGAGAGAGCATCCTGTGCAATCCTAGAGTGAGGTAAAGTCCTTTGGTTAAGAAATTTGTTATCTGTACCTGCCAGTTGGCATTGAGCTCCCATGAGGGCTCCAACTGAGATTTTAGGTATCAGATATTTTCTTCTAGAGGTGATCTTCACTAGAACCAATACAAGGGTGGAGTCTAGCCACAAGAGCACTCCTCAGAATTAGAACAAGAAGTTCTTTTCATTTCCAGACTGCCAGAGCCTTTGGGCCAGGTCTGTGTTTATTACTTTAGGGGTTGCCAGCACCTTTGGGCTGGACCACTACATTCACACCACATACTACTCAGAGGATATAGGCTGCTAGTGCCATCCAGGCCAGGCCTCATTACATATTGCATCCAGGTGCAGTCACACTTTATCCCATTTACAGTGTATGACTCAGTTCCCCCAGGTCAAGCTGTGATGGAGCATGACAATTGCCTTGGGTGGCAAAGAAGGAAGATGGGTAGACAAGCATTTGAGTGGAAGAAGGAATACTTCTGCTCAGGGGCAGAAAAGGAAAAGGGGTACTGTTATAGGTGCCTTTTAAACCCAGATCATGATCATGTGGGTATGCATTGCATCCAGAAGGGCCAGGATATGGGGAGTGTTTCTTTGATGGGATTGTGTTTGAGCTGTGCTGGATTGTGCTGGGAAATGAGGGATTATTGAAGAGTCTGGCAAGCTATGTGGATGAGCCAGGACTTGTATCCCAATCAGAGTACATGGAGTGGCTGAAGGGCAAGTTTCATGATGACAGGAAGTGGAGAAATTGTGGGACCCTGTTGGTAGTATGGTTCTACAACACATTCAAGTCCCCTGAACATCCTGTATAAGTATATTGGATAGGATGTATCATATAAAATTCATGTTTAATACATAGTGTGAAGGATATGTAGAACTACATGGAGCACTCATGGAGGATGGATTTCATAATTATTCAAATTTTTTTTGGACAATAATTGGCAGGATCCAATAAATCTGACTCATTTCACTTGATACAGATGAGAATGGGAAAATATGTTGAAGCCATGTTAACCATTGGAATCACCTTGATCCCAGGTTTGTGGTGACACCCATATGTCAGGGGTTTAGTGTAATGAATCAAGAGATCTGCCTATACCATGTCATACTTGAAATGTGATTCTAGGTGGACAGGGAGTCACCTGATCAAAAAAATAATATCACCACTGAACTCGGCTTGAAATTTTGGTTCAGGAGAGTGCCATTTTGTGTAATTTGAAGACCCTAAAATTTTCATTTTTGAAGCATTTTTTCCAGTTTTTTGTGTTTTTCTCAAAATTTTATTATTGAACCCTGAGCACAGACAACATTATTGAGCATGGGTTGGGGGCCCCCATAACCCTGCACCATGTGTCCCACTCCAGCCAGGTTGATTGACATTGTACAAGGTGCCATGGGCAAAGTCAAAGGTTGATTGAATAGAAAATTCCGGACCATTGGGTTGGGTTGTTCAATGGAAAATTGCGGACTAGACCATGTGATCAATCCAGCCTTGGATTGCTCAATTCA
>DASWFI010000046.1:0-3914 GCA_036394315.1 Patescibacteria group bacterium
ATCTTTGGGGACAGAATGAAAACGGATCTATGATATTCCGCCGTAAAAAAGAGGCGTCGCCTTGCTCTGTGAATGGAGCCGTCGCCGCCTCTTTTAAACTAGATCAAAACAATTATCTGACACAGTTCATTTTACAGACCCTGTGAGGCTGCTGGAAAGTGTTCAACATGGTCGGAATCTATGTCCGTAACAGGTGTGTTTTCCAACTTATTGACTTTCAAATACGTAAGGAAGTGCTCGTTTAATGCAAGTAGATCACGCTCATATACATCACTTAGGCGCTCTGCTTCAATTGTTGCGTTTAGGTCTGTGAAGGCTTTGCTTGCAGGAACAATGATTATTTGTTTGAGGTTAATCGCATTCTCCTTCTGAAGTTTCCATCCTTGTTCTAGTTTCTTATGAAGATAGAATAAAGGAAGGATAGAGCTTTATCGCGTTGAGTTATTGTTTTTGCCCGGTTGGGGTTGCATTTGATTCCCAAAGATTTGCCATTATAAAGCCGGTGTCGCTCTCCGTCAATGTAGACTTCTAAATAAGACCGACCCCATCCCTCAGGGGGTATAAATGCTCGGTTCTGAGTGCATTATAGGCGAGTTTTGGCTCACCTGTTGGCGCAAATAGACCAAAATCGGCTACAACCCGCATAAACAGTCGGTAGAGCAAAGGACTGAAAATCCATGTGTCGCCGGTTCAACCCCGGCTCACACCACGAAGAAGATCAAGCGATTACGACGGATGTTGTAGTCGCTTTTTTATTGGGGTCAGGTCAATCAATTAAACACCTTTTTGAGGGATTTAATCATATTATTTGATTCAATTTCTTTTCCGCAATGATTCAAATGGTACCATTGGTCATAAAAAAATATACTATCCATTAAAAATGGCTCGTTCAGCATATTAACCGGCCGGAAGTTTTTTTTCATCCCGGATATTTTATCGGTTAGAGCCCTGTTTTCCTTTATATCGGGAAGCGGCGTGAATAGTATAAATAAATGTTGATTTTCCCCACATAGGGATCTGATATACTTTGTATCCTTTGGCAAATAATCCGGGACAACGATAATATGCTTATTATATACAAATTTTTCTGTGCAATAACGGTACGTGGTTTCATTAACCTCCAGGGAGTCCATGTATTTATCAGTATGCAGTATGCGTTTTTCGGGTGGTTCCGGTGCTCTATGCAGGCTTATTAAATTATAGTAATCACTCCAGTCATAAAAAAAAAATTCCGGGCTTCTTTTAATTATATCAATTGAATATTTAAAGCACCCGAGTTCCCGGTAATTATAGTCGTTTTTGACCAAAAAGCTGTTTTCCTGTAAAATATGGTAAGGAACATACAAAACAATATCCGTATACGCGCTTGTTTCATTTTCATCAACTAAAAATTTTAAGTACGTTGAATTTTCAGAACCGGAAAATATCAGAAAATCAATACCAGCTTTTATTGAATCTCTTACCTTATCAAAATCTATATTGTGCCGGAGATTCGAACACCCGATGACCAATATTTTTCTATTAAAATCAGTTCGGCCGGAAATTAGTTTTATCGCCATATTGTGCGGGTAATAATAGCTGTTGTGTAGCCTGTATAAGCCCCATAGCGGCCTGATAAGACTAATCGTAAGAATAAGGGAAAAAAAGACTACTATATTGACTATAAACTTATTCATCAGAATTTAAAGTATATAAAATTTTGTGTTAGGGTCTCGCTTTCCCTGATCATAAATTTATCAATACAGCATTTAAACATCACCAGGTAAATAATAAATCTTACCGCTTTGTGCACTTTCGGCATCCTTATGCATCTTTCATTTCTCCTGATATACCAATCAATTAAAATAAACGGCATTATATATAAAACCACGGAAGCGCCTTTGGGCCTGTGCAAATATTGACCCGGATGAAGCATGCTGTCTATAACAATCTTTTTTATGTAATCAATTCCTTTTTGTACGCTGTGTATCCTGAAAAATATCCATGCAAAAGTTACAAAAACAAACGTGCCAATTATTTGAAACAATTCCTTTAAAGTTGGCAGTTTACTGTCAGCCGCAACTATTGCTGCGGCATGCCGGCGGTTTTTGTTCAACAACAACAAGGGTAAAAACCCACAGGCATGTATTCCTCCCCAAACTAAAAAATTCCAGCCGGCACCATGCCAAAGACCACTAACAAGAAACACGATAAATATATTTCTTACGGCTGCCGGCTTACCCTTTTTTGAACCGCCTAATGGAATATATAAATAGTCCCTGAACCAGGAAGACAACGAAATATGCCATCTTCTCCAGAACTCTGCAACATCGCGGGAGAAATAGGGAAACCTGAAATTGCTGAATAGTTCAAACCCCAATAGTTTCGCTGTTCCTATTGCTATGTCTGAGTAGCCGCTGAAATCTGCATAAATCTGGAAACTAAACCCAACAGCTCCTGTAATTAAAGCAAACGCATTTTGCGAATGCGGCCTGTTAAAGATATCATTTACAACAACAGCTAAACTATCGGCTATTACAATCTTTTTAAACATCCCCCACAGTATTAACCTGCATCCTTCTACTGCCTGGATATAATTAAAGACCCTCTTTTTCTGAACCTGTGGCAATAGATGGTTCGCCCTTTCAATCGGGCCGGCCACCAGTAATGGGAAGAAACAAACGAACACTGCATAATCGATGAAACCGGTAACCGGTTCTCTTATCCCCCTGTAAATGTCGAATACATACGACATGCCGTGAAAAGTATAAAAGGATATGCCAAGCGGAAGCACTACCTGTATCAAAACCGGGTTAAAGTGTACGCCCACTATATCAAATACCTGCTGAAATTCAATTGCGAAAAAATTATAGTACTTGAATATGGCCAGGATACCAAAATTGTTGATGATACTTAGCCAAAGAAACAACTTTGATTTTCTCCTGTTGGCTGTAGCTACCCCGAAACCGTACAAATAATCCAGTAAGGTTGACAGGATTAATAATAGAAGAAACTTCCAGCTCCACCAGCCATAAAAAAAATAACTGGCTGTCAGTATCAACAGATTCTGCCGAATAAGATTTTTATTAAAAACAAACCAATATAACAGGAAAACAACAGGTAGGAACAGGAGAAATTCTGTCGAATTAAATAGCATCCTTAATCTTATTGGGTTTAACCAGGTAAAAGAAATAAAACAGTCCCGTTGATCTTTAAACGTGCTATTAGCCGGCCATAGCAGCTCAAATATATTAAAGATATGAGTCGGATAGAGTGCCTATTCGGCTCACCGGCCGTTATTATATATTTTGTCAGAATTCGCCCCATGTCCGCTTTTCGCCGTGGCTCCTATATTTACTGTACCAGCACCTTCCGCCACTCCATCTCCCTCACTGAAGTAGGCTGTGCTTACGTTCTTATTTCTTGTAGCTTGCTGCTACCTTTTTGCTTGCTGAACGACTAAAGACAGGCAAAGCATGCAGGGGTGCCACTCAAATATAAAAAATTTCAATGAAAAGCTACTTATTAGTGGTTTCTTATTGGTGGTAACTAAAGTGTGGCCTATTGCTTTATTTTGCCATATGAAAGGCAAGGCTAAGAAAAAGTCTGTCCCAGATCAGATTGAACTCCCAGAAGATTTGTTGAAATTGGCTATGCGTATACAATCATTACGGGTTGCCAAAGGTTATTCTAGTTATGAATATTTCGCCTAAGATCATGAAATTTCAAGGACGCAATATGGGCGCTATGAGAATGGGCAAAATCTGACATTTACCAGCCTTGTTAAAATAGTAAAGGCATTTGATATGACACTGGAAGAGTTTTTTAGTGAAGGGTTTGATTAATCACCATTTCAATAGCAAGAGCCTTGTGTCAAGGCTATCCAACAATAGGGGCAAGTCAGAAGTATTTCCTGAGCTTGTCCCTTATTTTTT
>DASWFI010000047.1:0-6701 GCA_036394315.1 Patescibacteria group bacterium
ATCCCCGAATCACGTGAGTGAAAGGGTGTTATGGGGGATGTCGTGCCAAAAACCTCCACATTCCCACGGTCAAAAGCTCAAGTTTTTCATCCATTTCTCTTCATTTCTTTATACTTCTTTGACTAGAAAACTTCAGCTTTCATTCTTCCAGTTGTGTTGCACACTTTTTTCTGCATTATTATATCTGAAAGGCTCTGATGCTGGAGTATTTCCACTTAGAAGTGGCGCTTGCAGCCATCCAGCCCCTTTAAATCATGTGACTCACGGTGTTTGCCGAGTGTCCCCATGAATGAATGAAAGGATGTTATGGGGGATGTCGTGCCAAAAACCTCCACATTCTCACGGTCAAAAGCTCAAGTTTTTATCCATTTCTCTTCATTTCATTATACTTCTTTGTCTAGAAATTTTCAGCTTTCATTCTTCCAGTTGTGTTGCAGACTTTTTTCTGCATTATCATATCTGAAAGGCTCTGATGCTGGAGTATTTCCACTTAGAAGAGGCGCTTGCAGCCATGCAGCCCCTTTAAATCATGTGACTCTTGGAGCTTGCCACAATAAATGAGAGTCATTGTAGTATTGTAGTATTACTCCTTATATCATGTGACACAAGGAGCTTGCCATTTTTTTTAGGCTGTCCGCTTGATTAGTCACACCTTCAGAATTATCATCTGTTTGAGCATGCAGAAACATCGTGTTCATCTCATTATACCTCCAAGACATACAAGTCAGCCATTTCTTCATGTGCCAGTTTTATTATTCCATGCAATAATGTTTGCACAATTTGTGTAGACTCATCATGTGCCTTGCGTTCGTCCTTGCATATTGCAACATGTGAGAGCTTTCTTATCCTAAGACCTTCTCCTACTCACTTGAACTGTGACTTTAGTGTTTGTAAACTAATAGTATTGTGCTTGCTCTAGCCTTGGCCATGGTCATTCCATCCCCTGACTGTATGTGTGTTCCAGCATTATTTCCACACACCTCCATACTGATAGCATCCTTCATGAACCTATCAAACCTACTAAACTTACCAAATGTTAATCTCCTAATAACCTAATACCAAATCTACTATACCATACTAAAATTTTAATGATGCAAATTGTGTTACCAATATTCCATTTTGATCAATGTAGTGCACCAAAAGGCATGTCAGTGGGTATCCAATTCCCCATCCATACTGACCTATTCCCTATCTGGTGTTAACATGAGAGACCTTAGGCAGATATATCACAGGTTTCCAGTCCGTCTCCGGAGGTTCATCAATAATG
Organism: Patescibacteria group bacterium; assembly: GCA_036394315.1. Lineage (GTDB taxonomy): Bacteria > Patescibacteriota > Doudnabacteria > UBA920 > O2-02-FULL-48-8 > DASWFI01. The sequence goes on from DASWFI010000047.1 coordinate 1,268, forward strand.
GAAACTCTCCATATGAACTGAGCAAGGACAGTCTTTCACAAAAATTGGTTCTCATATTTTTCCATATATGTTCCCTTTATGCTTCCTCTGTTCCCTTCACAACACAACACCCTCTGGTGTCCTTCCTGCCCAGTCTTAATGCAATGCAAACCCTTGATGAGTTCTGTAAACATTGTCATAGGGTTTTTGGATGTACATGGACAGTTCTTTGTGCAGACACTAGTGGGTTAGTTAAGTCTCAGGATGAGATTAATATTGAAATCATGATTCAAGAATGAGCAAGGAATTGGCCATCCCTTGTGAAAGACTCAGTCATCCAGAAATGTAGATCATTATATTTTCAACACACTGCAATTACTCAACCAAAGTGCTGTGCTGTATGCACTCACAGATGCAGGAAGGCAGTTATGCATGATATCATAATTGAAAACAATGTATCTGCAGATATAGGTGGTTTAATTGTCCTAGAGCTCACTGACAATTACATTTTGCAGCAGTTAAAGGAGAACAGTAGGATGTCAGTTCATTTTTGGAAATGCTGCTCTTGATTCACATTCATTGATGCTTTATAAAGAAGGTGTTGGTGTAGATTATCTCACACATACTGCAACTGTTTGTGTCTGTGATCAGTGTATGGTATTTCTGAAAGTTGCAACTGTCCCTAAATTTGCTCTTAAAAATCATCTTTATCATGGATACCTGCCATCAGAGTTCAGTGATATTACCTGGGTGGAAGAGATGGCTGTTGCAATCTATCGTTCAACAGCCTTCATTACTCGGTTGTACTTTTCTGATGACCCCAAGAATCCTCATGTTTTTCATGGTAACACCTGTGCCCATGAGCAAAATGTTCTGTCAACTGCAAAAGTCTTGCCTTGGACTGCCAATGACCTCAGTGGCACAATCAGTGTCCTTTTTGTTGGCCCTACTAAGAAAATCCCCAAATCCATACTTAGAAATGTGTTTCGAATTAGAAAAATAAAGGTTTTGCAGTTCTTGCAATGGCTCTGTGCTAATCATAGGATGTACCATGATATTCAGATTGATTTTTCAGCTGTTGAAACATACAAGGATGATGATCCCCTTCCTGGTATTGAAGATCGCATAATTTTTGACCAAACTCCAAATGTCAAAGAATGTATCAATGAAGAATGTGCTGCTATAGATGAGCCAATAGCCTCTCAACTGTATACAGACTCTGATGTTCTTGTTGAGCAGGATAGCAGAGAAGATCCCACTACTCATGTAATGCTTGAGCATACTGGCATTGTTGACCCTGATGGTGCTTCTATTCCTGCTAATTCCCTCATTGGCTCAGCTCTTTGCAATCTTGTTTCTAATTCTCATGGAAACTTGACCCCAGATATTCTTATTTATTGTGGCTCAAGTGCAATAAATGAGTATAACAACCCTTCTCTGTTCCCTGGGATGTTTCCAACATTATTTCCATTTGGAATTGGAAGTGCTGATGACCCTAGAAGGTCCCCTACCATCAAGTTTCAGAAATTTGTTGAGTATCTACTAGACTTGGATTTACCTAATTTCAGATATCATTGCTCATTTATGTTTGTTGCCTTAAATATTCATCAGCATCATCAATCTCATCTTCATACTGCATTCTCTGTTAGAAAGGATTGATTTGAATATGTAGCTCAGGAACTATCTCATCTGTCCCCTGATATCATCAATTCTGTTGCAAAGCACTTGGAAAGTGAAGGGAAAATTACTGATCTGTCAGATTCACAAAGGAAAGTGCTCACACTACTCAAGGAGGTGAATACTGTGTCAGCAAAGATTCCAGGGTCATCTGCCTCAAAAATTGATGTGCATAATGATATCCAAGCTTACATGGGATATTTTGGGTTGCCTCACATATATATGACTATCAATCCAAATGCAAACCATAGCCCCCTTTTCCAAGTAATATATGGTGATGATTCTGTAAACCTACTTGATCAATTTCCAGAACTAGTTTCACCAAGAGAGTGTGCAATCCATCTAGCCTCTGACCCAATTGCTGGTGCTGACTTCTTTGAACTGTCCTTGGAATGTATTTTTCAAGACCTGCTTGGATGGGATCATAAAACAAATATGAGTACAAAGGATGGTGGTATTCTTGGACACATTTGTGCATATTATGGAACTGCTGAACTTACAGAACATGCACAACTCCATGCACATTTCTTGATATGGTTAGATGGTGGTTTGAATCCATCTGAAGTTCATGATAAGATGAAGCTTTCACCTAAATGGAAAGAGCAATACTTTGAATTTTGGGAAGATATCATTTATCACCATGTACCTTTTGCTCCTGGCAATATCCCTGAAAATTTTGAGCCTAGAACTCAATGACCCATAAATCCCAATGATCCAGAATTTGAACTAAAATTCCAAGTGGATGTTAGGAATTGTGCAGAGGTGCTCCAACATCATGGTTGTCAGAATGTGTGCCATAAATATGGACATGTTAATGATTGTCACTTTCAATTCCCACATGATTATGTGGAGAACTCCTTCTTTGATGAAAAGACAAATAGTGTTGTAATGAAGTGCCTAGATGGAAATGTTAACTATTACAACCGCCATCTACTAACCTCCACCAGACATAATCATGATATCAAAAACATACTTTCAGGGAAGAGTGCTAAAGCAGCTATGTTTTACATTACTGACTACATCACTAAAAGTGATGAAAAAACTCACCAAGTCCTGGCTCTTCTGTCACAAGCTGTTGCTGTTGCACCCCCATTGACAGATGATATTTCACCCAAACAACATGCACGCACTCTCCTACTAAGATGTTTAACTGCAATGATTAGGAATCAGAAGATTCATGGACAGCAAGCTGCCAGGTATCTTAGGAACATACAGGATGGTATTAAATCACATGAAACAAAGCCCATGATGTCTAGGAGTATTGTTGGGTATCTGACCAAACTATACCATGATTCAAGAGTGCCTCCTCACTCTACTACTTTGTCTGTTACAGTCCATAATCAATCACATGAAAGGGGGATATTGCCTAATTTGTTGCCCCAATGTAGATTGAATGAGAAGAAATCAACTATTTCCCATGTAGATAATGCATGCATGGATGAGACAAATCCTTGTAATGATGAAGATGATGGCAAGAGTGATGTTGATGGGGAAAGTGATGAAGAAAGTGAATATATAGGCTTGTTGTGTTCCCAAGATGGGTCATTTTATCAATGTTCACAAGTTGATGATTACATTCATCGAGATGATTCTTTGAGTGACTTATCTTTCTATGAGTTTATTAGAAGATTTCGCAAGGAAAAAAAATTTGGTAAATTCAAAGAGGAAGTGGGTCGGTACCAGAGATTCTTCTTCACAAATAAACACCCAGAGTATAGGACACACATGCTTGTAGAGGTCATTGGAAAATATGCTTTACGATCTCATTATGAAGTTGTGCCAAAGACCATAGGCACTTCAGTTCCTAGGCCAGAATTAAATATGGAAAAATATTGTTTGTACATCTTGGCCCATTTTCATCCATTTTCAGCAACAAACCCTATAAACTTCAGTGATTTAAGTATCAAGGATGTGTTCAGCAACACTGTTTTTGATTCTGAGAGCAAGAGGATCATGAAAAATTGGAATGCCATTCATGAGTGTGAGGATGAAAGAGAAAAAGAGAGAATGAGGAAGCAATCTTCTTCACACCAAAAGACCAAAACACATGCTAAAAATGTTGAAGATTCCATTCCACCTGAGTATTTAAATGACCCAACTTCATTTCAAATTAATGACATTCTGACAGATGTGGATGCACAAACACTGAGGCTTTACACAATACTTCATGATGCAAACTGGTTTACAACAAATTCTAGAATGATGAGCCACAATGCTCTAGACAGGTCTTTGGGGAATGGTGCTCCCAATGAAACAATGTACCCATTTCACTGCTTGAAGTTATGGAAAGAGGAAGTCAAATCACAAGAACAAGTGCTAGCACAGCATCGAAGATCTAGAGTAAATCCTTCACATCAGGTACATGTTCACAACCCTTGCAAGGACTCAGCTTTATACACACATGTTGAGGGTATTGTAACAGACAACAGTGTTGTCCCTCAGAGCATTGCCTTTAATATGAATGACAAAGTGACTTTGTCATTTCAAGAGAAGGTTGATCAGATTGTATCTATCTTTGGACTGAATACAAAGCAATGTTATGCATTTATCATTGCAGCAAAATGCTTTAAAGAATTTCTAAAAAGGAAATTGGCAGATAATTCTTCTGTTGCTAATCAGAACCATGCATTACACATGTTCATGACTGGTCCTGGGGGAACAGGTAAAACTCATGTTGTAAAAGCTCTTAAAGAGCTGATGAATTCATATGGATTTGCACATCATATTCATTTTTTGGCACCAACAGGAACAGCTGCTGCACTTATTGATGGTCAAACTGTTCATTCTGCTCTTGGCATTCCCATCCACATGACCAGCACTGAGAAACAAGAGCTTCAGAATACATTAGGAGCTGATCTGTCCATGCAAGTTTCCATCAAACATAGAGAGGAACTCCAGCAAGAATGGAAAGATGTTGAGTTTGTGCTGATTGATGAAGTGTCTATGGTAAGTGAAGAGTTGTTGTGTGATATTGATATTGTGCTTCAAGATGTGAAGAGCAGATCTGATGAGTGGTTTGGAGGTGTAAATGTTATATTTTCAGGTGACTTCTATCAGCACAAGCCAGTGAAACAAAAGCCACTTTATTACCCAATCCCACCATGATCTTCAAAGAAAAGGACTCCACATGAAGAGATGGCTAGATATGGCAGGCTTGTCTGGAAGACTGTAGACACTGTTGTTGAACTAACAGAGCAAAAAAGAATGCAAGAAGATCCAGAGTATGCTACTGCATGTCAGCACCTTCGAATACGAAAGTGTGATCTGAGTGACATGAAGATGTTCAATTCCTGTCTTGTCCAGTCCCATTCAAATCCAAATGGCACCAACCTTCTTCCATATCAAGATACTACTACTGTTATTGTCCATCGTAATGTCACTAGGCAGCATCTCAATCAAGCCAAAGTTCTTTCCATTACACAATCTCCTAGGGGGCCTAGTTTGGTATGATGCTATGCCCATCATACCATTGGAAAGCAAGGTATTCCTCTAGAAATACAGAAACAATTGCAGCATGCTCAAAATCATGATGGTAGTCCTGCATATCTTGACATTTACATTGGGGCACCAGTAATACTGAGAAACCATAATCTAAGTCAGGAACTTTGCATAACCAATGGAGCTCAAGGTGTTGTGCAGGGATCTCACTTGTGCCACTATTCCCAGGCTCTAAGATGTTTTATGCATCTGCCATACTTGTTGAGTTCCCTAGTAGCCCAGTACAACTCTCACATCTTCCATCAGGGTATTTTCCTATCATCCCAGTAGCCACCCAAGT
>DASWFI010000048.1:0-18710 GCA_036394315.1 Patescibacteria group bacterium
CGTTCAACTACCAATAGCTTGGAAACCTTTTAGGACCGCCGCCGGGGTTTTGAAGGCTAATCCCATATGTAATCTGTCCTGGTTGTAATAATTAATATACCGGGGTAGTTCTTTGTTAAATATCTTAACATTCACTGGTAAGGCTCGCAAACATTCCTGTTGAAGAGTTCGGTTGAATCTCTCAAGATGAGCATTGTCATTGGGTCTTCTAACTCTAGAGTGCCTGTGGAGGATCTTAATCCTGTCCGTGAAGTGTTTAGAAAACTCTGAACCATGGTCTGACTGGATGCAGTTGAATTTAAACGGGGCTAATTCTTTGGCTTGTATTAGAAATTTGATACTTTTCCTGGCATTGATTCTTTCAGTAGCCCAGGCATAGACCCATCTGGAATATACATCAATCAGGGTGTAAACATAGATTCTTTTCGTTTGATCAACCATGAGGTGAATAGTATCGACTTGCACTAAATCCCCAGGTTTTTCAACCTTTGGACGCTCTATGGAGAAATGTAGTCTCTTCCAAGGGCTTTGCTTGTTAATCAGTCCGGCATCGTCCAATTTACGTTTAACGCTATTTAAAGAGACTTTAATTCCATCCTTGAGGAGATGCTGATAAATGACATCAGAACAGCGTTTGTACTTTAACTTGTATGCAATGATTGTTTTAACCAAATCTTCTGACAGTTCCCTGGGATGATGATCTGGTTTGGATGATTCAGTTGGAATAACGTAAGCACCGCCAACCGGCATCTTCTTGCACCACTTGCTGACAGCTCCTTTGGTGTAGCCAAAGTATCTAGCCACCTCAGTCACTGATTTACCAGATCTAACCATCTCAACTGCTCGTGCTCGGAGCCTTGGAACCTTGGGATTAGTTGTGTACATAAATGCTTGAAACTCTTAATGCTATTTAAGCTTAAGTGTTTCCAAGCTATTGGGCTATTACGGCAAGGTTGACAAAGCTGCCGTTTTATGCTAATATTGTAGGTTCTATTAAAATTTTCATATGTCCGACTATCAATCTGAAATTCACAAGCTTCTAAAGCTTCACGGCTCTTCTGATGAGTCGCATGTTCATCTTGCGCCGGAGGGTTTGCCCATTCTTCATCAGGAAGAGCTAAGTATGCCCTCAGAAATGATTTCGCATTCAACTGCAGCGACAGCCACCATGAACGGCATAAACAACTTTGATGTCTCCAGGATCAATTTTAAAAGCTTGCTTATTTATCCGGTAATTTTTGCGGTGGCTTTTATGTTTTTCTTTGTAGTATTAAATTTTCCTTCGATATGGGCGCAGGTCGAAGGAATGTTTGCAGCTCCGCAATCACAGCAAATCCTGGGCAGCGATTCGGCGGAATATTACAAATGGATCAGTAATTATTTTTATGCAGTCAAAGATCCGGCGCTTTTAGCGCCCACAGCCGATATTGATAAGGATGGTCTTACAAATTATGACGAATTTATACTCAAGACCAATCCGATTGTGGCTGATTCAAGTAACAGCGGAACTTCTGACGGAGTTAAAGTCATAAATGGCATGAATCTTTGGGGAGACGGCCCCATGACCCCAGCTCAACGAGCTTTAGTCGCAAAATTAGATTTAACTGTGATCAGTAATCGCATCAGCGGCTATGCGGCGCAGAATCATTCCCAGAAAGTGGCTAGTGATGTGACCAGCAATTATGATCTGGATCGCGCAGGCCGGCTTTCAATTCCTAAATTAAAATTACAAGTACCTTTGATTTGGTCTAAAGACCCGAGCAATTTTGATAATGATCTGACTTTAGGCGTGATTCATTACCCGGGTACGGCGTTGCCAGGGCAGTCTGGAATTGTATACGTCTCCGGCCACTCCTCGGATTATTTGTGGAAAAAGAATCCCATGAGCAATATTTTCGCTAAGCTGAATTTCTTGGCCGCAGGCGATGATATTTTTATAGATGTTTACGGCAAAGACGGCAAAGTTTACAATTTTCGATATCAGGTAACCGGCAGCAATGTTTATAAGGCGGATGACCAGGCGCAATTTTTTGATAATTCCAACATCAGCAAGTTAAATCTTTCCACTTGCTGGCCGATCGGCACCGCGAAAGACAGATTAGTAGTAACGGCTGTTTCGACAGGACTATAATTTAATTTGATTATTTCCAGTTTCGACAGACACAGACAAAAATCCACAAGATTGTAGCAACTCGAACTCTATGGAGGAGTCATCGTGAAGCAAATGAAACTGACAGTAGTGGCAGTCGTTGCATTGGCGTTCGTGGTCTCATGCAACAAGGAAGACCCGACCGCGTATTCGGGACCCTTGAGTCCCACTAACAAGCCGATCACCAAGGCGTCGCCGAAGATCAAGCTTGCAGTGGCCAGATCGCCCCACGCTTCCTCAACGCCCGGCAGATGCCTGGCGTCAGTCACGATCTCGGGCACTACAGGTCCCGATGATCTGATGACGGGACTGCCTGTGCAGAGCGGCGTCAACATCGCTGCGGGTGAAAGCTGGTCAGGATCGTGGATCCGCGTCGTGGACTGGCGACTCAACCCCCTGGGCGTGGGCAACCAGTCGGCGATTCCGTTTGAGCCGCCGGTGTATAATCACTTCCAGATGGACGATGCGCCGTTCGACTGCATGCGGGGTCCTGACTGGACTTTCGAATGGATTCCCGGTGGTCAGATGATACCGGATCCCAATCGACCGGGCCAGCTGATTCTCAAGCCGGGCGCGCGAAAGGTCCCGATCTTGATGAATGCGGAAAACGTCACGATTGAAATCATGTCCAGTGCCAAGGTGACGTGGACAGGCCCAGACAGCAAAGGCCTCGTACATCTGGTGATGGATGGGTCGCCCTACTAACAGTTAGCGTTCAAAGGTCACTGCTTGTTCGTTCGAACAAGCAGTGACTCTCTCTTCTTTTCGAAGCAAAAACATATCCGCATTTCGTTGTGCAAAAGCACGAAATTAACTTTAATTGTCGCACACTTTATTATTGACAAAGGGCCTGTTTTCCGGTATGATTGTTTGTTAGCGTTTAATAGATTGCGTTTAAAGTTCAGTGTAAAAAGCGAGGTTTGAGATTTGAAAGCATTCAAGTTTCTGACGTCACTTCTTAACACCTAAGAAGTTGAAAGCCAACCCTGAGGAGGGCCCATGACAATGCAAGTTCGCAATATCGCAGCATTGGTGGCACTTGCATTCTGCATGCCCACCATGGCTTCGGCGCGGCAGAAGACGATTTCGTTCGACCCGGATCAGATGGAAGCGTGCGAAGGGGATCGGCCCCAAGGCACTCCCTGGCAGCTACCGAATGTCGGCGTGGCTCGGCTGGTTCGGGATCTCCCTGGCATGAATGCTGTGGAGGTTTCGAGTCTCTTCCGCGGACCCGATCGCAGCGATGTCCTCACCAAGGATCAATTCGATTCGCTGGTGGAGGATCATCTGGCGCTGCGGAGAGCCGCGGCGTACCACTTCATGACCCCTCCCGGCCAGGAAGGACCGCAGGAGCCAAGTGACGAGCTTTGGACGCGGATCGAGGAAGCAACCAAGCCTTCGTCCCTTCGGTCCGAAGTTCTACCTTGTGGCTACGTGCTGCAGGGAGGACTTACTTACCGTCTCAAATCGGAGCAGAAGCTGGAGCTCGGGGAGTTGAAACCCCCGGTGTACGTCTGGTGGAAGCAGAAAGGTGTGTTCACGCCTGATGGCAAACCAGGTATCCGCGTGTGGGTGTCGGCGCCATTCGAAACGCCAGCAGCGGGTATGTACCACGGAGAGAAGGCAGAGATTATCCTGCCCGAAATCTGTGGCAACATGAGTGTACGTTATGGCGTGACCGAAACCACCGGCGTCACGGCGCCATCACCGGAGAACAAGCCGGAAGCGCCCAAGTCGCTGCGGGATGCCAAACCTCCGGAAGGGACAACGTTACAAACCGAACGTGTATCGGTAGGAAGCGTCGGGAACAAACACAAGTGGCCATGCACTGGGAAAGTTTCTAGGTGGGTCTGTGGTAGTGTTGCTGGAGGCATCCTCGCAGCAGTGCTCTACCCCTATCCTGGTGGTGTGATAATGCCCACACCCACACCGCAACCCCCCAAAGCCGGAAGTCCCGGCAGCCGCTAAGCGAACTATGGGACAGACGATTCCTTCGGGAATCTTCTGTCCATCTCTTTTTTCAAATGATGAGTAAACAAAAAATAGAAGTTTGTTTGTTGATTATTTTAAGAAAGGAGTAATATGCAATTAATAAAAAATCTTTCTAGATCAAAGGTCCTTCGAGTTTTAGGTATTGCTTTAATGTTTGCCGCGGCCATTTCTTTTCAGAAATCGGTTTCAGCGGACATTGGCAATGGCGATCGTGTTTTAATCGTGCGCGCTTTTAACGGCAATCCTATTCGTGATAATCGGATCCCCGGAGTCGCATTTCGCATTAATGGTGGGCCGGATGATGGGCTTACCGGGGTTGCCAATTCTTCAGGAATCCTGACCTTCCATGTTCATGAAGGCAATTTTGTCGTTAGCGCCAGTCATCAGGATTTCTATACTTTAGATGCCCCGGTATTTATGGATATCGGCGAACTAACCGTGGATTTCCCAATGGTGCCTAAAGCGTCCACCACACCGCCACCGGACCCAACTCCGCCACCCCCGGGTAGTGAATGTACTCCAACTCCTCCAAGAGGACGCCCGATGCTGAACATCTGGCCAATTTCCACTTCCGGTGCGGCCTGTACTGACTATCCGCTTTTGTCTGTAAAAAATGTAACACAGGGTACTAACTGGAAAAATGGCACGGCCATCAATGCCAATGCCGGCGATACCCTCCGTGTCGAACTTTATGTTCACAACGGTGTTATTGATTATCCTGAAAATGAAGCTATAAATGCAATGGTTAAAGCCAACCTTAGCGGCAATAGAATTTCTGCTGAAGCCTGGGCTAATAATGCCGACAGAATTAACAGCGGCCAAAAAGGCGGCGATGTTACGGTAAATTTGGGTAATGCCACTATGTCATATGTAGCGGGTTCTGCTGTTTTGTATGACCGAAACATGGCTCATCCAAGAGCATTTTCTGATGCGGTAGTAACTTCCGGCGCTTCCATGGCCAATATGAGAGGCTGTTTCGACTTTTTGCACCTGGTTACTTTTGACTTAAAGGTAAACGGTCCTGCAGTGACACCGCCTCCACCACCGCCAGCGAAAGCAACCTTAACAGTTGTTAAGAAAGTTGTGGGTGGATCATTGGGTGTAAATGATTTCGAGCTGTTTGTTGGCGACTTAAGAGTGACCAGCGGTCAGGCCAACACCTTTGATCCGGGCGTTTACTTTGTACGAGAAAACAACAAACCAAACTATACTGCAGAATTGACAGGTGAATGTCAATCAAACGGCCGGATCAATCTCGCTTCAGGCGACAATAAGGTTTGTACCATTACAAATACCTTTCAAGCCCCGCCTCAACCGCCTCCACCACCGCCAGCGAAAGCAACCTTAACAGTTGTTAAGAAAGTTGCGGGTGGATCATTGGGTGTAAATGATTTCGAGCTGTTTGTTGGCGACTTAAGAGTGACCAGCGGTCAGGCCAACACCTTTGACGCTGGAGTCTACATCGTGCGGGAGAATAATAAACCGAACTACACCGCGGCGCTTACGGGCGAGTGCGGAGCTGATGGCCGGATCAATCTGGCATCCGGCGACAATAAGGTTTGTACCATTACAAATACCTTTCAAGCCCCGCCCCCACAGGTTCCGGGAGTCGTTACGTTCGAAAAAACTGTGAGAAATGTCACACAAGGCCAGACGGTTTTTGTGAAATCCACTTCCGCCCACCCGGGTGATACTGTGGAATTCCAACTCGATCTGTTTGTAAGACAGGGAAATGTATATGACATGTTTATTAAAGACCAGTTGCCATCAAAGTTAACTTATGTCGACAATTCACTTGTCATAATCTCAAACGTGGAAGGAAGAATTACCACTCTCACTCCACCTCAAAATAATTTATCCAGCATTCAAATAGCGACGTTGTCTATAAACATGGAGCGCATCCTTACGTTTAAAGCAGTGGTGAAAGGTGAATCCCATTTTCCAGTGGGCTCTACTACTTTGACCAACACCGCTACTCTTACTCATCGTGACGGAAGTCTGAGCGATACTGCCAATGTCGTAGTGGATAAAATTGCTCCACAAGTGGGCACTATTTCCCTGACCAAAAATGTCCGGAATGTCACTCAGGGCCAGACGGTTTTTTCTTCCTCTTCAACCGCCAATCCTGGCGATCAGGTGGAATTCCAAATGCAGGTCAGCGCTTCCGGCGGTAACGTAGATAACGTGATCTTCTCGGATCAGCTGCCAAACCGGTTAATCTATGTCAATAATTCACTAACTGTCGACGGTGTGGCTTCGGGCAACAATCTCGGAGTCGTCAGTCTCGGGAACTTTACCAGCGGACTCACTAAGAAAGTAATAATTCGCGCCACAGTGGCCGGAACTTCAGAATTCCCGACAGGCAGCACCACACTTACTAATATTGCCAATGTCACATCCAACAGCAATTCTGCTTCAGCTTCTGCGAATGTTGTGGTAAATATTGGAAGCGTTACCCCAGTTGTTAACTTGAACATTACAAAATTGGTCAGAAATGTCACTCAGAATCAAAGTGGCTTCGTTAAATCAGCAGCAGCCAATCCGGGCGATACTATACAGTTCCAGATTCAAACTTCTGTTTCTGGCAATACAGCTGCTCAAAATGTAGTTGTTAGAGATTCACTCCCAGCTTCTGTCAGCCTGACTTCAGGATCAATCACGAACAATCTGGGAACCATGAATTCAGGAACCACCCAAACTGTAAACTTAACAGTTACTGTGGCCAGTTATAACAATTTCACTTGTGGTTCGACTACGCTTACCAATTCTGCTTCAGCTTCAGCCAGCAACACCAATTCAGTGTCAGACACAGCGAGCGTTATTGTGACCAGAAATGATAATTGCGGCGGCGGTGGTTCAAATCCGTTTTTGACGCTGACCAAGGAAGTAAGAAATGCCAGCACATCGACGGGCTTTAGTAACTTTACCAATGCCGCTTTTGGCGAACGTGTAGAGTTCCGTCTCACCGTCCGAAACAACAATTTTAACTCCACAGCGTATAACGTGCGGTTGTCTGATGCTTTGCCGAATGGACTGACTTACGTACCAGGTACCTTCCAGATTGATTCAGGAACTTCTTCCGGCAATCTTTTTGGCGGCAGCAATCAATGGCTCGGAAATCTCTCCGGCAATCAGTCCCGCACTATTCTATTCCAGGCATCAGTGAATGCGTCCACCAGCCAGACCCTCATCAATTCTGCTACTGCCACTTCTGACAACACTAATTCTGCCAATGCGCAAGCTACAGTTTTCGTTTCCACTGTTGCTGGAGGCAACATCGATCTGGTATTAAGCAAGAGTGCTTACAATCAGACTCGCAATGTGGATGCCACAACAGTAACTGCTCAACCCGGAGATGTAATTCTCTATACACTCAGGGTGCAAAACCGAGGCAATGCCACAGCTACGAACTTCGTGTTTCAGGACGATCTGGCTGATGTATTAGAGCTCTCCCGTCTGAATGCATTTGAAGGCGCCGCGTTTGATCTGGGCAAATTGTCCTTAAGCTGGCCCGCAGTTTCCATCCCGGCCGGTGCTACCGTGGAGAAGACATTCTCAGTAGTGGTAAATTCCACATCACCTGCAGGCAGCGATAATGTTATGACCAATGTTTTCGGAAATACAGTCAACGTTCGGGTAGCGAGAGTTGCCGGAACATTCACCGCCCCTCATACTGGAGCCGGATCCATGGTCAGCGTAGCCCTGGCTTTTGCCACTGTGCTGGGTTACTGGGGAATTCGTAAACAGAAATTCCAATCATTAATTAAATTCTTAACCTACAAAAATGTCTAGACGAACCCTTATCGCATTGATCGTGGTGGTTGTGGTAGTGGTGGCTGGAGGTATAATTTGGCTGGTCAATCGCAAAGATAAAGCCACGCCAACTCCTGTATTGTCGATTTCCGCGTTGAATCAAACCAAAAATAAATCAGCAACCGAAACAGCAGCTAATCCACAGGATGTAATTGTCTATACTCTGACTGCTGAAAATCAGGATAATCAAGTAATCTCAGGTTACATCTTAGAAGCAAATATTTCTGAAATCTCGGATAAAGCTTCGCTGACGGATGCTTCCGGCGCCGCCTATAACGCGGGTACTAATTCCTTGGTTTGGACTCCGCTGGACATTCCCGCTCACGGTTCGATTAGCAAGAAATTTACCGTGAAAGTAAATCCGTTGCCTGCGGGCAGTACCAATTCGGTGATGAAAATTAAATTCAACAATGAACTGAGTGTTTCAATTGCGCAGCCACAAGTGGCGGCAACAAGCACTATTACCACCCCAGGCAGAACTGTTCCATACAAAGCTCCAAAGAGCGGTCCATCTGAGTGGGTGCCAATTCTGTTTGCTTTGTTAAGCACCGCCGGATTCGTCGTTCTAAAGAAATATAAGTTTATAAAAATTTAAAATTGGGGATAACTTTAGCCACCCACCAATGTTCATTGGTGGGCGGCTTTGTTTGCCGAAGTTTTTTTTGTCTTTTATGATTAAGACAAAGAAAAAACCCCCAAAACAAAAAACCGAATTTGCGGTTTTTTTGTTATTAAATTTTCAAATGCCTACAAACGGAAAAATTTTAGTCACTGGCGGTGCGGGTTATATCGGTTCGCACACCGTGAAATTACTGCAATCACTGGGAAAGAATGTGATCGTGCTCGATAATCTTTCGACCGGTCATTCCAATCGGGTCAGTTGTCCGTTAATAATCGGTGATCTGAACGATAAAAGATTGCTGGATAAAATTTTTCACGAATACGAAATAGATGCTGTTATTCATTTTGCCGGATCGATTATCGTCGAAGAATCCGTATTGTTTCCTGACAAATATTTTGAAAACAATGTGGCGAACGGCTTAAATCTTCTAGACATGATGGCTAAGCGGGGAGTGCACAAAATAATTTTCTCCTCGTCTGCCGCAGTTTACGGCGAGCCGCATTATGTGCCTGTGGATGAAGAACATCCAAAAAAGCCACTCAATCCTTATGGCGAGACTAAATGGGTTTTTGAAAAAATTCTGAAATGGTATGGAGAGGCGTTTGGGATTTCTTCCGTATCCTTGCGTTATTTCAACGCTTCGGGCGCGAGTCTCGATGCGAGCTTGGGCGAAGACGCGCCCGTGGTCACGCATTTGATTTCCAGGGTTCTGCGTGTGGCGGCCAAACAGGAAGAGGTTTTGAAAATTTTCGGCAAGGATTATCCGACCCCGGATGGGACCTGCTTGCGCGATTACATTCATGTGGAAGATCTGGCAGTCGCGCATAATCTGGCGTTGCAGAAACTGGAAACTGAAACCGGAGTATTTAATTACAATGTCGGCACAGGCAAAGGCCGATCCGTGGCGGAGGTGGTCAATTCCTGCGTGGAGATCACTAGAAGAATGATCCCGATTGAATACGCGGCCAGACGCCCTGGGGATCCGGCTGTATTGGTCGCCGATGCGACTAAAATCATAACTGAACTTGGGTTTGAGGCGAAATATTCAGATTTGGAAACGATTATAAAAACGGCGTGGGTCTGGCATCAAAAGCTTTTAACCCAAAAGCAAGAAGAATTCAAAAAAATCGCCTAGCCGGCGATTTTTTTGAGGCCGTTAAATTTGTAAAAATTGACTAAATCTGGTATAATTTGCCTTACGATAACCACTATATTTTGAAACTCAAACCAAATGATTAAGCTATCTGTAATTATTCCCGCATATAACGAAGAAAAACGCATTGAACGCACTTTGCTTGATGTGGATGCTTATTTGGAAAAGCAAAATTACGAGTACGAGATTATTGTCGTCGATAATAATAGTAACGATCATACCATCGAAGTCGTTAAAAAGCTTGAGTCCACCACTGTCCAGAACGCAAAAGTTATCAAACAAACGATCCGGGGGAAGGGAGCTGCCGTGAAATTGGGAATAGAGCAGGCTGTTGGCCAGTACGTGATGTTTATGGATGCGGATAATGCCACCCCGATTTCAGAAATTGAAAAATTTTGGCCGACTTTGGAATCAGGCATAGAAGTGGTAATTGGGGATCGATATATGGACCAGGCAAGGCAAGCCCATCAGCCTTGGTATCGCACCATACTTTCGAGGGGCAGCAATCTGCTGATTCAATTTGTTTTGGTCCCACATATAAATGACACTCAAGCCGGCTTTAAGGCATTTAAAACATCAGCAGCCAAAGAAATATTTAAACATATAACTATTTACGGCTGGGCATTTGATATGGAACTGCTTGCTATAGCGCTCAAATTAAGTTATAGAATTAAAGCCGTGGCTATTATTCGAGAAGAGCATGGAGGCAGCACAGTCCCGGCAAGTGCATTCATCCAATCGTTACGAGATCTGTTTATTATTAAATGGAACGCATTAACCGGCAAATACTCTACAAAATGATTCCTCGGTTTGGAAAAATTTATTTAAGAATTTTTGGCAGCGTTTTAGTGCCAGTTTTTTTATTTATGTTCCAACCGCAAGCAATCAGCGGTGAAGCAGTGCCGGAAATCGCCATTACTTTTCAGATAAAAAACGCCCAGGATAATCAAGCCGTTTTCGCGCGCTATGGTTTGAATTCCACCCCATTATTTCAAAATATTTTCAAGGCCAAAGTTTCTGTTGATACTTATCAATCGCTGCAAGCGGATCCACTGATCGTTTATGCGCAGCCAGACCGGCCAATGCATGCGGCAGCCATAGTCACCCCGTCAGATCCATTCTTCACCACTGATCCCACGGCGGAAGACAAGCAATGGTATCTGCCCAAGACTCACGTGCCGGAAGCCTGGGGATACACGAAAGGGAGTAGCACCGTTGCGGTCGCTGTTATAGATACCGGAATTCACGCAGGACATATTGAATTAAATGACGGCCGAGTTGGGGAAGGTTATAACGCCATTAAAAAAGAAGCTATCGCCCCCAATTTTAATTCTGACGATAACGGTCATGGAACGGCCGTGGCCGGGGTACTGGGCGCCATTCAGAATAATGGAAAAGGCATTGCCGGTATTAATTGGTATGTAAGGTTAATGCCGATAAAAGCACTCGCCGCGGACGGGACGGGAGACACCTCTGCCGTGGCTTTGGGAATTGTCTGGGCTGCGGATCATGGCGCTAACATCATCAATTTGAGTTTAGGCGGCCCAGGATTTGGACCAGACATGACTTTGAGTAATGCCATAACTTACGCATACAACAAAGGAGTTTTATTGGTTGCGGCCGCAGGCAATGATCTTGCTGATCATGGATTAAATTTGGATTCCAATCCTATTTATCCTGTTTGCGCTGATAATGGACAGAACATGATTTTAGGAGTCGCAGCCACTGATATAAATGACCAGAAGGCAAGTTTTTCCAATTTCGGATCCTTGTGCATCGACATCGCTGCACCCGGAAAAAGAATTGTGACTACAGCTTATTTGCCATCCGATCCATCCAATAATATTTTGATTTACGGATCAGGTTCATCTCTGGCTACTCCCATCGTTTCCGGGATCGCGGCATTGATCAAAGCCAGTAATAATAATTTGTCCAACGTCGAAATCCGCAACCTAATAATGAAAACCGCGGACAATATTGATTTTGTCAATCAGACCAGTTGTTTGGGCGGAAGCTGCAACGGTTTTTTGGGTAAAGGGCGAATCAATGCACTTACCGCTTTAGCCCCACAACCGATGGCCAACGGTAGCCTGGTTCGCCAGTCCCAAACCGGAAATATTTATTTTATTGTTAACAACACCAGACGGCAGGTATCTGACACGGTTTTTAAGCTTCGCGGCTTTGATCCGACGGTGGTTGTGGATGAAGTCAATAATCAGCTGAACAATTTGCCTATCGACAGGCCTTTGTTGCCTTTGGATGGAACTTTAATTAAAAGTCCGGATGATGCGCAGGTTTATTTGATTGATTCTGAATTGAAACGGCCGCTGACTTATCTCGTCTTTATTTCTAGGGCCTTAAGTTTTGCGAATATTAAAATTTTGCCCCGAAATGAAATTGAATCTTATCCTACCGGCGAATGGGCCGAACCTTTAGACGGTACTATGGTGCTGCTTACCGGCGACCCCACAGTTTACGTGATGGATAAAAGAGTCGTGCGGCCAGTAACATTTTATGTATTTAAGCAACGCAACCTCTCATTTACCAAAGTCATCCGCGTCACTCCAGACGAATTCAGTCATATCCCCAAACCCACGGATGCTTACTGGCTCTCCCCGGTGGACGGAACTTTGATTAAGTCGGCACAGGACTCCGGCATTTATGTGATTGAAAACGGGACGAGGCGACTGCTTTCGTACCAGGTGTTCGTTGCCCGCAATTATAAATTTTCCCAAGCAAAAACTCTGCCCCAGGCCGAAGTGGATGTTATCGCACCTGGGTTCCCGTTATTAACTCCTTAAGGAAAAGAGATCATATGAAAAAAATTCTGGCTCAAATTTGTCTGGTTCTGTTCACTGTAAGTTTAATTCCCCATGTTTCTTATGCGCAAAGCACGCCTGACACGGCCTTCAATCCGAACATGATCATTCCGGATGAGGCATTTGCCGACGTGGGCACTTTTGGCTCCGCCGTGGGTATTCAGAAGTTTTTGGAGTTAAAAGGATCGGTGCTGGCCAATACCTCGCCGGAATTTTTATTGAAATTAAAAGAACCGGATACATTGACCAAGGTCGGTTTGGAAGATCCGCAGTCCAGCTTAACCAGATTACGCTCCGCCGCAGAGCTTATTTACGACGCGGGCACCAAGTGGGGACTCAACCCGCAAGTAATTTTAGTCACCCTTCAAAAAGAACAAAGTTTGATTGCCGGCACATTTAATTCGGATTCTGATTTGCAGCGCGCCCTAGATCGCTCCATGGGATTTGGGTGCCCGGATTATGAAGGTTGTGGCGAGATTTTTTTGGGATTCTACAAGCAAATTTTTGGCGCCTTTGATTCACAAAACAACCGATGGTTGGGAGCATCGGCTTCTCTTATGCGCTCTTTCCGCGCGGAGATCGACGGCGTCCACGTGGGCCGCGGGCCAATGGTAGACGCTTCCGGGCGCACTTTCGGCCGACCAGTGGTTCGTACCGCCAGAGTGGGCGACACCATCACCTTCGATAATACAATAGGTGGTTACGCCGGTATTTCCCAACAGCAGACAGTGACTTTAGGTAATTTCGCCACAGCAGCACTTTACCGCTACACCCCGCATATATTTAACGGCAATTATAATTTTTGGAAATTTTACTCTATCTGGTTTAAGTATCCGAACGGCACAGTCATCGCTTTGCCTGGAGGGATTGTACAATACGTGGTGGATAACGGCACAAAGCGGCCGTTCTCAGCGTTTGTGGCGCAACAGCGCAAGATTAAAATCGATAACATCATAGTGGTCTCGCAAACTGAATTGGATTCTTACCCGCTCGAAAAGCAAATGCCGCCGCTAGACGGGACTTTGATCAAAGGTGATGTGAGCCCCGTCATGTATCTGGTGGGCGATACAGTCAAGCACCCGATCTCTGATCCGGTTTTTGCTCAGCGCAAGTTGTCTGCTGCCCGAGTTATCACCTTGCCGCAGGCAGAAGTTGATTCTTATGCCACTGGAAGTTATGAAACGCCGACCAACGGGACATTGATCATGGGTGAACTGTCGGGCACAGTATATGCTATTGACGGGGGACTCAAGCGGCAGATTTCAGGAGCTGTATTTAAAGCCCGCAAATTTTCGTTTGGGAAAATTATGAAATTGTCAGATACGGAAATTACGAGTATCCCTTCTGGTCCATACCTGACTCCGCCGGATCAGGTAATGATTAAAACACCAGACGACCCGACAATCTGGTGGTATAAGGATAATATGAAGCGCGGTTTAACAGCCTTCGTTTTCAAACAGCGAGGTGTGGGCCACTTCCCATTATTAGTTTTGTCTTCTGAAGAAATTGCCGGCATCCCAGACGGCGGTTTATTTTCGCCCAGGGATGGCACAGTGATCAGGGGCGACCAGTCTTCCGCCATCTATAAAATTGACAAAGGTTTAAAGCGAATGTTTACTGCAGCTTCATACAAAAAGGCCAGGTATCCAAGAGCCGCTATACTACCTCAAGGCGATGTGGACGGTTTTTCTGCAGGCGACGTGTATTAGCTCGTTGACTTAAGAGCTGCAAATTGCTAAACTCCTCCTTACGGTACTTCCAAGAAGGAGGAAGGCATGTCCGATCCCCGCCTGATCCGGGCGATGATTGCGGCTGGTATTGTGGCCGCTTCCGCCGCGTTATTCATAACGTTTTTCATGGCTTGGGAATGGCAGGTATTAAGAAAGCGCCAGGCGCGGTGGCTGATTCTAGCATTCATAGCGCTGGTGTGCATCGTCGCTGTTGTGATTGCGATGGTACCTATAGACTTCGTAGAAATGGAGTGGTACTATCTACAGCGAGAAATCCAGGTTTACGTGCATCTTAAATAGAGCTCATCTCGTGATGGGCCCTTTCTTTTTAAGGGTAGCGTTGACAAAGACACTGAAAATTAGTACGATTATATACTATGGAAAACATTATAGAAGTTAAGGATTTAACGAAAAAATACAATGGCTTCACCGCAGTTGATAAGATCAACTTTGAAGTAAAAACCGGTGAGACTTTTGGTATTTTGGGCCCCAATGGCGCTGGCAAGACCACGACTTTGGAAATGATCGAAGGACTAAAAAGCATCACATCCGGTCAGGTGATTTTGGATGGCAAAGACGTATCGAAAGAAACTTTTGCCGTCAAAAGCATTATTGGTGTACAACTTCAAGCCTCATCTTTCTTTGAAGGGTTGAATTTAATTGAACTGCTTGATACTTTTGCCGCACTTTACAATCGCAAAGTGAATGCCGTGGATTTGCTGAAATTAGTCCAACTCGAGGAAAAATCCGAAGCTCAGGTCAAAGAATTATCCGGCGGACAGAAGCAGAGAATGTCTATTGCCGTAGCATTGGTCAATGATCCCAAGATTTTATTTTTAGATGAACCCACCACTGGCCTGGACCCGCAAGCGCGTCGCAATCTTTGGGATTTAGTCACCCACATCAATAAGCAAGGTAAAACTATTGTCATTACTACACACTACATGGATGAAGCGGAAGTTTTATGCGATCGTATTGCTGTTATGGATCATGCAAAAATTATCGCAATGGACACTACAGAAAATCTTTTGAAACTTCCGGGTTTAAATTCTTCAATCGTGTTTGGAACCACCCAGCAAGTCGATCTTGAAGCTCTTAAACAATTGTCTGGTGTTATATCTGTAGAGCCGGAAAACCATTCTTATCGCCTCGAGACCTCGGATGCGCAAAATACTGTTACAAGCCTGATTGCTTTGGCCCAAAGATCGGGATTTAAAATGATCGACTTACAGCTACACCAGCCCACCCTTGAAGATGTGTTTTTGAAATTAACTGGCCACGCGCTAAGAGATTAATATGAGAACCCTTGGAATCCTAACCTGGTCAGCGATTAAAATGTTTGTCCGAAACCGGCAAGCAATGTTTTTCACGTTTTTCTTTCCGTTTTTTTTGATGGTGGTCTTAGGATTGATCAATTTTGACCGACCGACGAAAATAGACGTGAGCGTAGTCCTTACCGGTCCGCCTAACCAGGGAACAGGGCAATTTGTCTCAGCGCTCAAAAACATTTCTTTATTTACGGTTCATGAAGGGATTGAGAATACTGAGCGCCAGGCTTTGATAGATGATAAGCGCGCCGCGGTGTTTATCGTGCCCCAGGATTTGATTCCCGGCCCCGCTAAACTGACCATAGTCACCAATGCCGGCCAGCCGCAAAATGCCGCTACTGCCGTGAATATTATCAGCGGTATGCTCGACAAAACCGCTTTGCAGCTAAATCACGCTTCGAATTTGTTTACAATTGAAACGCAAGAGGTAAATACGCATCATTTGAAATACATTGATTTCCTGCTGCCCGGGCTCATCGCGCTCTCGGTCATGCAGATGTCGGTTTTTTCCGTGGCATTCGTGTTTGTGACTTATAAAGAAAAGGGGATATTGAAAAGATTACTGGCGACTCCCATGCGGCCAGGCATATTCGTGCTCTCAAATGTCATCACCCGATTAATAGTCACGTTGATTCAAACCGGGATATTTATAACTCTGGGAGTTTTAGCTTTCCACGCCCACGTCATAGGCTCCTACTGGCTGTTGTTCGTAATCGCCCTGTTTGGCAGCATTATGTTTTTAGGTTTAGGATTTACCATATCCGGTCTTGCTTCCACAGTGGAGTCAGTGCCGGCGCTGGCTAACCTCATAGTTTTCCCAATGTTGTTTTTGGGAGGCACTTTTTTTCCGATTGATTCGTTTCCCACCTGGCTTCAGCATATTGCCAAGTATTTGCCGCTGACATTTTTTTCAGACGCCATGCGGCAAGTGATGACCAAAGGGGCAACTTTTTCCACCATCTCTCATGATCTTTATTGGATGGCTGGCTGGGCAGTGGTCATGATATTCCTTGCCAACATCGCTTTCAGTTTCGAAGAGAAGAGACAGTAACAGGGTACGGGGACAGGATTCATCGTCCCGACGCTGTCGGGCTTTTTTATTTGGCTAATTTTTCTAAATTTGACGCGAAGATTGATGTACGTTATTATGTACGCATGAATTCTAAAACATTATCTATTTCTGAGGCACGTAAAAAGATTTTTGAAATTGCCGAAGATGTGCAAAAGCCAAATATCTATTATACTCTGACTGATAAAGGCCGGCCGAAAGCTGTGGTTCTTTCCGCGGATGAATTTGAATCCTGGGTGGAAACTTTGGAGGTTATGTATGATTTTCCGGATTTAGCTAAAGATATTCAGCAAGCGGAAAAAGAATATAAGCGGGGAGACTATATTACTTTGGATGAATTGTTGGCAAAGCAAGGATTTATTAAAGCGGCGGAGAAAGTTAAAAGAAATGGCGTTTCGAGTCGTCATCCCCAAAAGCGTTCAAAAAGATATCGCTAAAATTGACCAGAGATATCAGACAAGAATTACAGTCGCACTTGCTAGCCTTCAAAGCAACCCGTTTATTGGAAAGAAATTAGAAGGTGAGCATAAAGGCCAATGGTCTTATCGAGTTTGGCCATATCGAATTATTTATACAATCTATAAAAAAGAATTGATTGTGATTATTTTTACGCATAGGTCATAGGCAAGGAGTTTATTGAATTATCAAAATTCGCCCAAAAGACGGTTTTCGGTATGCTTAGGTATGAAATGGACACTACAAGAAGTAATTGAATCTAATTCATGACAGAACGAGTATTTACGCAAACATTCGGAGTTGTTGGTGCTATCCTAGAAAAAGATGGCAAGTTTTTGTTGATTAAAGAAGCAAAAGTTGAAATTGATATGGGAAAATGGAATCAACCAGCAGGATGGATTGATGTTGGCGAGAATCCTATAGATGCTGTTGTGCGAGAAGTGAAAGAGGAGACCGGCTATGATTTTGTACCAACAAAGGTTTTGGGGGTCTACTCATTATTTAGAAGGCGCCCGGATGGCGATAAGCATGCTTTAAAAATTATTTTTACCGGCAAAATTGGGAATGCCCAATCGGCGCTGGCAGAAGATTCTTCCGAAACCAAATGGTTTACTCCGGAAGAAATTTATGCCATGGGTCCTGAGACTTTGCGAGATTTGGATATCAAACAAGAAGTAAAAGATTTCATGGAAGGCAAGGGTTATCCTTTGGGACTTTTAACACATACAGTGGTTTAAAAAGAAAAACGCTGCCAATTTAATGGTAGCGTTGTTTGCCAACGAAACTGGCTCGGAGCTGTCCCCGGAGTCGATTTATCTTGCTTTTGACCGTGCCTTCCGGTATACGGAGCCGCACACTCATCTCGGAGTAAGCACGTCCTTGCATCAGCATCAGCACGAGACATTTTGATTCCGTATCGAGAGCTTGGAACAGACGTTTGATCGCGATGCGGTTGATGTAGATCTCTTCCGTGTGGTTTGTCACGAAGGGGTTGAAAGCATACGTCGTCCGCGAGAAGTGATTCGTCTCGACCACCAGGTCGTCCACCGATATGGTCCTGAGTGCGTTACGCCCCACAGATGTCCGACTGAAGTCGATGGTCTGATTGATCGCAATCTGCATAAGCCAGGTCGAGAGCCGGGCTCCTCCCCGAAAGGAGTCGATCTTCCTGGAAGCCTTGAGCATGACCTCCTGTGTCATGTCGTGAGCTAGTTCATACGCGTCCGGATGCCAACGGAGTCTCTGTCGGCAGACCGAGTAAACCCGAGCACGATGGGAGGGGAGCTCTCCGAGGAGCTGTTGCCTGACCTGTTCCTGCATGGTTGCCTCCGTTAGTCCATCCTATTGGATAATTTTATATAAAAAGAAGATAGTAGGCAAATTCAAGGGTTCTCCAACCCTGATGGAACAAGGATATAATTGCGTTAGCAATATTGATTACGCGAATTCAACAACTAAGTGCAACAGCCCTTCTTAAAGACTTCTAACGGAGTTTGGTATTTCAAGGATTTTCTTGGCCGGTTGTTAAGCAATTTTTCAACTCGTGTAATTTCTTCTTCCGTAACTGTAGCAAAGTCAG
>DASWFI010000049.1:0-4357 GCA_036394315.1 Patescibacteria group bacterium
TATTTTCCTATCATCCCAGTAGCCACCCAAGTGACAACTGCTGTTTACAATCACTCAACAGGCATCTCATTCACTATAAAGGCAACTCATTACCAGTTACCAATACAGCTTGCATTTGCAATCACTAGTCATGGTGCACAAGGGAAAACCCTTCCACATGTTACAGCTGATCTTACTGAAAAAGCTGATGGGTTAGCATATGTTGCTGCTTCTAGAGCAACAAACAGACATGGTCTGAGCATCACACATGAAATAACATCACTTTCACAGTTGAACAGACCTTTAAATAGATTTCTCTTAGCAGAAACAAAACGTTTGGAAGCTCTTGAGCATAACACTCTGGTACACTATGGTTTCATGCCTGAGGGAACATCACTTGTAGCCATTCCAGACCCAGAAGATTCCAAAGATGAGAATGATGTCCCTATTATTTGCCTGGCAGTCATTGATAAGCAAGATCATGCTCCAAGTAAGCCCAAATTCACAGAAATTGACAATAGGGACTGTGCTGATGCATATGGTGAGGATTCCTGTTTGAAGAAGCAAAAGGATAGTACAGTGAATCATTTGACTTGCACAAGCAACCTTATGCTTGGCACTGCATCAAATCAACCAACTTCAATGAGGTTAGTGGGTTGCAAATGGGATAGGAACAACTATTCATGTGCTTATGATTCCATTTTGACTCCAATGGTTCATCTCTTAAATGAGAAATGTTCATCCATGTTACAGAAGTACAGTTCTGCTGCTTCTTCTCACCTCAATCTGATTCTCACTAATGTACTATCTTCTCCACAAAGGACTGAAGTTGGCTGGCCTTCTCAG
Organism: Patescibacteria group bacterium; assembly: GCA_036394315.1. GTDB lineage: Bacteria > Patescibacteriota > Doudnabacteria > UBA920 > O2-02-FULL-48-8 > DASWFI01. The sequence continues at coordinate 826 of DASWFI010000049.1, forward strand.
TTGGTCCTGCATGATTTATGCATGTCACTTTGGGTAGCTCTTCATGTGCAAAACCCCAATTATTTTCCATGGGGATGCACATATGCTGCTGTTGAGGATGTTCTCTCTTATCTCCTTGAGCCTCAACCTCTCATACATCCTCAAATAAGGTGTACTGTATGCAATTCCATCCTTTGTGATATTCCAACTGGCAGGCTTCCTGTGGAGCCATCTCATGCTGCTCATCAATTTGTGTTAGAGGCCCAGTGGACTCAACCTGCACATCCTCTAGTCTCATGTTACTCTGACTGGGATGTTTGGTGGCAGGGAACAGGACTATCCCTTGTAACTGGCCCAATTAATCATACATACAAAGCTCAATGCCAAATGTGTAGCAGTTGTACCATGCCTGCATATTTCCTAAATATCATTGATCTGGCTCCTTTTATTCATCTAAGCATCATAAATACCCCCCATCTTACTCCTGCCCTCAGTTTCACTGCAATTTCAACAAATATGGATACCATCACCTATAAATTGGGAGCCATTGTATACTTTGGATCATGTCATTTTACATCACAGCTGATACTGAACAATGGCTCTATATGGAAATATGATGGAATGCTCCATGAGGGTTGCTTGGTTCCAGATGGCTCAGTCTGTAACTTTGATGGCCTTGTGCCTGAATGCCTCAAAATGCTTGACAATCACATTCAATCTAAATTGATTTACATTGCTTGCAGCTAAGCTCTTTCATATAGTACATGCTACTGTCACAAGCAAAAAGATTGCAACACATGTATTTGCTGTTTTATCCAACAACCCATGAGTTTCACAGAATGTCATAATAATAGAATGTCCTTGTAATTAATTTCCTGTCTTTTTTACCTTTTTCTAACCACTAATTGGTTGCTAAATGACTGGTACAATGACACTACTAACAATTCCCTTTAAGACTCACATAATAGCCCACCAAGGCAAAAAATAAGCTCTGAACACAAAAGGTAAAAAATGGAGGTCAATAAAATGTCTTATCCATTGTACACTCAAAGAATCTGAATGAAATTTGTGTTCCCATGTGCTAACCCTTTCTAATAATTACCCTACACAATTGTGTAAATGTACTCAGCCCAATCTTCACTCAGAAATTGTCAGTGGCCAATTACTGATGGTACCTACAAAAAGTGAATCTGTGTAAATATCCCCCTATAGGGAGGATGGAAATCCTCTCTAATGATAGATTGTGTCTATAATCCTACCCTAAAAGCTCCATATACAAAGGATAAAGTGAATAATCCTCCTAAAGGGTGGATTCCAAAAGTGGGTTGGATAAAATATTGTTTGAGATTCCCCCTATAGGGAGGCTAAATGAGGGATTATAGACAGATTCCTCCAACTGCAGAGGATATTTACACACATTTACTTTTTACAGTGCCCATGCATGGTTGCAACAAAAAAGGGAGAGTTACCCCCAAGTATGCCCCTTCCACTGATCAGATCCTTTCAAAATTTCTCCTGGAGGTTCACTAGTGTCATATAACTGCTGTGCATGTAGAAAGATCTGCCAAATTCCTCTTGAAATGGGGTAAAATGATTTGGGGTGTTCCTGGGCATACCAAGGAATACACCACTCATGTGGAGCTGACCTGGCCTGTTAGAGTCATCCATTTTTCAATATCCTTGCCTTTTTATGCATTCTCCTAACACCACCCCCAACCATGCCAGCCCCAGGGTCCAATATAACACTCCACAAAGCAATGGTGGATTCTTGGGTATACACAGGAACACCCCATTTCAAGGAGATTTTGGCAGAATTTTTTACATGCACAGCATTTATATGACTCTAGTGAACCTCCAGGAGAAATTTGGCAAGGATCTGATCAGTGGATGGGGGCATTCTGGGGGGTAACTCTCCCTTTTTTGTTCCATCCATCAAGGGGTATTTGTCCACTGACAATCTCTGAGTGCAGATTGGGCTGAGTACATTTGCACAATGGTGTAGGGTTATTATAAGAATGGGTTAGCACATAGAATCACAAATTTCTTTCTGATTCTTTGAGTGTACATGGGATTTGGCATTTAATTGACCACCATTTTTTTCCTTTTGTGTTCAGAGCTTATTTTTGGCCTTGGTGGGCTATTATTATGTGAGTCTTAAAGGGAATTATTAGTAGTGTCATTATATGAGTCATTTAGCATCCCATTAGTCATTAGAAAAAGTGAAAAGTCACATTTCCTATAAACCACATAATTTTGGAAAACACTGTTTTTCATATCTCACTCAATTCTCCACCGATTTTTATGAAGTATAGCTTGTTAGATAGGAATTAAAATTACGAGGACATTCTATTATTACGACATTCCGTGAAACTCAAGGGTTGTTGCATAAATCCCCAAATACACGTGTTGCAATCTTTTTGCTTGTGACAGTAGAAGTCTATTTTGTTCAAACTTGTAATATAAGACTATAGGTATTCATGATAGGTCAAGGAGAGGGTAGAGATTTCGGAAAACTTTGTAGGCTTTATGACCATAAATGGGATCAATATCTTGAGGTCTGTGGATGTGCTCTCTGAAGAAGACCCTATGATCTGCAAACATGGCAAAAACCATTCTCCCATCCTCAGGTCCACTGCCATCCCATTCAATGCAGTCATGCTCCAGGGCTGCACCATGAATAAAAAATAGATCACCTGGATGAGAGGGGAATGAGTGCCCTAAATGTTGTATGATGTATGAAGAGGTGGGAGGTTAGATTACATAAATAACTTATAGAATACCAATCACTTACCAAGTTCCAGAAAAAATAGTCTCCCCCCCTCATATCATCCTATGACACCAATGGCATCAAATCCAGTCCAGCATGAATTGGAATCTGTATGTATGTGTGGTGCAGAGTTGAAGTGCACAGCATGGCTGAAGAAATGAGCACTAATATCCTCCAGGGCCTCTCTGTGTAACCTGTGATCATGGATATTCTTCCAGACCTCCTGGCTACACTTTGTGGTGTTGGGGGCAATGTGTTCCATGTAGATATTGAGGGTATGGTAAAATGATTGACTTTGGAGATGGAACTCCTTTGAAATCTCCTCTTGTCTTTGACTATCTAGACTGATTTTGGGACTATAGGCCTAACAAAAAAGGTGACTCCTTTCAACCAGTATTTATTCCAATATAACTCACATAGCCACCAACACCTTGCCAATAAGCAAAATGAACTTGACCTGGAACAAACAGTGGTGACTCCAATGTCATAAAGTCTGACCTATAACCTGAATCTTTCTTTAAATGATATGTGTGGCTAAATTGATGACCCACATCCATGATATGATCCTATGAATTGCTTATGTGAATGAACACTGATAAAGATATATTAAACTTACATGAATGAATGAGAGTGCATTTGGGATACGGATTGCCAACAAAGTGCCTGCAGAATCAGTTATGGCAGCTCCTTCATGATGATTGAGGATGATCTCATTTTGAGGAGGTGGGGGGAAAGCGAGAGGCTTTGGTTTGATCTGGGAGCCACTTAGATTTGTTGCCCTGTCAT
>DASWFI010000050.1:0-16630 GCA_036394315.1 Patescibacteria group bacterium
CAGCAGGATAGCTGCAGCAGCCCACCAGCGGGAACGTTGCAGGAAGTGGATCCGGTGAACGGCAACGCCCCGGGAAGAAGCTCCTCCGGCATTTTTCTGCATCAGCTCTTCAATAAAGGGCTGCCAGGCTACCGGATCATACCCGGAAAGAGCCGGTTCCGTAATCATCAGCTCTTCCAACAGTTCCATCCATGCCTCTTCTTCGGGCTCCTCCGTCAAATACTGCGACAGCCGCTCCAACTCACCGGGCGAGGCCTTACCTTCCAGGTATTGGATCAATAAAAACTGAACGCGTTCTTTGGTTTCCCTGATCATCAATACGATTTTTTTTGTTTCTTCATCGTCATCCTGTTTTAATAAAATATTATTTTCCCATCCTGGTCACGGGATAAGATGATTGAAAAGGCCGATCGTACCATCCGGACCCATAATTTTTTTTAAAATAGGAATAAGGCAACCAGGACGGCCAGGGAAAGGCCGGTTGCATTATGCAGGTATTCCTGGATAAATTTTATGGAAAATCCCAATTGATTCTTGACGGTAGAAACAGATAGCTGCAACTGGTCGGCAATCTGTTGGTGGCTAAGACCCTGTTCGCGGCTGAGACGGTAGATTTCCTGCCGCCGGGCCGGTAAAGCAGCTACCGCCTTTCGGATAAGGCGATCCATTTCCTTGCTTTCCAATACCTCCACGGCTGAGCTATATTGATTGGTCGCCTGCTTTTCTTCTACTTTGTTTTGCAGGCGATGGCGGGTGGCTTGTGTGCGGAGGTGGGTAAGGCAGATATTGGCAGCGATCCGGAAGAGCCAGGACGCAGGACGCTCCACCCTAAGCAGATCCGCTCTTTTCATCCAGAGCCGCAGGAAAGTCTCCTGGAGCATCTCCCTGGCGAGATGCTCGTCCCGGGTAATTTTATAAATAAAGGGCAGTAGGCGGGGTGTGTACAGGTGGAAGATCTGTGTATAGGACGCTTCATCTCCGCCCGCTATCTGTAAAAAAAGGGCGTTGTCTTCACTGTATGCATATTCTCCTCCCGAATTGGCCATTCTATTTGCTAAAAGACAAAAATACCAAAGTTTCCTCCATTTCAACCTGTTCCACGGGGTCAAAGCAGAATGAAGTCAATTAGTTCTTCCTTTGGCCCAGATCTCACGAATGGTATCTTCATCGCCATGGCCATTAGGTACTGCCGTACTCAGGTTATTGGCATCATACCAGCGCTTGTCCGGCAAACCGGTCGTTTGCCTGCTTCCCGGCATTTCAAGATGGCCGTTCAGGTCCGTCTTCGCCAGCCAGTCATAGGCATAGCGCAGCCAATCCTGGCGGTATTGTTTACTTTGTTTGGCAAACCAGCTAATCTCATCGTATCCCCATACCCAAAATGGGCCCATTCCAGGTTGACCCGGTTGTTTGCTGGCGCCGTAATTATCAAATTCCACCATATAAGGCAAGCTTTCGCATTTCCAGCCGCTGGGGGTGATCCCCCCTTTACTGCGTCCATAAAGAGCGTCGGTATACCCAACTTTTAAAATAGCGCCCTCAGGCTTTTCCGGTGTTTCCGTAATTCTTAACGGGAAAGCATGCACATCCATCAGCAATTTTCCATCGCGTACAAATCCGCCACCGGGGACGTGCGCATCACAAATAATCATTTTCCGGCGGGCGTGCTTCGCTGCATAGCCACGTATCAGGGACAATATCTGTGCATAATGATCCAGGTCTTTATCATTTTTATTCATTAATTCAACCTGTCCAAAATGTATTCCCTCCATTTCGGCATCAATATAAGATACAGCCAGAAAATAGAATAGCAGTTTGGTCTCAGGACGGCTTACGTCAGGAACCCCGCCCTCACCCCACTGATGTTTCATTCTTCCGTCTGCATAAAGTATGTCGCCATAACGAAAATTTCGTTGCTCTATGGGCATACCTAATGCCCTAAAAGCCCAATCAGGCACCTTGATTTGTCCGATCTGAGGCGTTACGATCTCAAAAATGCATGCCTGGAGGATAATAGTAGGATCTGCCTGGTGCACTTTTGCAGCCAGCTCTTTTTCAATAGCAAAATTTTTCAGAAGATTGGCCTCTCCTCCCCATTGACAAACAGCCCGTCCGATAAATTTTGCGCCGATGTTCTTAATCATCCGGAGATTGTCCTCAAAATTGCCTTCCCCGGTAAGCATTCGTTGCATGGTAATAGACCGGTCCAGATAATTTTCCAATACTTCCCGTGAAATTTTCTTGTTGAATTTATAATCAGGTGTTTGGGCCACAGGTCCCATTTTGTTGCTGACTTTACCGGATCGGGGGACAACGGAGCTGGAAAATCCAATGAAGCAAATGGCTATGGCAAACAATCTCGGGGAAATATTCATTTGGCTCGGGTTAATGATTTAGTAAATTTATCTTATTATTTCCTATTTACCCTTCCATGAATTTAGCTCCGGCTTTACTGGTCTGGTTCAGTAGGAACTTTGGTGCAAGGCGGCTCATAACGTTCATTACACGGGCAAGGCCGGGATAGATTTCAAATTTGTCTTTCTGTAATCCTTGGATAGCAACAGCAATCAATTTGCCGGGTTCCATCAACATTTTGGCATCGAAGTCAGGTTCGTCCATGAACTTATCGCTCAACGGTGTTTTAGAACCCGGTGCAACCAACTCAAACACCTTGATATTGGTATTTTTCAGCTGTACACGTAAAGATTTTGTGTAAGAGCGGAGCCCGGATTTGGTAGCGCCATAAATTGGTGATACCGGAAAGGGGACCAAGGCTATGCCTGATGTGACATTCAGGATGGCAGCTGTTTTTTTTGTCTTGAGGTGCGGCAGAAATTGCTGCACCATACGGATGGGTCCCATTAAGTTTATTTCCACCTCCCGGGTGATATTCAGCAAGTCAATTGAAGTGTCATGCAGGCTTATCTTACGCATTTCCCCTGCATTATTGATCAAAATATTGAGTTCGGGAAACTGGCTGATTACCTGCTGATATAGAAGCGGAATGGCTTTTACGTCGCTGACATCGCTTTGAAAAGTATGAATTTTGGGTAAGCGTTTTTTTGTCTGGTCAAGCTTTACCGGGTCTCTGCCTGTAATAATTACTGTATTGCCAAGATCAATAAGCCGTGTGGCAAATTCATATCCAAAGCCGCTTGTCCCGCCGGTTATTAAGATCGTGTTGTTTCTCAGTTCCATCGCTTTTATTTTAAAAATTTGATAGAACAAAGGTAGTTCAGGCTATTGCCTCCTTGTTTCCAAAATCCAATCTACTGTTTATCAAAATCAAATAATTTGTTGCATCCCGAAAATTAATTCAGTATTTTGTTACAAAATTCAGCGATCCAGGCCATGCATACTGATTCATTAGAAGACTTTTATAAACATGCGTCATCCGGCATCGAGGGAGGAATGAATTCCCTTTTGCCGGAAGGTATCCATAAAGAAATAGGCCACTTTAATGTATTCAACGTGGATGATCTGATTGCGAGAATCAAAGAAAAGGGTATTATGCCCTATAACCGCAGGGCCTACTATAAAATCAGCCTGGTCAGCGGCCGGAATAAAGCGGAATATGCCGATAAGGTGATCGATATTGAAAACAATGCCCTATTGTTCGCCACACCCAAAATCCCTTATCATTGGGTTCCCCAGGATGACAGGCAATCAGGCTATTTCTGCATTTTTACAGACGACTTTCTGCTGCCCAGCAAAAGCGGCGTGGTTCTGGACAAATTGCCCATCTTCCGTCCGGGCGGCTATCCGGTCTTTCAGCTTACAGACAAGGCTACGGAAGATATCCGGCTCATCTTCTCCAAGATGTATGGGGAATTATCCTCCAACTATGCTTATAAGTACGACCTGATGCGCAATTACGTCCTGGAACTAATCCATTACGGACAAAAGTTGCAGCCTTCTACGTCCCTGTATTCCACACATAATGCCTCGGCACGGATGTCATCCTTATTTATCGAATTGCTGGAAAGGCAATTTCCCATCGAGTCTCCTCAACAGAAATTAAGTCTTCGCACCGCCAAAGACTATGCCGACCGGCTGGCCGTCCATGTAAATCACCTCAATAAGGTATTAAAGGAAAATACAGGCAAGACCACTACCGGTATCATCACTGCCCGGATCATGCAGGAGGCGAAGATCCTGTTAAAGCAAACCGACTGGAGTATTTCTGAAATCGCCTATTGCCTTGGGTTCGAGCAGTTATCTCACTTTTCGGGCTTTTTCAAGAAGCAAAGTTCTTTATCGCCCAATGAGATCAGAAATCGAACTGGTTAATTTTGACAACCTGGAAATACCTAAACCATTGCTAATAATTGCTAATAAAAGTCCAGATGAAAAAGCCATATTTACTACTGCTATTGCTGATAACCGGTCTGTCTGTATTCGGAAACGATACTTTGTATTTCCGTTTGTCCAATCCATGGAATACGGTAAAAGATCCCAATGGGCAATATCTTAGAAAGTGTGTAAAAGAAAAAGATTATTACCATGTCTGGGATTATAATGCCATGAATAGATTAGTTACCGAATCGTATTATGCGGATACGAATTTTTCAAAAAAGTTATTTTGCCACAAATACTTTAATGAGGACGAAGGATGGCTGGAACAGACTCGTTGCTATTCAGAGGGCCGGCTGGATGGATATTTTGTCAATTATGATAAAAAAGGGGACACCACCGACTATGATATTTACAAAAATGGGGCTCTTGTTAAATCCTGGAGTTTACACCCCGGGGAGGATGATTCGGTAACGAAGTCTTTGCTACTCCAGGAAGTTGAAGCTGAATTTCCGGGAGGCAGGCAAAGATGGCTTGATTACCTGGGCGATCATCTGGAATATCCGTCTGCGCTAAAAGATAAGAATATTAAAGGAGAGGTGTTGGTGGAGTTTACGATTAACATACAAGGCAGGGTGGAAAATGTCAAAGTCATAAAAAGCCGGGATCCACTGTTAGATCAGGAAGCCGTCCGGGTCATTCAAAGGTCTCCCAGATGGAAGCCTGCTATGCAGAATGGGAAAAAAGTACCGGTATATATGAATCAGACTATCATATTTTAATTAGCTTCTTTAGGTTCCTCTGTGATCCCGGTTTAACGGCGGCGTTCAATAAAAAATGCTTATGCGTAAAATGGGTACCGCTGTTTTCGGACGAGTGACTTACCAATTGTTCGAGCAATACTGGCCCCAGGCCGCCAAAGAGAGAAAGGGTCCGGAGGAAATGGTCCGGTTTCAATCCTGAACGAATTCGTACATAGCAGTGTATCATTTTCGTACGGTTCCTGTTAGCCGGAAGCAGCAAACCATTGATAACAACGCCTTTAACAACTGGCATTTTTTTGGCTAAAAGTTCTACAGCCATCAATCCCCATCATGCTAAAAAACTACTTCCGCATTGCCTTCCGCAATCTCGCCCGCAATAAGTTCTCCTCCTCAATCAACATCGGCGGCCTCGCCATCGGCATGTCCGTAGCTATGCTCATCGGCCTGTGGATCTATGACGAGCTGTCCTTCGATAGGGTCCATCGTAACCACGACCGCATCGCCGCCGTCCTGCAGAACCAAAAGCTCAGCGGGGGTATCGAGACCTGGTGGGGTCAAGCTATGCAGCTCGCACCCGCGCTGCGGAAAGACTATGGCGCCAATTTCAAATACGTAGTTACCGCGGCCGGCAACTCGAAGCATCTGCTGACCTATGGCGACAAAAAATTCAAATATAACGGCGACTACATGGAGCCGCAGGTGATCGATATGCTGAGCCTGAAAATGCTGAAGGGCAACAATACCTCCCTGCAGGACCCCTCTTCTGTCATCCTGTCTGAATCTGCAGCCAGGTCCATCTTCGACGGGCAGGACCCGATAGGTAAGACCCTCAGGTTCGACAACAACTACCTGGTGAAAGTGACGGGCGTCTATGCCGACCTGCCCGTCAATTCTTACTTTGCCAATACGGATTTCATCTCCCCTTTCCAATTAATGATCACGGTGCAAAAACTCGGCGACCTGGAATGGGGCAACAGCTGGTTCCAGGTGTATGTCCAGCTGAACGGCAATGTCGATATGGCCCGGGCTTCGAAAGCCATCAAAAACGTCAAAGGCGAGAATTCCCCCGGCGACCGGCGCTTCATTCCCGAGCTCTTCCTGCATCCCATGAACCGCTGGCACCTGTACTCCGATTTCAAGGATGGCGTCAGCACGGGCGGCCGTATCCGCTATGTCCGGCTCTATGCCATCATCGGGGTCTTCGTGCTCATCCTGGCCTGTATCAATTTCATGAACTTATCGACAGCCCGCTCAGAGAAAAGGGCAAAAGAGGTAGGCATCCGCAAGGCCATCGGTTCCATGCGCGGGCAGCTCATCTGGCAATTCTTCAGCGAGTCACTCGTGGTGGCCTTCATTGCCTTCCTGCTGGCTATCGGCATAGTACAATTACTGTTGCCTTTCTTCAACGAGGTAGCCAATAAAAAAATGAATATCCCTTTAAGCCAGCCCTTGTTCTGGTTAGCAGGTCTTTGCTTTACCTTCCTCACTGGGCTGCTGGCCGGCAGTTATCCCGCCCTTTATCTCTCCTCCTTCCGACCGGTGAAAGTGCTGAAAGGTACCTTCCGCGTAGGGAAACTGGCGGCGATACCCCGCAAAGCGCTGGTCGTCGTACAGTTCACCGTTTCCGTTATCCTCATCATCGGTACGATCGCCGTCCTGCGTCAGATACAATATGTCAAGGACAGGCCCGTGGGCTATGACCGGGCAGGCCTGATCTCGGTGCCCCGGCAAAGCTTCGAGGCCAGCACACACCTGGATGCGTTGCGTACAGATCTGAAGCAAACCGGGCTGGTGGAGAATATCGCCGGTTCGGAAAGCTCGATCGTCAACACCTGGATCACCAATATGGGCTTCCAGTGGAAAGGAAAGGACCCGTCCATGCAGGAGCAGTTTACCACTAACGGGATCACGCCAGAGTTCGGAAAGGTCACGGGCTGGCAGATCGCCGAAGGCCGGGATTTCGCACGCGACTTCGCCACGGACTCCAACAATATTCTCATCAACGAAACGGCAGTAAAATATATGGGCCTTCGTCGCCCCTTGGGGGAGGTGGTGCGATGGGGGTTAAACGGCAAATACACCATCATCGGCGTTGTGAAGGACATGATCTCGCAGTCACCTTACGATCCGATAAAGCCCATGATCTTCTACCTATCTACCTATCTTTCCTTCTCGCACATTGACGTCATCAACATCCGTGTGAAGCCCCAGGCCAGCATGTCCCGGGCCCTGGCCGCCATTGAAACCGTCTTTAAGAAATACGACCCGGAAGATCCGTTCGAATACAGTTTCGCCGATCAGGACTATATGAAAAAATTTGGCGACGAAGAGCGCATCGGCCGGCTGGCCGGGTTTTTCACAGTACTGGCCATCTTCATCTCCTGTTTAGGTCTGTTGGGATTGTCATCCTTCGTGGCGGAACAACGCATCCGGGAGATTGGCATCCGCAAAGTCCTGGGCGCCTCCGTTCTCCATCTCTGGAACCTGCTGTCCAGGGAATTCGTCTGGCTGGTGAGCTTATCGTTACTTATCGGCGGCCCCATTGCCTGGTGGATCATGCACGACTGGCTGCAGAACTACCAGTACCACGCCAGCCTTTCCTGGTGGATCTTCGCTTCTGCCGCCCTCGGCGCCCTGGCACTGACCCTGTTCACAGTGAGTTTCCAGGCCATTAAAGCGGCATTAGCTAACCCGGTCAAATCGTTAAAGGCGGAATGAATCTATTTGGGTGGAATGTCAGACTGTTGATAAGCCCAGACTGTAGCAGCGATTCGGGCTATTACCCCTTCGCGGCTCTTTTCATCTGCGCGGGAATCACGGATATATACGACGAGAATAAGATGCCTGCCATCCGGAAGGGTAATAATTCCCACATCATTTGTAGCGGCTGTAATTCCCTTTTCGTTGGTATCTGAGGTGCCTGTCTTATGGGCGACAATAGTCCCTGTCGGCAACAAGCCTTTGATCCGATGCGGACCAGTCGTGGTAGCTGTCAGAAACTGCATTAATAATTCGTTACTGGCTGGCGCAAGGACACGGCCATCCAAAAAAAGTCTCAGTAAGGTCGCCATAGCATTCGGGGTGCACCAGTTCCTGAATTGAACTTCCCAATGGGTAGCCATATCCGCCTCTGTAGTTGCAATGGCAATTTCCTTTATACCTAATTGGTGTATATAATCGTTTACCTCCCCGGGGCCGCCAGCCACCCGGAATAAGATATCGCATCCAATATTGTCACTGCCGGATACCGTATAGCTGAGGATTTCCCGTAAATTGATATCAACCGTCCCGCTGTTATAGTGATCACGCATAGGGCTCCAGGTACCTTCGACCCACTCTTTTTTATCAATATGGATCTTGCTATCGAGTGATAGTTTGCCATTATCCACATCATGGAGGATCTTCATAGCCAGGGGAAACTTATAAACGCTCTGCATAGGAAAATGGTCTGCGCCATGTAAAGAAAGCGATTCACCCCGTTCCGGGTAAAGAACAGACACACCAACCATACCGCCCGCTTCTTTTGCAATTACCCGCAAGGTATCCTGCAAGGGAGTATTTTGTGACCGTTCATTACTACCCATAAATAGCATAGGAAACAGGAAGGAAGCAAATAAGATCTTTCTGAGGAGGAGCATGTAATTTTATTGGGTCCCTAAGATACAAAATCCTTTCAGGAGGCATGTTTGGCGATTCAATTGGGATTTTGTAGCTTAGTTTGCAAATATTCTACATCCCCATAATACCTTTTCTTGTGCATACTAAAATTCCCTGCTCTTTTTCCGTCATCTTGCTTCTTGCTGTTTTTTTATGCTCCTGTAACAAGGTTAAAGGCCCTGATGGTTCCACGATATCCAACATTACCATCACGGCATTAAAACCGGCTCATGGCCCGTTTGATACCATTGATACGCTCGTTGGAAAAAATTTTGATCAAATTCCCAGCCTGGACAGTGTTTTTCTGAACGGTAAAAAAATGACCATTATCAGCAGGAGCCCGGAGCAGGTGATTGTGAAAATTCCGGCCATGGCCGGCACTGGAAATATTGACATCTGGTATGAGGGGAAATTAATTCAGGGGCCCGTTTTCAACTATGACAGTACTTTATTGGTTACAACCCTGGCTGGCAGCAATGACGCCGGTGCGGCAGATGGTCAGGGATTGGACGCACGCTTCAACCAGCCAGGAGGCATTGCGGTGGATAAGGCAGGAAATATTTATGTGGTGGATATGAACAATGAATCTATTCGAAAAATTACCTCAGACGGAAAAGTGACTACTCTTGCAGGACCATTGACCGGGGCAAGGGATTATGTCGATGGAATGGGGGCTATAGCCAGGTTTAGCGCTCCCTGGGGTCTGACAATAGATACAAGCGGGTTTTTATACGTGGGTGATCAATATAATTATCGTGTCCGCAAAGTTTCGCCCGCCGGACTGGCAACCACATTTGCCGGTTCGGCCTGGGATGGAATACCCTATCATGCCGGCACGGACGGAGACGCATCCATTGCCACTTTCGATGTCCCATCCGGGGTAGCATCGGACCTACACGGGAATATTTATGTGGCAGATATGTATAATAACAAAATAAGAAAAATAACCCCTGGCGGGACAGTCAGCACGCTGGCCGGCGGCGATTATTACCATTATGGCCAACAGGATGGGCCGGCAGCTACAGCACGCTTTTTTAGTCCGTCTGCTGTCGCTGCGGATTTATCGGGTAATATCTACGTCGCTGATGGAGGGAATTATCTTCTCCGGAAAATTGCTCCGGATGGCACGGTCAGCACTTTGCTGGGCCCCATGGAACCCTCGATAACAGGCGTTGATCAACTCTTTTCAGCAGGCGCGCTGGCGACAGACAAAGCCGGAAATTTATTTTTCTCCATTTCAGTGGGTATTATCAAAATGACCCCTGATCGCAAAATTATCCGTTATGCGGTAGGCGGTATCGGTGAAGTCGACGGTCCTGTGCAAATCGCCACCTTCAGGTCTATTGGCGGCATAGCTGTCGATAATTCGGGGAACTTGTATATAACAGACCATAATAAGATCCGGAAGATAGGCTGGCAATAAGATCGGCAGGAAACCAAGCTCCCCGTCACCAGTCATACCGGCGTCCGGTTGACGGACACAGCGGGCCATAGCGTTATAATATATTTTGACTCCATGCAAAAATAGCTCAGGCGGTCTTTTGGCTCCATGCAACATTTTCAAATTTGAGGCATCTTTTCAAAATGAAATCAATCACCTCACTTTCGCTATTGCTGGCGAGCGGCCTTCTTTGCGCCGCACAAAATAAGCCCAATATGCTTCCAGCCAGCATGGATTCGATTTTTAAATCATATAACCATTCCTCTGGTCCGGGATGTGCAGTATCCATCATCAGGAATGGCAAAGTGATCTTTGAAAAAGGATATGGCATGGCCAACCTGGAATACGATGTACCGATAAGCCGTACAACTATTTTTGATATCGCTTCGGTATCCAAGCAATTTACCGGCTTTGCGATCTCGACCCTGATCCAGGAAGGGAAAATTTCCCCGGATGACGATATTCATCAATACCTGCCTGATCTTCCTCAATTCGGAAAGAAGATCTGCATCCGCAACCTCATTCATCATACCAGCGGCATCAGGGATTGGCCGCAGACACTAAACTATGCAGGGTGGCGTTATGACGAGATATTTTCATATGCTGATATTATGCGCATGGTCAAACATCAAAAAGAACTGGATTTTGAGCCCGGTTCAAAGTTTTCCTACTCCAATACAGCCTACAACCTTTTAGCCGCAATCATTGAAAAAGTTACCGGGAAATCCCTTAGGGCATGGGAGGAGGAACATATCTTCAAACCCCTGGATATGAATGCGACCCAGGTGGCAGATGATTATAATAAGATCATAAAGCAACGTGCCGCTTCTTACTATCCCCGGAACAATGATTTCGGAGTAGTGCCGGGTGCGCTAACCGCTTATGGCTCAAGTTCGATATTTTCCTCTGTCGATGACCTGAATAAATGGGTCATCCATTTTACAAACGCCATCCGGTCCAAAGATCCGGTATTTACCCGACTGCTTGAAGGAGATACCCTGAACAACCATGAAAAAGTGTCTTATGGCTATGGTTTGGACGTCAGCAATAACAGGGGCGTATATACCATTTCTCATGATGGAGGTTGGGCAGGATACCGGACCCTCATTATGAATTTCCCGAATGAGAACTTGTCCCTGATCCTGCTGGGTAATATTAGCGATTTTGACCCCACCGGCTATGCCTACCAGGTCGCAGGGCTTTTTTTTAAGGATAAGCTCCAGCCTGAACCTCAAAGGGAAAATATGAATAATTTACCCACCGTCCCGGTAGATACAATGCTGGCAAAAAAATATACCGGCACCTTCCAGTTAGGCCCGGGTTGGTACGTCACATTCACCCTGGGAAATGGTAAACTCCTAGTACAGGCCAATGGCGAAGATAAATTCTCTACGGAAGCGAAATCAGATTCCGTTTTCTGGGTGCCGGCCTATGGATCCTCCATGACGTTTAAAAAGGGCGAAAACGGGCAGGTCAATGCACTGAAATACCGTACGATCGACGCTAAAAGGATTATGCCTTTACAGCGCAGGGTCTCACAACTCCGGCAATTTACCGGGTCCTTTTATAGCGAAGAGCTGGAAACGCAGTATCAAATATCCCTGGTTAATGATACGCTGATACTCCATCATATGCGACTGGGCGACTATACCCTGGATCCCGACCCGGTTGCTGAGGATCAATTAGCCGGCCCTATCGGCACCCTGCACTTTTTGAGAAATGACAAACACGAGATTACCGGGTTCGGGTTAACGGGAGGCCGTGTCCGGAATATTCGGTTTAATAAAAAATAGATTAACTTATTCCCCAAAGCTGTAAAAGGATGTTTAATTCCGGACTTTTGAATACTATTGTATTATTAATAGCCGCCTTATAGCGACTAGATGAGCTAATAGTACAATAGGTACCAGACAGCAGGGAAGCAATGTATAAGGAAAATAGAGCATGGCAATATTCGGCTGATCAAAGGCAAATTGCTGAAAGGGAAGAGGTGCTGATAAGACAGCTGTAATAACAATATTTACCAGCAGCAATAAACAGACAACGTTCCATGCTATTAGCACATTTCTGCTCAGCATGTTTTTGACGTAACCAAAATAATAAACGAAAGGCGCGGTTAGTCCGCAGAGTATATCAAAGTTCCTGCCTTCAAATGTCATTATTTTTGGAATAACATTTTGAAGAAACAGCCAATACAAAGTAAATTCTATCGGTATCCTGACAATATGGAGCAGGGTTAACGTTTTTACATCATAGCCATCAATCAGCCTCTTTCCGTTTTTTGTGAAAAACATGCTCGCTATAAAGGCAATTGGCGGCAGCAGCAATAGAGCAAACCTCGGAGGTCGTACGTTAGTAACTGTATAAAATCCTGACAGGCTCACGATTGATTGGAGTGCCAGCCACGACAATACTATTATAATTGACGGTCTTGAATAATTAGTGGATTTGTACAGCAACAATATGGTAAGAAGCGTGCCGAATATAAACAATATCTCTATATAGACCGGTAATCGATTCATTTGCTTATTGTTTATACAAAGGAAGTACAATAAACCCGGTATCTTCTTGCCAAATGGCAAGAAGTGAGCAGTTGGCTATTTTTTCGATAATTCTTTCCGTATCCTGCTTAAAGAAGTATCTGTGATGCCAAGGTAAGTTGCTATGTTTTTTAAAGGGACTTGCTTAAAGATTTCAGGGTTGCTTATTAATAATTGTGCATAGCGTTCCTCCGCCGTTTCTGTAATCATAGACAGCATCCTGATTTTAAGTTCCGAAAATCCTTTCACCAGTACAGACCTTCCAAACTCCCTAAATTCGGGCAATGAATGGAAAAGATAATTTAGCTGCTTATAAGTAATATACCACCCTTCACAATCAGTCTGTGCCTGTATATTCGCCTTTGATCTTACGCGGTTGAAAAAGGAATACACTTCAAATATGATCTGCCCGGAGAATAAAACCTACATCAGACGATACGAATATAAACAAAAAATGGGGCACCAGGCTTATCGGGTAAATAGTAGCCTTTTAAGTTCTTGCCATTTGGTAAGAAGATGCCGGCTTTATTGTACTTCCTTTGTATAAAATTATTCACTCTTTTAAAAATACATATAATGAACAGCGAAAAAAACAGTAATTCAGTTAGCGACACAAAGGAAACCAATTGGTCTCCCATAGATTTGTCAACCCCTACAACAAAAATACTGGCTCTTGGTCGCTGGACAGTCAAAGGAATGGTCGTCAGCGACAGAATTCCTGTAATGATGAAGGAAGTGCCTGCTACTGTCCGTCTCTATCTTACCGGAAAAATTGAACAGTGGTATGTCAAGCCTGACATAAGCGGTGTGGTGTTCATCATGAACGTTACAAGTTCAGCCGAGGCAGACGAGCTTTTGAAAAAACTTCCTTTGGGCGTGGCAGGAATGATGGAGTTCGATTTTATTCCGTTAGGGCCGATTACCCCGCTTCGCTTTCTTCTGGATGAGCCTACCATCTAAAAATGGAGTTCCTTTCGAAAATATCCTACAGCACAATGTGCTTGTCTCTGTTGGCAAACAAAAAGGTCAGTATTCAATCAATTTGACTGATTACAAATTGGTTATGAAAGGCAATATACTCATATCGCTTGAATGGATTGAAGGCTCATCTTCAGGACCTGAAAAAGGTGCTATCTTTTTATCTGCTGGTTTTCTGAATTCAGCTACCTGGCATCGGTTAACAAGCCAAGGTGAATGGAAAAAAGCCAGCGGAATAGGAGTTGGGTTTAATGCATTGATTCAAAAGCTAAAAAATTAAATAGATTGCTGATGGGTCCGGGTTTTACAGTCAGAAAAAAACTGGTATAAGCGAGGAAAGGAAATTTGTCATTACTTTGGGATCATGAACCCATCCCTGAAAGCAATCCCGTTCATATTACTCCTATTTGTATTATGTGATAAACCCTGCCATACGGGTAGTTTTGGCCGGATATATGATTGGAAAATGCGGTTAGGTTAAGCCACACATTTCACATACAATTGATCCATTTTATCATTGAATGTCAACTTGAATCCGGGTCAAATGAAACAAAAAAATGTGGATCAAGCAGAGTGAAAACTCCAACATAACAGACGAAAAAAATATTTTCAAAAATTTGTCCAATTCTAAAAACTCAATCGTCATTAGTTTTTAACAATTAAAATGTCAAACAAATGGGGAAAGTAATGAGTTTGATCAATACTACACCTGATGGCTTTGTAGACGGTAAATATGCCATTATCGATGCCGAATTTTATGAGTTTACGCACGGTCTACTACCACACACCAAGACAGTTGCCTTTGGCCGCAACACTTTCGAACTGTTCCAGAACCGCTGGCCACCCATCCTGGAAAAGGAAAACGTGCCAGAATGGCAAGTGAGGATGGCGAAGGCGCTGAACGATAAACATAAGGCAGTCTATTCATCGACTTTGAAAACGACTACATGGAACAACTCCACCATTGTACAAAAAGTTGATGCCGGACACATTAACTCTTATAAACAGGAGGGCAAAGAAGGATTACTTACACTTGGCAGTCTGGGCCTGGTTGCGGCATTAATAGAAATGAAGCTAATAGACGACTATTACTTCTGCATTCAGCCACTCATCGCTGGTAACGGTGACGTGCGCCTTTTCGACAAGATGAACCTGGATGCGTGTCGCCCACTTAAATATGTGGATAGCAAACAATTAAAATCTGGCGTTCATATCATCCATTATCAGAGCGTAGATTAACTTCGGGTCGCCGCAGTCACTAATTTATAACAATTAAAATTTCAAACAAAATGAAAGATTTCTTATTAGTATTTAGAACAGATTACAATACTATGCCTAAGGGTTCACCCGAAGAAATGCAAGCTTCGACGAAACGCTGGATGGACTGGATAGGTGGTATTGCAGCTCAAAACAAATTGACCGACCGAGGAAATAGGTTAGTTCCTTCGGGCAAAGTTGTAAAAGCCGACAATGTAATTGCCGATGGACCTTACACGGAAATTAAAGAATCTATTGTAGGTTATAGTATTGTAAAAGCAGCTTCTGTTGAAGAAGCTACTGAATTTGCAAAAGGGTGTCCTATTTTGACAATTGGTGGAAATGTAGAAGTCAGAGAGATTAGTGTAATATAAGCGTAATTTGGAAAACCCTAAATGCCTTTGTACTTTTACAAAGGCATTTATTTTTATGAAACAGACAGAACTAATACCCAATTTATTTAGAACAGAATATAGAAAAATAGTTTCTGTACTCTGCAAATTATTTGGCATTGAACATATTGAAATTGCAGAAGACATTGTAAGCGATACTTTTCTTTTAGCATCTGAATTATGGGGTTTAAAAGGACTGCCCGAAAACCCAACAGCGTGGCTCTATATCGTTGCAAAAAATAAGACCAAAGATTATTTGAAACGTAATTCACTTTTTGCTCAAAACATTTCAAAAGAAATAAAAAACAATTCAACGACTTCGGAAGAAATAGAAATTGATTTGTCCATCAAAAATATTAACGACAGCCAATTGGCAATGATATTTGTCGTTTGCCATCCTTGTAATCCGGCAGAAGCGCAAATTGGACTAGCGTTAAATCTTCTTTGTGGTTTTGGTGTTGATGAAATTGCCAACGCCTTTTTGACAAATAAAACAGTTATTTACAAACGACTACAACGAGCCAAAGAAAAACTTAGAACAGAAAAAATTAAAATAGAACAGCCTACTTTATCTGAAATCAATGACCGACTATCTACCGTTTTAATGACTTTGTATTTGCTTTTTAATGAAGGCTATTATTCTTCAAACCAAGACATCACATTGCGTAAAGACCTTTGTTTGGAAGCGATGAGATTAACTTGTTTGCTTATTGAAAATGAACAAATGAACAAACCATTTGCAAATGCTTTACTTTCTTTAATGTGTTTTCAGTCGTCAAGATTTGACTCAAGACTTAATCAAAATGGAGAAATAATTTTATATCAAGACCAAGACACAGACCTATGGAATCAAGAACTGATTACCAAAGGAGAATATTTTTTAAATCAAGCTTCGCAAGGCAATAAAATTTCAAAATATCATTTAGAAGCTGGTATCGCTTACTGGCACACTATTAAAGCCGACACAAAAGAAAAATGGGAAAATATTTTACAGCTTTATAATCAACTACTACTTATTGAATATTCACCAATTGCAGCATTAAACAGAACTTATGCACTTGCCAAAGTAAACGGAAAAAAGGAAGCGATAATTGAAGCGGAAAAGATAAAACTTACCGACAATCATTTATACCATTCACTTTTGGGAGAACTTTATACCGACTTTGACAACACAAAAGCAATTTCACATTTACAAAATGCTTTGACACTTGCAAAATCAACGGCTGACAAAATGCTTATTTCCAACAAAATACTTGAATGCAGACAGAAAAAACAACAGCTAACATAGTATTGCCAATAGTGGGGCGG
>DASWFI010000051.1:0-1974 GCA_036394315.1 Patescibacteria group bacterium
GTCGTTCTGTTCCAACAGCGCATAACCAGTGCGCCCCAGGCCGGGATCAATGCCTAAAATTTTCATAAGTTTACATTGCTATGGACATTGACCACATCCTCATCCGCTTCTAGCGCATCTATCAAAGCCTGAACTTTTTCCATTTCCTGCGTAGAAAGTTCAACTGACTGCTGTGGCCGCATTATCAGCTCGTTGCTTGCAATTTTAAGATTTTTATCTTCCAGAAACTTCTTGGTCCTTTCCAAATCCAAAGGTAGAGTGTAAATCTCCAGGCCTTCTTCGCTTTCTTTCACATCTTCCACGCCAAGGTCAATCAATTCAAGCGGCAACTCCTTTATTCCGGGCTGGCGCTCCAGTAATATCTGGCCTTTGGATTCAAACATCCAAGCCACTGAACCCTGTTCACCAAGACGTCCGCTATGCTTGGTGAAAATATTCCGTACACTTTGGAGAGTGCGGTTGGTATTGTCGCTTACTGTTTCTACTATTAGCGCTGATCCGGCTGGTCCATAACCTTCGTAAGTCGCTTCCTCAATCGCTTCCTTTCCTTCTCCGGAACCTTTCTTGATGGCTCGTTCAATGTTGTCTTTGGGCATACCGGCATCGCGGGCGCGATCTATGGCCATGCGCAATTTAAAGTTAAACAAAGGATCAGCCCCGCCGCCGGTGCGTACGGCAATTGTGATGTTGCGGCCGAGCTTGGTAAAGACACTGCCCCGCTTGGCATCAGCCACACCCTTTGCCCGTTTAATTGTGTTCCATTTACTGTGTCCTGACATAATTAAAGTTATTATAACAAAAAACCCCGTCAAAAGGGTGTATGTTTTTCAGAAACGGCTAATCATTGAAAATCTAAATGGGTTTGGCCGTCGCGTTCGGCCGTGATTAGAATAAGATACATATAAGCCAGTATTCCTAGTCCTAAAATAAAACTACTGAACACAAAGAATGCTCGGATGAAACTGACTGGAACATCGTAAGTTTCTGAAATGCCAGCCGCCACACCCGCTACTATTCCTTTTTCTTGGTTTCTATAGATCATTGTGAGATATTTAAAAACTCCTAGCAATATCCTACTAGGAGTTTATTTATGCTTGAATTGGTTAAATTGTCTAAATAAGAGTTGTGGTTGCAACTTTGTCCCCCGGATCAAGTGTCATGATGCGTACGCCTTGGGTGGCGCGGCCGAGGGTGGAGATTTTACCAAGAGGAGTACGAAGCGTCTGCCCCAGTTTGGAGATTACCATCAGATCATGCTCCTCGGATTTATTGATCACGTGTAGCGAGACAATCCTTCCGGTTTTGGGCGTGACCTTCAAAGTCTTGATGCCTGAACCACCCCGATGCTGCTTTTTGTAGAATTTCAAATCAGTTTTTTTGCCCAGGCCGTTTTCCGTCACGATCAAAAGCTGCAGATTATCCAGATTGTCTTTTTTCGATACCAAATCCATGCTCATCAGCTGATCGTCTTTTTTCAGACGCATCCCCTTCACACCCGCCGCAGTACGGCCCATGGCGCGCACATCTTTTTCATCGAATCGTATGGCCTGGCCATTGGAAGTGGAGAGGATAACGTCATCATCGCCGCCTGAACGTTTGACCCAGCGCAGCTCGTCCCCGGGCTTGATTTTAATCGCGATCAGTCCGGAGCGACGGACTTTGGCAAACTCCTCTATTGGAGTTTTTTTGATTAATCCTTTTTTCGTGGCCAGCACCAGGTATTTGGCGGCGGTTTTTTTGGAAATAGTCAGGATGCTGGAAACCAATTCGTCGTTTGGCAATTCCAGGAAATTGACCAATGCCTGACCTCTGGCCGTGCGCGATCCTTCCGGTAGTTCGTAAACTTTCGTCTGGAAGACCCGGCCCTTAGTGGTGAAGAAAAGAATATCGTCATGAGTATTCGTGGTCGAGAGCCATTCCACCACGTCTTCTTCTTTGGTGGTCATGCCGATCACGCCTTTGCCGCCGCGGCCT
>DASWFI010000052.1:0-57748 GCA_036394315.1 Patescibacteria group bacterium
TTAATGCAGCTGATTTTTTAGGTAGAAGGGAAGGTGAGACTGCTATTTCTCCTAGGTTTTCTGCCTCTTTTATGAAGTCCTGAAGAGGTCCGAACCAAGAATCCCGCTGATGCTCCAGACGGGCAACCTGCTCCGTAAGAGGCAGACCAAATGAGAATGAAAACTAAAAAGTGTAACCTAAAAGGTTTTTCCACGTAATAAAAAACCTGCGCAAACTGTCCGAGAAGACTATTGCGCAGGTGTGAATTGCTAAGCATCAATACCTGCGCCAATCGAGAACTTCAGAAAACGGTTCCGGCCGACGCTATAAACGAAGGCAAGAACAACGCAGCTTCGATGATAGGTCAAGACAGAAGCTGCACCCGTAGCAAACTAGGGAAAAATATATTGAAATAAATAGAAACAACCATATATAAATAACACCAAAATGATCATACTTGCCAGATTTGTTAAATACCATTTGGTTGTGTTTGATATATATTTGGAAGTTATATATCCGATAATAGTCAAAATTGGTACGAAGACAATACTTCCATACACACCCGTAGTATATATTCCTTCCATCGTATATTCAATGAAACTACAGGCATGCTCGGTTCCGCTCCAAAAGGAAGTTACACAAGTACCTTTATAGGTGAAGATACCAAATATAATTCCGGAGATGAAGACGAGCAACAAATAATTTCCTATCCCGGCAACAACTAGACCATTCCAAAGATGGTTCTCTTTCTTAGGTATAGAACCATTTATATTTTTTGTTTCCATTCTATTTTAATGCTTAATGATATTCATAAAGTATAACAGATGAGCCTAAACAAAACAACATAAATGTAGGGGAAGTCTTCTGGTAGACCGATTCGGGACTGCACTCCCACTTTTCAGCCAAAGAATTTTATATAGCATCCTACCTTATTTTACTTGATAAACTGTATGCGTCGGCGTTGAAAATAAATAGCTGAAATTTATATATTTAGGAGAGATTTCAGCTATTAGTAAAAAATTCTCCCTGGGCTTCACGCTCATATCGTGTAAAAAGTACACAATTCTATTGGAGTAAAAAATTACCGAGGGTTTGGTTCCTATTTCTGAATAATAATAAATCTCCTGGTCCAACTTGTTGTTTCTAAGAAACAATCCGATACTTTTACTATCATCATAGTATTTATTTTTTGCTGTTTCCAACTTATAGTTATTAGATCTAAATCCAAAGAAAACGAAAATCGAGACCACTAACCCATAAAGCGCCCATCGGAGTTCATCTTTTTTTAAAAATTGCTTTGTTATTTCTGCTATAGTGGTCCCTGTCATGATTATCAAAAATGTATAAACTGGTAAGATATATGCTTCTAATTTTGTTTGTGCATAACTAAAAAATAAAAAAATCACAAGTACCGAAGTTAGAATAAATAAATGTGCCTTGGATTTGAATGCGCGGTAAATAAAATATATAAATGAAGTGATCGAAAGGTAAAATAGCACGCGATATGTCTGCAAAATATCCCAATAAAAACTAAAATTACGTCCGTTACCTTCCAGACCAGTTGAGAATCTTTTCAACAAGTGATAATAGAAATACTGTTCCCAAAACATTTTCCCGTGCTTGATATGTTCAATCAGATGCCATGGTAGAACCACCATAACAAAAACCAATCCACCGAGGTAAAAATATTTATTTTTTATAAACGCAAAATCCCAACTTAACAAACTAAAAATAAGGATAACGACCATAGGCAATAAACCGATGACGCTTTTGGTCAGAACTCCTAAGCCCAGAGCTGTCCAAAATAAAAAATAGTATCGGCTATTTTCCTTACCCAAATAAAACCCGAATAAAGCCAAAAGAATAAAAAAAGTTACCGGGATATCAAATTGCAGTACGCGTGAATTATATATCCATTGATCTACTATGAAATAAAGGGCAACCGAAAGCAACGCCCCGCTGTAGGAATTGAATAATTTTTTGGCAACGTAGAATGTGAGCCCAACAGTCAATAAACTAAAGATGGCAACTGAAACTCTTGCCCCGAATTCATTGATGCCAAAAACCGCAAAACTACCTTCAGTCAACCAAATCATTAAAGGTGGTTTTTCAAACCAATCTTCGAACCTGTATAAACCTAAATTTCCTTTCCATTTAAAACTCAGGTGATCCCCGCTTTCAAATGATTGTCTAGCGACTTGAGCGTAAATTGACTCATCATAATCCAACAATGGTTTATCTCCCAGCTTATAAAAAATCAAATATCCAAATGCTAAAAAGAGCAATATAATTACAAAATAATGAAGGCGCTTGCTTTCAATTATCATCTATAAATTATATATTAAAATCAACTTTTTCCAAAACTTTTGTACACAATTACAGCTCCCACTTTCTCTCCCGACCAATTAGGAAATTTGAAAATATTTGAAATCACACGAGAGCCGGGCTTAAGCTCGGCTTTTAATTTTTGCCCAAGGCGGGCCATGATGCCCGTGATCCCAAACAGCATTACTACGTCGAATGGCGTAAAATCAACGCGCCAAAAGCTTTTCCAGTGCACAAATGCCCGGTCTGCTAGCCCGGCTTTTTTTATTTTGTATCGCGACCATAAAACCAACAAGGGATTGATTTCAAATCCGTATGCAATCGCTCCAGCTTTCGCCGCAGCAATAATTATCCGCCCGTCCCCGCTTCCCAGATCTGCTAGTTTTTCTCCCGGTTTGATTTCAGCTAGCATGATCATCCGCTCCAAAGTCAGCTTGTCCGTAGGGACAAAAGGCGCGCCTTTAAAGATGCCTAAATAGTAAGCGGCCAACAAAACCACCACGATTAACAAAATATCGAAAAACATAGCTTTTTGCAGTTAAAGCGACACTGAAAAAATTTAGCCAGAATTCGACGGGAAAGAATATAAATTTGTTAACTCTCTACTTCCCCACCCAGGATTTTCAAGGCTGATTCTACAAGATTATTTTCCACTTCCTCTGTTTTAGCCATTGGTTTCAGCTCTCCTTTCCAATCTTTCTGCAATACGGGCTTAGTTATGAGTTTTAATCCTGTTACCTCCTCGATCACCTGATCCACTATGATCCGATTCTTCCTAGCTTCGATCGCCTCCTTATGAAATTTGTAGGGAAACACTACTAATAGTTCTTTACCCTCGATGGCCACGGGCTGTGCCAATTTCAGGCTTGCAATAAGCGAGTGGTTATAATCCTTCATCTTTTCCAAAATATCTGCCCAACGAATAGCCACTTGATTTAACTCCTCACTACTGTCTTTGCGAGGTTCCCCTTCAGTCGTGGACGACGCACCCTCTTCATGAGATTGCTTCGCTTCACTCGCAACGACAGAAGAGCTTTGGCTATTAGCCGTGGCTTCCACTGCTGCCAATTCCAAGGGCAGGCTTTGAACCACTGCCCACTTGATTTCGGTTTCAGCTTTTTGGAAAATCCGGATAATCTGTGTCAGTCGCGGCAATGACAAATTTTGCGCCTGCTGGCTTAGTTTTTGCTCGGCTTCCTTCGTAAAACCAAAATCCGAAGTAGTGCCAACCTTGATCAGTAAAACTTTTCTTAAATATTCCAAAAAATCTTTTTCAAACTGATATAAATCACGGCCGGCATACATCAACTCCGAGATAAAATTTACCGCCTCCTGAGTTTTGTTTTCTGTCAGCAAATCCAAAAACTTGCTGATGGTTTTCACGCCAGTCAGTCCCAAGACTTGCTCCACGAGCTCTTCAGTCACTTCGCCTTCAGCATAATTTATCACCTGGTCCAGAAGAGATAATCCATCGCGAAAACTGCCATCTGCGGCCGTGGCCAGCTCCATCAGCGCCGCATCAGAAATTTTCACCTGATTGTCTTCTGCCACGTATTTCAAATGATGAGTCAGGTCCGCAATACTGACTTTCTTAAAATCAAACCGTTGAGTGCGGGATACTATGGTCGCCGGGACTTTATGGATTTCGGTAGTGGCCAGAATAAACACTGCGTGTTTGGGCGGTTCTTCCAGGGTTTTAAGCAGGGCATTAAAAGCCCCTTTGGATAACATATGGACTTCGTCCACAATGATTACTTTATAAGTGGCTTTGGTAGGCGCAAATTGCAGATGATCTATCAATTCGCGAATATTGTCGACTCCGGTGTGGGACGCGGCATCGATCTCCAGCAAGTCCAGGCTGTTTGCGTTCAAAAAGCCTTTACAATTTTCACATTCATTGCAGGGCTCGGAGCCCGTGCGATTGGTACAATTAATCGCACGCGCAAAAATTCGGGCCAGCGTAGTTTTGCCTACACCCCGAGGCCCGGTAAAAAGATAGGCGTGCCCCACGCGATTATTCGCCACTGCGTTTGAAAGCGTAGTTTTGATATGTTCCTGATTTACTACGGATTTAAAGTCCAGTGGCCTGTATTTTCTGTATAGTACTAGGTTGTTCATTGCAAATTATTCTAGCACAAAATTAAAACAGCACCCAAACGGCGCTATTTTATACCCTGAACCCTGCCCACTGTACTTTATTTCTTAAACACGACCAATTTATACCCCATGAAATTCCAGAATAATGACATGGCAGTGGCTACGATTTTGGCTATGTTTTTATCCAAATCCGGGTTCTGGGTAAGGTGCAGATGGACTGAGACAAACGAAACAAGTGAGACGTTGATGATAAGACCGATAAAAGTAACAATGAAGAAAATCAGGAAGGAATGGCTCTCATGATTCCAATCGGACAGATGGAAACCGAATGAGCGCCATAACACGGTTTCGATAATTAAATAAATACAAAGAAGAATCAGAAAGAAATACCAAGGTGCAAGAAACTTCGAACCTACGATAACGAAAACGATAAAAAAAGCGCCCAACGAACCCACTTTTATTAATCTGAAAAAATTAGTCCTAAGTCTGGCAACCTCACCACCGAAAGTCCAGGTTCTGTTCCAAAGATAGCTCTGGATCACGGCTAAGGTAAAACTGAAAAAATTTATGGCGCCAAGAGGCAGACCTTGAGTGATTCCAAGCGCTTTGGAAATCGTATTCAAGACCAAAAAATCCAAGGCGGTATTCAGCAATCCAATACACGCAAACCGCGTGAATTGTAGAATTATCGGCCGCCTGGCCATAAAATTTGAAAGTTGTGCTGTAAGTGTCATTTATAGTTCTTCTAGTTCTGTCTCGTCTGAACTATTTTCCCGACTGGATAACATGCTGGAAGGCATAGCGGCACCGGCCTTGATGACATTTTCCACAGCGCCCCAATTCCCGTCTTTATCTTTGGGCAAAACTATGGTGACCTGATCTCCAGGTTCAGCTTTGAAGTATGTAAGGGAAGCCAAAAGCACTTTATATGGCTTGCCTTCAGCCACGACTTTATATTCGCCTTTGTCATCCTGGATCAAATTGCCCAGAATCTTGCGGCGTTCCACTGGACCGATTTGTTTATAAATAAACGATCCGTCTTCGGCAATAGTAAGCTTGAGCACATCGCCTTCCACAAGTTTGCTTTTAGAAGCGTAATTGGCAGGAACCGGGTATTGCTTACCATCCGGACCCATCATATTTTGACCGTCAAAAACTCCCTCAATTACCTTGCCGCCTTCTGAAACGGAAAGAACCTGGGCTTTTTTCATTAATTCGCCATTCATGCTGGCATTGCCGCCCATGACTTCACGCAGCAATTGCTTGGCGGATTGTATATTTCGTTCAGCAGACTCGATCATCTGTGCGATGAGAGCAATATTGGTTATATTATCCATAATATTTGTTTCGTTTATGGGGATAAAATCACGTCTCGATATTGTATCGATTTATCCACAATTTGTCAACCCCTCGATTTTCGCTTCAGGGTTGACCTCGAGCATATTAGGGTTTATACCTTGTTTATGTCGAGAGGTCAATTGTTTTTAGTTTCTAAATCAGCTTTTTAAAGCTCCTTAATTATAGCAAGTCTGCACAGTGATTTGCAAGGGCTCCCTTTAGATATCAAATAGTGTTATCAAGGGATGAGCGGTTAGATAATAATTCCTGTTATTGTAGTTGTATTATGAATATGACTACAAAACAAGAGATATTAAAAGACAAATTAGCGGACTACCTCTCCGCGGATAAAGCAGGTAAAGGGCACTTGTTAGATCATTTAACTACGGTTACCGGGATGAATAGATTTGCTGTTATCAGACGATTGAATGAGTTGGCAGCCAGAGGTCCGTATTGGGAGTCAAAGCACCGGGGGCGAAAGGAAGTCTATGATGGCAGAGTCACCGTTGCCTTAAAAGAAGTTTGGGAATTGTCGGGATGTATTTGCGCTGAGAGGCTGCATCCGCATATTCCAGAGTATGTTTCTGTTCTTCAAAGGCTTAAGGATTGGTCCTATGCTCCGGATACAACAAAATTACTCTTAGATATGAGTTTAGGAACTGTTAAAGATCGATTAGAAGTATTTCCTCGAATTAAACGTGGGGGCAAATCAGCAACTAAACCATCAATGCTTAAAGAGCTTGTCCCGATTCGATTAGGCCCTTGGAATAACCCTGATCCCGGTTTCGGTGAAGTTGACACCGTAGCTCATTGCGGGACTAGTTTAATTGGAGATTATGCATACTCTTTGCAATATACTGATGTTGCCACCATCTGGACACTGCTCTGCGGTCAATGGAACAAGGGTATGAAAGCCACGACTGAAAGCTTAAAAACTATTGAAAGACGATGCCCATTTAAGCTTAAGGGATTTGATTTCGATTCAGGAACCGAATTCATCAATGATCAGGTTGTAACTTGGTGCATCAATCAGAATATTCAGACCACTAGAACCAGACCTTACCGCAAGAATGACCACGGCAGGATTGAGCAGAAGAACTATGCTAATGTCAGACATTTTGTCGGATACTTCCGATATGATCAACCGGAACAGGTTAAACTTTTAAATCAACTCTACTTAATACTGGAGGATTACTTGAACTTCTTTGTGCCTTCGATGAAGTCTGTTTCTAAACAACGAATTGGATCAAAATATGTTAGAAAGTATGATACTGCTAAGACTGCATACCAACGCGTACTTAGCCATCCAGGTATCCCTGATGGTGTTAAACAGCAACTTCAAATTAAATATGTTACCCTTAATCCGAAACAACTTAAATTCCGCATCGAACAACTCCAACAAAAGCTCCTCATTACTGTTCGGCGGAAACAATTAACATACAAACTACAATAACAGTTTCTAATTATCTAATGCGGGGCTTCAAACTTTATTTCTCAATTAAGCTTTTCACCCATGCAGCAAAACTTCGCAAACCAGCGATAAAATCTCCTTTAGGCGGCCGTTCCAGCTTTTCCACGCCGGTTTCAAGCTCTGATTGTTTGGATTCAGCGCGCAAGGCTAAATCTTCATCATTTTCTATAGGTTTTGGGTCTTGGTCCATTGGTGTATTGTTGAATCAATAAATTGTTTGAATTGAGGAAACTTAACATAAAGATCTGGAAGCTGGACTTCATCCTTTAATGCCTCTTGCAGAATGGCTAAGGCCTGGTTCAAATCCGAAGGCATGATATGGACTGCATATCCGCGCACTTTGCGCTCCAAATCCCGACGCTCGCCTACATGGACATGCATATGCACTCGCTCCTCGAAAGGAAACAATTCATCAAAGTCCAAAGTCAGTTCTTTTACAAATTGCAGGAAGTTATGTTCACTATCTATCAGATTTATATTTTCCACAACTTTCTGGGCAATTTCCGCTGCTCTTTCAAGGCTAATTTTCCG
Source organism: Patescibacteria group bacterium (assembly GCA_036394315.1). Classification (GTDB taxonomy): domain Bacteria; phylum Patescibacteriota; class Doudnabacteria; order UBA920; family O2-02-FULL-48-8; genus DASWFI01. Next base: position 7,743 of record DASWFI010000052.1, read on the forward strand.
TGACCGCAAAAGCTCTGCTAAAAACAGTGAGACGTGCCTGGCGTATTCGTTTTTTGAATTAGCTGAATCCATTAGTATATTTGTCTTTGCGAGCGACCGCAATTTAATAGCGTTAGTCCACGGTTAAGAAGCTACAGAGTGCGCTCCACGCCAGCAGGGCCTGCCACTGTAGGTGAGCCTAATTTCGTACGTTGTAAAATATCCGCATAAACTTCCGATCGGGATTTGCCAAACTTTAATCGCGACAAATTTCTTATCACTGCGGCTATATTCAAATCAGCACCCTCGGGTTTCGCGTAAGTCTGCATGTTGAATGGGCGCGAGGCAGTGCCTTTAATCATTAATTTTACATAAGCGTTATAGCGGTCGATGTTAATGACATCAAATTCATTGAATACCGGAACAAACTCCTTGGCAATGATCTCCGCGTCTTCCACGCCGATTCGAAAACATATAATTGTGCCGGTGTTTCCAAACACCGCGTCCTTCATTCGGTTATCCAGAATTGAGGAGCCTTCCTTCTGTTGGGTCAGCTGGGAAATAAACTGGTGGGCCATGATCAAATTCAATCTGTATTTGCGGGCTTCGGACAAAATCGTGGCAAAACTGTCGGTAACGAAATTTTGGAACTCATCGACATACAGGTAAAAATCTCGGCGCTGATTTTCCGGAATATCAGCGCGGGAAAGTGCGGCCATCTGAAGCTTGGAAACCACGATCAATCCCAAAAGCTTGGCGTTGACCTCACCAGTTTTTCCTTTCGAGAGATTGATCAGCAGGATTTTACCTTCATCCATGACCTGGCGAAAATCAAAAGCGGATTTCGGCTGGCCGATGATGTTGCGCATCATTTCGTTTTCCACGAACCGGCCGACTTTGGACACCAGGTAGCCGAGCATTTCGGACTTATGAAAGTCGGAAGTCTTGGCCATTTCCTTTTCCCAAAAAGCGCGGACGATCGGATCCTTCACTTTCGAAACTTTATATTTTTGGAAATCAGTATCCGTAAACATCCGTGGAATATCCGCGATCGTCCCGGGAAACTGCTCGTCTTCCATCAAAGTCAGCATGACATTACGCATGTTGTGTTCAAACATCGGGCCGATCGTTTCCGGTGGAAATAATTTGTAAAAAATCGCGATCATTTCCTGAATCATGAAATCTTTCTGCGACGGATCCTTCGCCTCGAGCATGTTTAAGCCCAACGGCCGCTCCATATCGAAAGGTTCAAACAAAATCACGTCTTCCACCCGCTCCTTCGGAATGTACCGTAAAACATCCTCCACCAAATCGCCGTGGGGATCGACAATACAAACTCCTTCGCCGGCCCTTATATCCTGGATGGCCATGTTTTTCAAAAGCTCGGTTTTACCAGTGCCTGTGCGACCGATTATATATGTATGCCGAGTCCGATCTTCGCGGTCAATATAAATTTTAGTATCAATGCGGCGATATATATTGTGCCCCAGTAGCGTGCCTGCCTGCGGCGTATTGACGGGTGCAGGAGCTTTTTTCGCAGAAAGCCATTTGATATTCGGCGTTTCCATAAATCTGGTGGGCAAATGCCAGATAGAAGCTAGCTCTTCGGTGTTCAGAATCACCGAAGTATTTCTAAAAACTCGGAAAATATAATCTGAAACGATTTGCTCATTTTTACGCTTCACGACTTTGAATCCATTGAAGGGCGGCATGGAGTACTGCATGAACGACGACAGAATATTTTTCAAATTGCTCTGAGCTGTCGGCAGATCGAGAGAAGAGCTGACCACGCGCAAATTAAATTTGTATCCTGGCCGGGATGCCTTTTCTTCAAATTTCTTGATCAACTCCTGCTGCATAGGAGTCAATGAAAGCGGTTTGGTCATACCGGAAGTATCGATGTGCCCGGTCGGCATCTGCTGCGGCTTACTGGAATTAAAAAAAGCATTAAATGCACTGGACAATAAGCTGAAAAAACCGTTCATGGTTTTATTTCCCAGTGACGAGGTCACGACATCAGGATTTCTCCCCTGCTGGATTTGCAAAGCGTATCGGCGTGGTTTAGCCTGCCAATGCTGGGAAGCCGGGCTTATCAGCAACTGGATCGCCGCGCCCTCTTCGTCGGATAATTTGGACAAGCTGTTACTCAAGGCATTGAGCGGATCAGACTCCATGACCTTATAAGTGCGAATCGGAAACACGTAATTTTTTTGGAGAGTCAGTTCCGCTGCTGTCACTTTCGAGTTTTCATTAAAAATATTGTATGGCTTCACTACGTCAATCTGTGCTTTCGGGTATTGGGCGTGCAATTGTTTCTCGATCAGATTTTGCAGCCTTTTTGGGACATTGATATAAAAAGAAATGTTTTTCTTATGCGCGCCTACTTCAAACGTGATGTATTCATCGATACCCAAAAAATGGCTCATATCACGTTCGTCAGACGTAGTGGTGATGGTGGAAAAAAACTGTTCCGCGATGGCGATAATATTTTTTTCTTCTTTTTGCGGCTCATTTTCCTGATCCGTATTTTCTTTCGGAATGGAGATTTCCAGAAATACTGAATCTAAAATCCTGGGGGCCCAGGTTTTTTTGCGCAAAAGATCGACAAAAATGAAATAGAAAAGCAAACCCACCATTCCCAGCATGGCGATAAGTATTAACCAAAAAAATAGCATCGTATTAGAAAGCATTATTTCGTAAACTTAAAAGTGGAGAGGATTTGGTCTAAAGTTGCATTTTTATAGCTAATATCGGAATTGGCGTCAAAAATATAGGAAACATTATTTCTAGCTAATTTCGCATCTCTAGCGTGATTGCCGTTGTAACTAAGTTGATAAACAATCCAAGCATTTCCAGAGATCATTACATTTTCGCTACTTATACAATCTTCCTCACACGGAGTGATAAGAGGATCATTGTAAATACTTAAACTGATCTGATCAGCAGTATTATTTTGCGCAGCAAACTTTAATTCCAATAACCAATCTTTTGCGGGATTGCTAGTTTCTTTAATTTTATATTTATCAGGATACTTAAATTGAAATCCGTACTCAGAATTTGTATAAGTTTTCCAGTCTGCCGTTTGGCTGGATTTTGACGAACTGCCACATGGTGGAGCAAAAATTTGTGCACAAGCCTGTTTGACTTGGGATAAATCCTTTACTAACTGTATTTCTTGCCACCATAAAACTGATCCCGCTGCCACCACCAATAACAAAACCCCAATTATTGTCCATAATATCTTTGGGGCGAAATAATCTATGTGATTGTCTGGTTGTTCTTGATTTTGATTTTCCATTTTGATTTGTTTTTCTTTACGGAGAAGGAGAAGGGGTGACTTTAAGCGGCTTCTTAAAAATTATTAGTTTGGCTCAAAATCTCACTCGCCTGGTCTGGCGGAAGCTTACCATCACGAGAGGCTGTCAAAACCTCATTCATAACCGCAATCCTTTCTGTTTCTGATTTTGCGTTTGATAATCGGTCAATAAAGACTTGCGTGTGATCCGCTACCTTGGCTTCTTGAACTTTCGGAATTTCCGCCTTAATTTGCAATGCTTCAGTGGTCATATTTGCCAACGCATCTGAAGGGCCAGTATCAAAAACTACCCCGGGTTCGTGGCTGGTAATTTCAGCTTCTTTAGCATTAGCAAATTCCGCAGCTTCTCTCTGCTTTTTGGCCGCTTCAACGCGCTGTTTGGCCTCTTCTTCGGACTCCGAAGAACTACCGTCTGGCCTTTTAAATTCTAGGATATTATTTGTCATAACTGGCTATTATATACTTAATTTTGGTTTCGATCAAGTCCTTGATATTTGCCTAATTATAACATAAATGGTAGAATTTAGGCAAAGATTTGTGTATTTGTGCCGATTTGTAAATTCGTAGCCGAAACAAAAAGCGTCCTCATGAGCATAAAAATCATACACACCAAAAATTTGCGCTGGATTGACATCGTAAACCCCGACGAGTCGGATTTAACTTACCTCAAAGAAAATTTTAAATTTCACCCGCTGGACTTTGATGATGTGGTCCAGCCTTCCATCCGTACCAAAATTGACGAATACGAAGAATATTATTTTATAATCCTACTTTTCCCGATATACCACAGAGAGCTGCGCGAAATCCGACCCGCGGAGGTGGATTTTTTCGTGGGCAAAGATTATGTGGTCACGATCCACGATGGTGTACTTAAAACATTGAACAACCTGGTTCATAACGCCCACCAATACGACGATCCGCGTAATACGCTGATGAGCCAAGGGCCGGGATTTTTGCTTTTTTCCCTGCTGGAAGCGTTATTCAAACGTTCAGGCCCGATCTTAGATAAAATCAATCACCAGGTTATTGATTCTGGCCGGGAAGTCTTCCAGCTCGACATTAAAACTTTGGAAAAATTATCCGAGCTGAAGAAAAATATTATCGTCTACCGCCGCGTAATGAAGATGCATAAGTTTATTTTGAGCAAACTAGCCCACAGCAAAAAAGAATACATGCAATTCAAAGATTCCAAAGCCTATTTCCAAAACCTCATCGAGTATGCGGAAAACATCTGGGACGTCCTGGCGTCAGACAAAGAAAGCGTAGAGAGCTTCGAAGTGACCAACCAATCCCTAGCTACCCACAAGATCAACGATATTCTTAAACTTCTCACGGTGTTATCCGTGGTGGTTTCCATCATCACCATGATTACAGACGTCATGATCTTTTTTGAGCGTCAAAATCTCGAGCGCATCCTGGGCATTAATTCAGATCTTCAATTCGCGTTCCTGGTTACCTCGGTACTATTCCTAACTTTGACCATCACGCTGCTGCTGTTCCGAAAAAAGAAATTACTCTAGGTTATAGGTGGTAGGTTTTAGGTTATAGTCTAGCAGCGCCTTTTTTGCTAAACTATTGACTACAACCTATCCCCTACAAACTATAACCTATTTATGCTCAAGCTATTTAATTCCCTATCGCGGCAAACCGAAGAATTTAAACCCATCAATAAAGATGCGGTTGGTTTTTACATTTGCGGACCGACAGTTTATCACGACGCGCATATTGGCAATCTACGCACTATGATCATGGGTGACTTGGTGCGGCGCACTTTGCACTACAATGGCTATAAAGTCAGGCAAGTCATGAATATCACAGACGTCGGCCACCTTACCTCTGATGCCGATACTGGAGAAGATAAAATGGAAAAAAACGTTTCCACCCAGAAAGAATATTATACTGTAGCAGAAAAATACACGAAAAATTTTCTAGACAATCTGCTGGCATTGAACATAGAAACTCCCGACTTCATGCCTAAAGCTTCAGATCATGTGGCGGAACAGATCGAAATGATCCGAACGTTGATCGAGAAAGGGTTTGCTTACGAATCAGAAGAGGCTGTCTACTTCGATGTATCCAAATTCCCGCATTACAACCAACTCACTGGACAGAATTTGGAGGAAATGAAACTGGGGGCGCGACAGGAAGTGGTAAAAGATCCCACGAAAAAAAATCCGATTGATTTCGTGCTGTGGTTTAAAACCGTAGGTCGTTACCAAAATCATATTTTACGCTGGGATAGTCCCTGGGGCATGGGTTTTCCAGGCTGGCACATTGAATGCTCTGCCATGAGCACGAAGTACTTAGGCGAAACTTTCGACATTCACGCCGGCGGCGTGGATTTAAAATTTCCTCATCACACCAACGAAATCGCTCAGGCTGAAGCTGCCACTGGCAAAAAATTATCCAACTATTGGATGCACGGAGAGCATTTGCTTTTGGGCAATAGTAAGATGGCCAAGTCGGAAGGAACGGGTTTGACTTTACAAAATTTAGTGGATAAAGGCTTTAATCCGCTCGCCTATCGCTATCTGGTTTTGACTTCGCACTACAGAAGCAAGCTTAACTTCACGGAAGAAAGCCTGACTGCCGCCCAGAACGCGCTCAACAATCTGTATCAGGAAATTTCCACTTATGATCCGGCAGAAAAAATAATCCCGGAATATGAAAACCAGTTCAACGAATCGATTAATAATGATTTGGAAACGCCTCAAGCCGTGGCAATTGTCTGGGATTTGATCAAATCCGAAGAAAAAAGCAGTGACAAACTGGCCACACTTATAAAATTCGACGAAGTTTTGGGATTAAAGATCAAACAAATCTGGGAAGCTGCTAAAATTATCCCCGAAACGGTCCGCAAATTGATCGATGAAAGAGAGTTGGCGCGGAAAGAAAAAGATTTTATCCGTTCCGACGAACTGCGCCGCGCCATCGAATCCAATGGCTATATTCTGGAAGACACGATCGACGGCTTTCGTGTAAAAAAGAAATTTTAAGCTTGACAAAAAAGCTGTTTGAATGGTATAATATGGATAAGTTAACAGAGTTGGTATAAGCGGCAAAGAGCCGCTTTTTTATTTATCCCCATTGTCCACACTGTCCACAGGGTTGCGGGATGAATTTGGATATATCTATAATGATTTATCGATTAACTGAACCAAGTGCCTAAAAAACAATCAGAACCTAAGCCATCGGAAAATTTTATCAACCGAATTCCGCCTCAAAACGCTGAAGCAGAACAGTCAGTTTTGGGCTCCCTACTGCTTGATCGCGATGCGGTTATCAAAATTGCCGACCTCATAACAGCCGATGACTTCTATCATGACAAGCACAAGGTCATTTATCTGGCTGCTTTGGCTTTATACGATGAACGCGCTTCCATCGACATTTTGACTATGGCGAATAAACTCGAAGAAGGCCATAGTTTGGAAAAAATCGGAGGCATGAGCTACCTCACTACCCTGGTGAATTCCGTGCCCTCCAGCGCTCATATTGTGCACTATGCCAACATTGTGCGGCGCAAAGGCACTCTGAGACGCCTTATTTCCTCTGCTACAGACATTGTGGGACTGGGATATCAGGAAGATATCGACCTGGAAAGCTTGTTGGATCAGGCGGAACAGAAACTTTTTGCGGTTTCGCAAAAATATCTTAAGCAAAACTTCGTTTCTCTGACGGAAATTTTGCACGAGACTTTTGACCGTATCGATGAACTGCATCACAATAAAGGCAAACTGCGTGGCGTGGCCACAGGCTTTGCGGATTTGGATAGCAAACTGGGCGGATTACAAAAATCTGATTTGGTAATTCTGGCAGCAAGGCCATCCATGGGCAAAACTTCCCTGGCTCTGGATGTTGTGCGCCATGTGGCCATGAATGAAAAAAAAGCTGTGGCGATTTTCTCTTTGGAAATGAGCAAAGATCAGTTGGTGGATCGCTTGCTGGCAGCTGAAGCTGATGTGGATCTTTGGAAAATGCGCACCGGTAAACTCAATGATCTGGGTCCTGACAATGATTTCGAACGAATCGGACATGCCCTCGGCCGGCTTTCAGAAGCGCCGATCTTTATCGATGATTCCGGATCATTGAATATCATGGAATTGCGCACCAAGGCACGGAGGCTTCAAGCGGAACACAACCTGGATTTGATAGTGGTCGACTATCTGCAGCTCATGCAGGGCCGATCCACGGAAAACCGCGTGCAGGAAGTTTCAGAAATTTCCCGATCGCTTAAAATTTTAGCCAAAGAATTAGACGTGCCTGTCCTTGCCCTGTCCCAGCTGTCCCGTGCAGTGGAACAACGCGGCGGGGACAAAAAACCCCAACTCTCAGATCTTCGTGAATCAGGATCTATCGAACAAGATGCAGATGTGGTAATGTTTATTTACCGCGACGAGATGTATGCGGGCAAAGACAGTAAAAAGCCCCATATCGCCGAAATTTTAGTCCGCAAGCACCGTAATGGCCCCACTGGCGATGTCGAACTATTCTTCGACGGTGAAAAGACTTCATTTAAGAATTTGGCCAAATCCCCGCCCCCAATCGAAGAAACTATGATGGAGCAGATAATGGAATAATCACTTTCAAATTTTCTCTTTATGTCAATCACCAAGCAAAAAAATCCAATCAAGATCAAGCCCTATGTCTGGGGTGTGGATCAACCCGAACCCGCAGCGTTAAAAATCGGGGTTAATTTGGAATCAGTGGGAGTTAAATCCACGCAACTGGCAAGTTTGGTATTGACCCTCATCAAATTCGAACTCGTCCGCCGCAATGCCTATCCGCGGTGGCGACTTTATTTGAATCAAGTCGGTTTGAAACTTCTGGATCTCATTGCTTACTTAAACGTTCTCTATGACGACGATGATCTTATAAAATCCCTGAAGGCTTATTATTATAAATCCAAAACTCCGGATTACGATAAAGTTACATTATTGCGGGAGGCCAACGAGCTTTACGAACAGCTGATCGAGAAAGTCAACAACGTGAAAGTTCTCAACGATTTTGCAATCCATAATATCCGGACAGTCGAACAAATATTCGAATAAATTTTGAAAAATAAAGCTGTCTCAAAAGACAGTTTTTCTATCATTGGAAAAAAGAAAAAGCTGGTGATATTCAGATCCATCCCAGCTTGTTTAGGATTCTGCGGTCGTCTCGTTGAATCCGTTCACAGTTCCTATTGGACCTCTTAGAATGGTTTATAGATTTTGGCACTCCTCCTTTGCCATTAGACAAAAGAAAACCCGAACGAGGTGTTCAGGTTAGCGCGTGCGTAGTTCCTCCAAAAAGTTTAGGGCCGTCGGACCTATGGCTTCCCAGCAACTCACGGTCTCCTGCCGCAAATATTCATAAGCCCGACGGCTTGCGAGTATTTATCATAGCAAATAAACAAATTTTTACATAACGTTTGTACAGTTAACACCTAAAGGTAACACCTGTTAACTCTTAAGGACATCAAAGCATGAGAAAAACCTACGTATGAGAGAAGTAAACGCTTTCGGTTTCGACAAAAATTTAGTAGAATACATAAGTTATGTCCTCCCTGCCGAAATCCATCCAAAATCTGATCAATGAATTTTCAAAGCTGCCCGGAATTGGGCCCAAGTCCGCCTCGCGGCTGACTTTTTATTTGCTCAAACAGCCCGGGATAGATCTGCAAGGCTTTGCCACGGCGGTGGCGAATTTACAAAAAGATATAATTTTCTGCTCCACTTGTTTTAATATGGCGGAAACTGATCCTTGTAAAATCTGCTCTGATCAGCGGCGCCAGCAGGATTTAATCTGCATAGTCGAGGATCCGCTGGATGTGGTGGCTATGGATCAAATTGCTGACTTCCACGGAGTTTACCATGTCTTAGGCGGGGTTATTTCCCCTCTTGATGGCATGGGGCCGGAAAATCTTAAAATCAAAGAATTGCTGGAGAGGTTGCTGAAATTAAACAAGGCGGAAATAGTTCTGGCCACCAATCCTTCGCTGGAGGGCGAAGCTACGGCCATGTACATCGCCAAACAACTGCGGCATCCCCAATTCACTCACGTCAAAATCACGCGTCTCGCCCGCGGCCTGCCCAACGGCGCGGATCTGGAATACGCCGACGAATATACTTTATCCAAAGCGCTCGAAGGACGGAGAGAATATTAATCTACGAAATAAAAAAGGCCCGAGGAAATGGGGCCTTTGGGGAAATGGGGCGTCCGATCACAGCGATGCGGCTGGCTAGATGCACCCATCAGTATGACGCTTATTGCGTTGGTGTCGAGATTCGTAGAGAGGAGGACTGAAGGGACTTGTCGGAAGCTGTGGTTCGCTCCGAATCAGCAGTTTGAACAGATCTCTGAAGAACTCGATTACGCGGCGTCTCATTGGGGACCTCCGTAGGGTTTGGGAACCAAGGGATTTCAACAAATACCAGACATACAAGCAAAAAGCAACAGCAAAAAACATTTTGCGGTTGCTTTCAGTTTTTAAGCGATGGTTTGGATTTCGACGATAGTTTGTGACTGCCTGTGCCCAGTCTTTCTTCGGTATCGGGACTTGGCTCTGTATTTGAAAACAGTAAGCTTTTCACCACGACCCTGAGACAAAACTTTAGCTGTGACTGATGCTCCTGAAACGTATGGCTTACCCAAATTGACCGATGCTTCATCAGCCACCAGCAGTACTTTATCAAAAGTAATAGTATCCCCTTCCAGGGCTTCGAGTTTCTCTATAACTACCTTGTCTTTCGGGGCAACCAGATACTGTTTGCCACCTGTTTCTATGATTGCTTGCATAAAATTTCAACTAACCTAGTTTAACAAAAAATTTAGAATTCGTCAACACTTACTTTTTCTAGAATAACGCTATCTCCGACCTTAATGCTATTCTTAGATGCCCAGCCGGCGTTGACTTCCAAAACCTGGTCCGCGGCTACGGCCGGCTTATAGATTTTCAACGACGCATCCAGCACGTTCGGTTCAGCCGGAACATTCGGAATTATGTCTACGACTTTACCAGCAGCGATCCAAATAAAATCTAAAGGAAACCTCATGTCTTTCATCCAAAATCCATACTTGTCAGCAGTGGGAAATACAAACAACATACCGCTATTTTCACCCAAAGAATCCCGACCCGACAGACCCTTATAGCGTTCGCTTTGAGTACGGACGGTTTCAACGCTGATTTCGTGACCGTTGATTTTAACCATGTTCGATTTTTGGTTCGATTTCTGATTACAGCCGGCTGCAAAAAAAACCATCGCCAGCAAGATTAAAACAATTTTATTCATTGGTTTTCTTACTACGATACACTGAGAATAACGAGGCGATAATTGCTAGCATCACCAAAAATAAGATGATGAGAGTGATTAATTTGCCGCGGGATTGCAAAAATAACGCGGCACCGCCGAAAATCCCGGTCAGTGCGTACAAAAACAGGACTGCCTGAGGTTCGGAAAATCCTATTTCTGTTAACTTAAAATGCAAATGCTTGCGGTCTCCTGAAAATGGCGATTGCCTGTTCATCAGGCGCAGAGCCACCACCCAAATCATATCGAGGAGCGGAATTCCCATGACCAAAAGCGCAGTGGCGATTTTGGCTCCTGAAACCACAGCCAATACCGCCAGCATAAATCCGGCAAAAGTCGAGCCGCCTTCGCCCAAAAAAATCTTGGCCGGGTGGAAATTCAGAATCAAAAATCCCAACAAGCTCCCCGCAAAAATAATTGCCAAAAGCGCGGTTTGCGGCTGGGAAACTTGGGGTGTAAGTGATACGCCAAATAAAATCAGCGCGGCAATGGCGGAAACCCCCGTCACCAGTCCGTCCATTCCATCCAGAAGCTTGGTAGTGTAAGTCATAGTCATGGTCCATAAAAACACGACCAACCCGGAAACCAGCGGCATCAAAATTAGTACTTCGTTATTCAGAGGATTATGCACACTGACGGCTTTAACACCGGCAGTCACCAGAGCCAGAGCGGCTATGACCGGAAAAATCAGGGAGTATCTAGCAGGGAGTCGGTAACGGTCATCTAGGTAGCCTCCAATCATCAGGATCGCGCCGCCAGCCCAGATGGCAAATAAAATCTTAAGTGGGATGTTGCCGTAGAGCAAATGCCCTCCGAAAACCCCAACAGCCAAGGTTACTAAAAAAAAGCTGCTGAAAATCGCGATTCCCCCGAGTGTCGGCGTTGGCTGAGGATGGAATCGCCTATCTTCATCCGGCAGGTCTAAAATTTTTCGCCTGACTGCAATTTTGGAAACCAAAAATGTGGCGGCAAAAGAAATCAAAATCGCTAAAGCAAACGAGACAAAATAAAGTAAAGGCATAAAAATTTCTAATTTCTAATTTCTAAAGGCTCCTTCACCACAGCTTCTTGCTTGCGGAACTTGGGTGTCACCCAAAATTCCATGTATTTACCCAACATCAATCTGGTCTGTGCGTCAATTGCCGGAAATGAACCAAAGACCGAAGATACGATCGGTGAAAAAATCCATTGCCAAATCATGGAAAAAGATTTCCAGCGGCTATAACCTGGCGGTCTTGGCGGCAACATGACCAAACTTACGTAAACCGAAAACACCAGGAAAAAAGTAGCGATGCTCATAATCGCCCTGGTCATCAAAGGCAAATTTAAAGCCAGCACAGAAGAGCCGAATCTATTGCCGCCAAAAATCAGGGGCAACCAGCCTAACAGAGCGATCATGATGGATGCCGTAGCCCAGAAATAATAACCTTCAACCATGCGGTAACCGTAAAGTAATTTTTTCCAAAGAGGAATTCTGGGATTTTTGGTAAATTGCGGGAAAACAAGGGAGATTTGAATCGCGCCCCAGGCCCAGCGCCGTTTCTGCTTGTATTGTGCAATCAAAGTGCCCGCATAGGAATCTCCCAAAACCGCGTCCATGGACACCATGGTGAATAAGGGATGCGTCCGGTAATCGCCGTTGAAATGATTGAAACACTGCCAAAAAATATATGAATCTTCCGGTATCAAATCGCGGCGCCAGAAGCCGACATCCACCAAAGTTTTAAAGCTCATGGAATGCGAGGAAAAAGTCACCAAGCGGTCCGGCCGAGACGCTTCCACGAGCTGCCAAAAAGAGGAAGAAATAGCAATCACGCGAGCAACCGCTGGCGTATCCCAGATATTGTTGTGAAAAACCGGCATGGGTTGGTAACTGGCCTGATGCGGTTTGGCGATAGTCATGAAATCAAAAGTCAGGTGTGAGAAATAATTGCGCGCGACAGTGGTATCACAGTCAAAATTGGAAACAATAATATTTTCAAAGGGAATGTTCATGGCGGCAAGCTCATGCGAAGCTTGCTCGGCCGCAAAAGCGCAGTTGGCTCCCTTACCGCGCGCTTCGCCCACCAGGCCGTCGGGATGAATGATTATGAAAAACTTCATGAATTTATCGCCAAATTTTTCTTTCAAGGCTCTAGCACGCTCCAGGGCTTTTTCGCCGGCTCTTTCTTCCACAGCTAAAACCAAAATTACGTGGTTCATGGGATAATCAGCGCTGGCGTAAGAATTGATGGATGGTTCCAAAACTTCCACACCTTCCTGATACACCGGCAAAATAATCAAATGGTGGATCCGCGCCCAATCCAAATTCCGATTGTCGTTTATGCTCTCCAGCCGCTCAATATATTCTGCATACAACCGGCGCATGCCGCGAACTTTTTCAGAAGAATATTGCTCACGCAGATATTTTTTAAATTCCTCAAAAGAAACCAGGCTCGCACACCACTGGCGCCAATTTATCCGGTTATGCGTTTTTAATCTTTGGTGCGAATGCATCAAATGAATGGCGACATTAGCACCTTTCAAAAACCAAAACAGATCAAACAAAATAATATAGATCGAAATCCAGACTGGATGGAAATAAGACAAAACCGGAGCGCCGATCAAAGTAACCCAAGTCAGCGTACCTGGCAATATTTCCAACGCTCGGACTGTAAAAGTTTTTTTAAGCATTTGCAATAATTAAATTTATCGTAGCAATCAGAAAAACGATCTGGACGGCGATGCTTGCTAGACTGATAAAGTGCGCAGCCAGTTTTTCCCGATTATAAAAGCCTGCGGCCGCAATACTGTTTACTACAAGCAAAATCAAAGCCAAAAGCGGTATCCAATAAATATAGAGGCTGCTGCCGACAAAATCCGGGCCGTAGACTACATTGTAGTGCAAAAGAAGGCGGGTTTCGCTCGGTTTTATCTTGATATAGAGGATTACCCAGTGTATAATATTTAAAAGACCGCTTATTCCCAAACTTAGGACAGTGATTCGGTCCGAAACAAACGATCTTTTCGAGGCTAATACCTCTTTTAATTTCGTTAGAAACATTGATCAAATTATACTCTAAAAAGAGACTAAAATAAAGGCGCATTTGGGAAAAGTCCGGACCAAGTTGTGGACGATCCACTATAAATTACCATGAAAAAATTCATAAAAGACAACTGGATTCTGCTGTTGATTTTAGCTTTAGCGGCTTTTTTCCGGTACTGGCAAATTCATACTCTTCCTGGCGGATTGTTCCCAGACGAGGCAGCCAATGGCCTAGACATCAATAATATGTTTAAAGGGCAAATTCAGCCCTTCTATGAGCGGGGCAACGGACGGGAAGCCTTGTTCTTTTATTTTCTGGCGGCCTCGGTGGCCATTTTTGGCCGCGGCCCCTGGCAGCATCATATAATTTCAGCCGGATTTGGTTTGGCCACAGTTCTGGTCACATATTTTTTGGCTAAAAGAATGTTCGGCAAACGGGTAGGCCTGCTCTCCGCTTTTTTCATGGCCGTCTCGAGCTATGCCGTGACTGTGGAGCGCACGGCGTTTCGGGCAAACACTGTACCACTTTTTATTACCTTAACTTTGCTGTTCCTGGTTAAATTCTTTCAAACCGAAGACAAAAAAACCAAATACTGGTCAGCGGCTGCTTCGGGATTGTTTTTTGCTCTGGGTTTTTACACTTACACTTCGTTTCGAATGATGCTGCCGCTTCTGTTTGGATTCGGGATTCTCCTTTGGTTTGGAAACCGCTCGAAAACCCGAGAGCTGATCAAAACCTATACTAAATACAAAGCTGCGTTTGTGGCAGGATTTATCATCGGCATTTCATGGATTGCCTCCTACTTCATCGCTCATCCAAAAAGTTTTGTCGGCCGCGCGGGCCAGGTTTCAGTTTTTAACAAAGAACTGAACCACGGAGATCTCATCGGCACGATTATTGATGTCTTCAAAAAAACCATAATGAGCTTCTTTACCAGTGGTGATCTTAACTGGCGGCACAATGTTTCAGGTCAGCCCTTCCTTTCTCCTTTCCTAAGCCCGTTTTTTGCCGGTGCAGTGATTTTATTCACAATTTCATTCCTGATCTTTCTCAAACAATCCTGGCAGCAAAAAATTAAAGCTGACACAGTATATAAAGCACTAATAGCGTGTTTGTTTTGGTTCATGCTGGTGCCGGAACTTAGCACGGCTGAAGGAATTCCGCATGGGTTAAGGCTTATTGGCGTGATCCCCGTAATTTTTATTTTATCTGCCTGGGGCATAGTCTGGATTTGGGAAAAAATAACGTCCAATCATATGACCTGGCCCAAATATTATTTCGCCGCGGTTTTCTGTGCCGTGGTTGTGATTTACAATTTTTATCTATACTTCGTGGTGGCAGCCGGGTCGCCGGGATATCAATACGCTTTTCGTTCGGACTTGACCACTGTTTCTAATTATCTAAATCAGCGTAATTTAAAAGAAAGAACTTACCTCTCTCTGGATACGTTTTCCGTCCAGACGCCGGACTATTTGACAGCGCCCTATAATCAGCCATATATTTTGGTTGATCCCGCGCATACTTACGAAGTGAAGTTAAAAAAAGGCGACCAGGTGATTTTTACCATGAGCACTTTATTTGACCGTCTAAAATTTACTAAAGCACACCCTTCGGCCAAACTGGTTGGGGAAACCAGAAATCAATTCGGCCAAATTACCATGTTGGTGTATGAACAAAAATGATTAAAAAGTCTACCAGTAAAACTTCAAACCCGACGATTTGGCTTGCTCCAATCCTTATCCTTGGCGGCCTGTTACGCTTCTATAACAATACCGCAGTAGCGCTTTGGCATGACGAAGCCTTTTCAGCGCTATATATCCGCTACTCCTGGAGCGAGATGATGTATCGCATCGGTTTGGATGTGCATCCTCCGCTTTATTACTGGATATTGCGTCTTTGGAGCTATGTTTTTGGCTCTGGACTGCTTTCGTTGCGCTCACTTTCAATTTTGTTTGGAATTCTTACTATCTACGCCGGCTTTTTGTTCGTACGCAAAGCATTCAATAATGAAAAGCTGGCCATCGTCGCCGCTTTTTTTCTGGCCATCAATCCGTTTCAGATCCAGTATTCGCTGGAAGCGCGAATGTACACGTTGGGAACGTTTTTAGTTTTGTTTTCGAGTTTTATACTGCTCAAGGCTCTGGAAAACAACAAGCTGAAATACTGGCTGCTCTATGCCCTGCTCACTGCCGCAAGCCTATATACTCACTATTACCTGCTTTTTTCCATAGCCGCCCAAGGCCTCTATGTTCTTTATTATCTTTATAAAAACAGGCTGTACAAAGACAGTATCTTATTCGCAAGCCTAGGAAGCTACGTTTTAGCCGCCGTATTGTTTATTCCCTGGTTACCCACCTTATTAACGCAATTGCGGCGCGTAGAAGCCGCTTATTGGATCCCAGCACCTGATCGCTGGTCAGTGCCGTCCACCATCTGGAAAATGATGTTTGGCGGGCAAGGCAATGATCATATCACATTATTTTTCGCAGCTATAGCCGGCATTGTAGTAATGTATTATTTCTTTCGGGAAACCAAACCTCCCATCCGCTGGCTTATCATCTTCGGGGTAGTAGTTCCTTTTATCGCAGCAGTCTTGCTTTCATTCAAGCAGGCAATTTATCAAGATCGTTACTTTGTATTCGCATCCTTATATTTTACGATTATAATCGCGGCTACGCTTTTCCTGGTGCCTAAGTATACAACCCGGCGCACGCTGACAATTGTCTTTGCTGCTGTCAGCTTAATTTTATTTTTCAAAAACTGGAATGATCTGGGCGTCAAAAATTTGTTTTTCAACAGAGCTGTAAATTATAAGCCGGGCATGGCGGCCGCGAGTACGCTTATAAATGACAACGCGCGCAGCACTGATAAAATCTACGTGGGCTCAAGCTTCGTTTATTTCACTTTCAAATATTACAACCATACCGGAATCAATCCGCTGCTCTACGCACCAGGCTCGCTCGAATCCATTCCTCATTTTTCCGGCACCGCAATCCTGACCAATAAAGATTTGGTGCTTGACTTTCACCAGGCGAAAAAAAATGACACAATTTGGCTTCTCTGGACCACAGGCTTCGGTGGCTCCAAGCCCAATGTGCCTGGCAACTGGAACGTTGTCACAGAAAAAGAATATGCCGACACTCCGGGATTCAAAGGTAATATCATCGTCACACAGTATCACGTAAACTAAAAACCGCCTAGCGGTTTTATTCTAAGTCTACTAAAAGGGTCTCACTTCAAATGGCGATTTTTTAATTCTATATATTCATCAGAAGACTAACTTCTTCCTGGAAATTTTCCAAAGAAGTATAAACTGATGCATTGATTCCCACTTCTTTGGCCGTTTCAATGTCCTCGTCATCCCAGTATATAATTTCTTCCGGCTTAAGATTCAAGCGTTTGATTATGATCTCGAAAAAATCCTTTTGGGATTTGTTGTAACCCAGATCGCAGGAATAAAAACACTCGTCGAAATATTCTTTAAAGTGGAGAATATTGGAAATATAGTTGGCGCGGTATTTTTCCTGATCAGACACCAAGCAGCACTTAATGTTTCCAGCTCTCAAATCTTTCACCACATCCATCACCGGTTGATTGGGTATGGTCTGCGTACGGAACCAATAATCCAAAAAGTCGTCTACAGACCCCTTCCAGCCCCAGCCTTTTAGGTAAGGAGTGACTTCGTGCTTGAGATCCGCCTGGCCTCTCTGGCACATTCGAAGTTTGTCTTTGAAAAACGGCCGGAGTTTTGCTTCCGGGATATGATACTCTTGAGCATAAACATCGCTGAAATACTTGGTCTTTTTGATTGTGACCCCGTCCCCAGCTATTAATAATGCTTTAATCATTTGGTTTTTTCAAATTAGAACTCCCCTCTCCCGTCCCGGGAAGGGTCGGGGTGAGGGCTTCTTCTTAATTATACCATTCATTAACCAATAACGGTTCCGTTATACGGTTTGTCGGATAAAAAATTTTGTAAATTATTTAATGAATTGCCGTTCATCACTATAACTTGTAACTTGAGAGATTCGGCAAATTTGGAAGCTACAGGATCAAAAGGAAGATTTAATCCCGGATCCCACTTATTACCGATAATTTTACGAAAGTCCTTCCAAGAGATATTGTTCATTGGCTTGGCATCCTTATGATCGCGAGGATTTTTATCATAAACATAATCGATATTGGTTAAGTTTATAATATATTTTGCTTTATACCGTTTGGCAAAAATCACCGAATCATAATCAGAAGATCTGCCCGGTCGAGCTTCTTCCATATTCATTACTTTAACATTTTTCTGATTTTTAAAAACGCTCGAAAGCAGGAGGCTGTTTAGTTTGATGGAAAAAATTCCCAACCAATCCAAATCATTGCGATTAAGATTGCCTAAAGTTTTGGCGGCGATGGCGTATTTACGGGCTGTCCGTCCACCACCTGGCGCCAGTACAAAAAAATCTCCTTTTCTACTTCTGGCCATCAGCAGCTTCTTGAAATTCTCCAAGAATCCCACGTCAATCTCCTCCGGTACTATCAACGACCCTCCTAATGAAATTATATACTTGTTATTTGACATTAGTTTCTGTTCCTGTAATTGCTGGCTGAATTTTTTGCTGACATGAACTTTCCTTGAGGCAATAATACGCCCACTTGCTTATTCGCAAATCTATATATACCAATTTAGGCAACTTGGGCTGCCCAATCTCTTTACTTAGAATAACAGCTAAGCTCGATAGTTGTACAGACACTGGTCGTGTAGTATCGAAAAACACCGACCATCCGGCTTTGGTAATAAACTGCACGTCAGTGCTGCTTTTGCCAGGAAATTTTACAGATTCTATTCCTTCCGTCATCTTGCTGCTCCATGACTTGTTCATGGATAAAACAAAGGGGGCTAATTTTTGATTGGGCAGATTTTCCCCTCGAGAAAAATTTTCGACTAATTGATCGTGAGCAATCAATAATTTCTGCGGACTCTCGATCTGGCTCACCACGACTCCTGCATCATTCACTAAAAAATAGCTTCCGTTGGATTCGATTACAAATCCTGGAGTGTGCTCGACTATTTCAATGCTGAGTTTATTGGGCCAGGTTCTGTTAAAGCTCACTATCCCTTTAATCGTAGGGATGGCAGTGGTAAGCAGCTCGCTGACCCGGCCGCGCGTCATCAGAAAAAAATTGTTTTTCTTAATCAGAAAAAATCTTGAATCGTTGGAATTCAGAACGTTTTGGATTTCTTGCGTCGAAACCTGGCGATTGCCTTTTATCGTTACATCCGTGATTACCAATGTGGATGAAATGGTAAAATAATAAGCCACGATTAACACCAACGCGATGCCGACAATTTTTATCGCTCTCGCAGTACCGCTACTGCGAGAAAAAATCTTTAGGGAAAAACCTAAGGTCGGATTAAACGCGCGCTTATAGTTGCTGGCTTCTTTGATCTTTCGCCGAAACTCCAGACCGCCAAATCGCCGCCTGGGTTCCATCTTTTTTCTGTGTTTTGAGAAAATTTTCATTCTTTGTTTAAAGCTAATTGAATCAGTTTGGCTAAAAGCACGGAAAAAGGAATTCCTGCCGCTGCCGCTGACTTGGGAACCAAAGAATTTGCAGTCATCCCCGGAATGGTATTAATCTCCAGAAAGTATACTTTTTCATCCTCAGTAACTATGAAGTCCGATCGGGTTATTCCCCGACAATTGAGAAGTTCGTGTACTAACAAAGCTGTTTCCTGCATTTCCGCCGCGAGTTTTTTGGAAATCCTTGCCGGCACGATTTCATCGCTTCCTCCCACTTTATATTTGGCCTTATAATCAAAAAAGTCAGAAACTTTCGGCACTATCTGGATCACTGGTAGAGCCTGCAGCTTCTTATTTCCCAAAACCGGAACCGTAAACTCTCTCCCTTTCAAAAATGGTTCTATTATTACTTCATCGTCCTGATTGAGAGCATTTATAATTCCCTTTTCAATTTCTTTCTTATTACTGCTAATAGTGACTCCTACTGATGAACCTATATGATTTGGTTTTATCACAAGCTTGCCCTTCAGATTGCTTAGATATTTCTTTCGATCGTTTTTATATTCTTCTTTGGAAATAAGCACATGAGGAGCTACCAAAACGCCTTCCGACGCTACTATTCTTTTTGTTAGGGCTTTATTCATGGCCAAAGCAGAGGCTAAAACACCCGAGCAGGTATATTTTAAACCTAACAGATCTAAAACTCCTTGAACTGTACCATCTTCCCCGCCTGGACCATGCAGCGCTAAAAAAGCCACATCAATCTTTTTATATGAATTATTGAGCTTGCTCAACCATTTTCTGTCATTCGAAATTTCTATGGGAATAATCTCGTATTTCTTGGATAATACACTCGCAACGTTTTTCGCCGATACCAAAGAAACTTTCCGTTCTTCGGAAGTCCCGCCGAAAATTAATGCTATTCGTAATTTTTTAGACATTTATAATCCTCGGAATTATAAGATTAATTCTGGTTACTATTTCGTAATTGATCGTATTGATTCTTTTTGCCAGCTCATCGGCGGTAATCTCTTCTTTGCCCTGCTTACCGATCAGGACAGCTGTGTCGCCGGCTTTCGCGATTTTAACATCTGTCACATCCACACTCATAAGATTCATATAAATTCGTCCCCTTATCGGGCAGCGTTGGCCCCCGACCAAAACCTCGGAGTTGTTGGAAAATCCCCGATCATATCCTTCAAAGTAGCCGACCGGTAAAATTGCTAATTTAGTGGGCCGTTTCGTTTGATAGCTTCTGCCATAACCGATATACGCACCTTTGGGCAGATTTTTGACCGCTAAAATTTCGGTTTTCCAGGTAAGTGCCGGCTTCAAATTAAAACCCGGATTATGCTTTTGGACTTCTGAGCGGATGGATTTGTAAGATTGCATGCCATAAATGCCAAGGCCAATACGCACCATATCAAACTGACTCTGAGGGAAAGCCAAAGAAGACGCGGTGCAAGCAATATGTTTGATGGGAATTTGGATGCCGTTCTTTTCTAAATCTTCAATTATCGCCTGGAAATGCTTCAGTTGAATCAGAGTATATTCTGGATCGTCTTCCGAAGCCGCAAAGTGGCTAAATAATCCTTCCACTGTAATATTTGGGAGTTTGCGTACGTTTTTGGTAAATTCTACCGCGTCTTTGGCCAGCACGCCTAGCCGGGATAGGCCTGTGCCAACTTTGATGTGAACCGATGCTTTCTTTTTTAACTTTTTCGCTTCCTTGGAAATTGCCTGCACTTGCTTAAGATCGTAAATTACCAGTGCAATATTTTTTGCTATCAAAGAATTAACCTGCTCCAGCGCATAATAATTCAAAACTACAATCGGTTTTTTAATGCCGAATTCCCGCAAAGCCAAAGCTTCACTGCCACTGGCTGTCCCAAACAAATCCACCGCAGGCTCAAGCGTAGTACTTGCCGCAAAAGAACCATGACCGTAAGCATTGCTTTTGACCACAGCCATAAGTTTGGCTTTTTTCAACACCCGCTTAAATTGTTTGGCGTTATGAAGAAGTGCCGCTTTGCTTATTTCCAACCAATTTAAATGACTCATTTCTTCTTAATTACTTCAAATCCTGTGTATGACTGTAAAACTTTCGGAATCAATATTGACCCATCTTCCTGCTGATTATTTTCCATAATTGCGATAATCATTCTTCCGATCGCAAATGCCGTACCGTTTAAAATATGAACCAACCCGCGACCTTCTTTTCCTTGATATTTAATCGCTAAACGACGCGACTGGAAATCCGTAGTGGTCGAGATTGAATGAGTCTCGCGATATTTTTCCTGTGAGGGCATCCACGTTTCAATATCAATTGTTTCAGCGGCGGGGAACGAGATGTCGCCGGTGCAAAGCTGAACGACCTGGAAAGGAAGATCCAGTTCCTTCAGCATGTCTTCCACGGTATTCAGCATTTCAGTCCTGATTTGCTCGTCCTGTTCCGGTTTTATGAAAGCCACCATTTCCACCTTGTCGAATTGATGCAAGCGTAAAATCCCTCGGGTATCGCGACCATAGGTTCCAGCCTCCCTTCGAAAACAAGACGAGAAGGCAGCGTATTTTTTGGGCAATTCTTCATCTTTGAACGTTTCGTCCTTATGCATGGGCACCACGGAATGTTCACCCGTGCCGATCAAATATAAATGGTCTTTTTGCTCTTCATCTGATTCAGATTTTTGTAGATCTTCGACTAAATAATAGTTTTCATTCCCGCCTGCCTGCCAATAACCTAAACCTCCTGTAATATTCTGTTTGATTAGCGCTGGCGGTAAAATAGGTGAAAATCCTCTTTTTATAAGCCTGCTTAAAGCAAATTGCACTAAAGCGAATTCCAAAATTACTCCCTGATTTTTCAAATAGGCAAATCTGGGTCCGGAAACTTTGGTTGCTCGTTGAACATCGATAATATCCAACGCTTCACCGAGCTCAAGGTGATCTTTTGGCTTAAACGAAAATTTGTTCGGCTTTCCAGTTTTTCGTAAAATTTTATTCTCCGTTTCATCCGCCCCAACTGGAACATGATCCAGAGGCAAGTTCGGGATACGATTCATTGCTTCCGTCCATTCCTGTTCTATGTTTGTCTGCTCCGTTTCTATTTCCGCCAGGTGATCTTTAAGTTTGCGGCTTTCCGCAATTAATTCTTCGTCTTTATCCTTTTGCAATTTTTGCGTTATTTCGTTCCGTCTGCTTCTGATCGCCTCCACCTCAATAATCAATTTGCGACGAGTATCGTCCAATGCAATAATTTGATCCACAACTTCCGGATTTCCGTTTTTATTTTTTACTGCTTCGCGGACCTTTTTCTGATTGTCTCTGATAAACTTTATGTCGAGCATATTAATCCTTGCTTAATTCTTTAAAAATATATTTTATCTTCTCTATTGCATGTTTTCTGTGATTCATAATTTCTTCCTCCTGATCTGAAAGTTCAAGCCAATATTTTTTGTAGTTAGGTAAAAACAAAACGGAACGATATGGAAAACCGGCAATCTTTTTATCACTTGGCTTTTCCGCGACTACGCCCTCAATCTCAGCATGGGAAGTAGCAACTCCGAACGGAGTAGCAACCGCAATTACAACCGTATGTTTAGCTACCCTGTCTTTCTTACCTTCCATTCTTTTTATCACTTCTGAAATAATCTCTTCATCTGACATCTCTCGACCGATCCAACGCTTGCTTCTTACGCCTGGCTCGCCATTTAAAGCCTTGATTTCAAAACCTCCATCATCCACAATGGCTGGTATACCCGATTTCTCAAAATAGTATTTAGCCTTATTAATTGCTTCTTCTTCAAAAGTAGGAGCATTTTCCTCCGGAGCAGGAATATTTAAATCTTTAGCGGAAAGCACTTCCAAGTCAAAACCTTTCAGAAGTTCTCTATATTGGTCCACCTTTGCTTGATTGCCGGTACCGATTAAGATTTTCTTCATAATCCTATTTCCTCTGCATGCTCTTTCATAGCATTAAGAGAAATCTCCACCAATTCCGTTATTTCCATGCCGATAAAATCTTTACAAAGCAGGATTATGTCTCGATTCACTCCCGCAGCAAAACTTTTCTGCTTAAATTTTTTCAAAACTGATTCAGAGGTTACTGATGCCAATTTCTTATCCGGCTGCACCAACGCCGCGGCTGTGATCAAACCTGATAATTCTTCAACGCAATACAAAGTTTTCTCAAGCATGGTTTCCGGTTTTATATCATGCGCCCAATTGTGAACATAAATCGCATTGATAATCTCCGGTTTCAAATCTGTTTTTTCTAAAATCTGCTTGGTTATTTTCGTGTGATTCTTAAAATCATCCTTGGTCTTCTCCCAGTCCAGGTCGTGCAGCATGCCTGCCAATTCCCAGTCATTCTGATTTTCGCCGAACTTCTGTGCCAGTGCTTGCATGATAAACCCCACAGCAACATTGTGTCGGATCAGATTTGAATTAGTAATATGCTGGGCTAGTAAATCTAGCGCTTCTTGTCTTGTCATCCGATATACCTATTCTTCTTTCATCGGTGGGAAGAAAACTGTTTCCCGGATCGATTTATCCATAATCACCGAAAATAATCTTTCTGAAAGTCCAAATCCTGCGGCTGGCGGCATGCCATATTCCAGCGCTTCCACATAATCTTCATCCAACATCTGCGCTTCTTTATCGCCAGCTTCGCGCAACTTCATTTGCGCTTCGAAACGCTCACGTTGATCGATAGGATCGTTCAATTCTGAAAATCCTTTACCTAATTCTGTACCCCCGGCCACGATCTGCATTCTTTGGACCTGTTTGGAATTTTTGGGATCTTTTTTCGCCAAAGGTTCGATTTCAATCGGCGGGTTGATCAAAAAGGAAGGCTGCATCAAACTTGGCCGCACTTTTTTCTTATAAATCAAATCTATGACGCGGCCGCGGCCCTGATTTTTCTCAAATTTAATCTTTTCGCTTGAAGCATAATCCTGCAATTCTTTATCACTGACTTGGTTAAGATCCAAGCCGGTTTTTTCTTGAAAAATATCAAAGTAATTTATTTTCAGCCACTTGCCTGACCAATCGATTTCTTTGCCGTCATAACTAGTTTTGAAACTACCGGTGACATTTTTAATAATCTGTTGATACAAATCCTGTGTCATCTCCATCAATTGCTCGTAATCCGCATAAGCCCAATAAAATTCCATCTGCATGTAATCCTGCAAATGCTCGGTGGAAATTCCTTCATTGCGGAAAATCCGGCCGATTTCAAACACGCGCTCAAAGCCGCCGACCAAAAGTTTTTTCAATGGCAGCTCCAATGAGATGCGCAGATAAAAATCTCGATCCAACGCCTTGTGGTGCGTGACAAACGGTTCGGCTTCAGCGCCGCCGGGAATCGGTTCCAGCACATTCATTTCAACTTCTATAAATTCCTTGGATTCCAGAAATTCGCGGATAGTTTTCCAAAACACTGATTTCTTTTTGAATAACTCGCGGGTTTCTGCATTGGCGATCAAATCCAGGTATCGCTTGCGTAGTTTAACTTCCGGATCTTTGAGCCCAAAATAATCTTGCGGTACCGGCCGTAGTGATTTGGAAAGCAAGCGCAATTCTCTGACTTCCACACTTTTTTGCCCGGTCTTGGACAAAGCCAAGGTACCCGCTACTTCCAAAAAATCTCCCAGGTCCAGTAAGTCCACCAATTTGAAATCTTTACCAATCGCGTCTTCTCGGACTAAAAGCTGGATTTTACCTGATTCGTCTTCCAAATCAAAAAACGCCAGTTTGCCATGCGTCCGCACTGACCGAATTCTGCCCGCAAGTATTACCGCCTTCTTTTCAATGCTGAACTTGTCAAATTTTTCCAAGCACTCGCCAATCGTATGAGTGCGTTTAGTCGTAATTGGATAAGGATCAATTCCTTGTTTTTTCAGTTCCTCTAATTTTTGTATCCTGACTTGGCGTAATTCTTCGATTTTTTCTGTCATTTGATTGTATTAACTATCCTATATTATACCATAAATTTGCTTAAAAGAGAACGTGGACAATTAACCACAGCTCGTGTTAACATATTGTGTCGATACTAGCGACTTTGAGGAGGAATTGATGGGATACTACGAAAAGATCCAGTCGCGGAAGGGCCGCATTCACTTCTCCAGAAAAGGCGGAGAACCGGCAAGAACTTTCAATCCGACATACGCTGATGTCGCAGCTATCCGTGCGATCGGGAAACTGACATTCAGCTCTCTCCGAGGCGGTTTCTTTCGCTGCAATCAACGAGGAGAACTAGGGAAGCTCACAGAAGCCAACAAGGCGTTGCTCCGTGAAAGAGTAGGCGCCTTAAACACCAATCGGCCAGCAGACGTTCCAGTACCGGCCCCGCCGCAGATTCCGACCCTGAGGATCAGTCGGTCAGGGCCGACCACCGAATGCCCCTTCTGCAAAGAGTGGATCTTCGTGCGCCGCGACACCACATCTTGTATCCATTGCAAGGGTATATTCAAAACCGAATAGAGGTAAGTTCGGTTCTTTTTATTTCTTGATACTCTTTAAATTGTTTTGTAAGCCGTGATAATTTACCGAGGGTGAATCCTGGACTTGGTTTTGCAAATACAAACTTCCCTGATTTTGCTGATCAGCAGCTTTTTGCGCCTGATCTATCGCGTCTCGTCCCGATTCGATTTGGTTTTTCTTACTGCTTCCGTCCCAAGCTCTATAACCAAAAATTAGAGCGACAGCGATAGCAATGACTATGATCAATCCGATCAAACCAAATCCGCTAAATTTCATATTAATTAAATTCCGCATAATTGTCTTATGGCTGCCAGATCTTCCGACGTTGCTTTGGCGTTTGAATTTTTATTCAGCCGGTACATGATCGCATTTGGATTAGAATCAATATGTCCCAACCCTAAAGCGTGGCCGAATTCGTGCGCCAATAGCCGGATTAACGTATCCGAGTTATTGAACTCATAAATATTTATTTCCTGGCTATGGGCGGTGGAAACATAAACCCCCTCTTCAAATTCCTGGCCGCGTGAAGCGCCGATAGTATTGTAATTACTGACACTCAAATGAAGATTTGCCACCATCCGATTGAGCACATCCACCATGGAGTTAATACTACTGGCTAGATTATTGAGAGTTTCCTGATCCCGATTAATTTTATTTGCCTGGGCATTCAGCGCATCTCTTTGCGCATTCAGCTGGCTAACCACATTTTTCGGCGCACCGCCCTGATTGTTCCAATAATTAACCTGCTGCTCGTAGTCTTGTTTCTGCCGGTTGTAGTCGCTCACTTCCGCATCGAGACTCTGTCTGAGCCGACTATAATCCGCGGACATAGTATTGTAGCGGGACTTAAGACTTTCATATGAGGATTGAGTGTCGTCAATTTTAACACCTAAACTTTGAAGCTTGTCCGTAGCCGCTTGCCGATAGTCATAAACCAAATTGATCTTCAATTTGCCATTCGGATCATATTTAAATAAGTCCAAATTGGTGGAATCCTCCCAGACCTTAATGGATTTTTCTATATCCTTCAAAAATTTATCTTTGGAAATCCCAAATTTGCCGTCAAAACTCCCCAGACTATATGTGACGGGCTGGGTGCAGGGTTTGTTGAATAAGCGCAGTTTGGCCTGGCCATATAGTGCGCCGGCAAGCAAAAGCAGGATTATTAAAATCGCGCTAAAATTCTTTCTCATGCCTATGCATTATAGCATTGGTTTCAAAAGAGGTGCGAATTTGGCTCTTAATTTCGCGATTTTGGGGCTGATCACTAGCTGACAATACGGTTTATTCTGGTTTTGATCATAATACCGGCGATGATAACTCTCCGCTGGCCAAAATTTATCGAGAGGTTTGACTTCCGTCACGATGGGATCATCGTAGACTCCGTCATTTTCCAGTTGTTTGATAAATGCATTCGCCTCGTCTCTTTGCTGATCAGTGGTATAAAAAATCGCCGAACGATACTGCTCACCCACGTCATTGCCCTGACGATTGAGTGTGGTGGGATCATGCGTAGCCATAAATACATTTAATAGATCGGCGTATTTCACTATACTCGGATCAAACTCGATTTGAATCGCTTCCGCGTGTCCCGTATTTCCCATAGACACTTGTTCATAAGTGGGATTGGTCACATGGCCTCCGGCATAACCGGAATCCACGGACTCTACGCCTTTGAGACGCAAAAAAATTGCCTCCGTGCACCAAAAGCATCCACCACCAAAAATTGCTGTTTGAAGTTTACCTATCATAAATATAATTTTAGCACTTTAAATAAAATAAAAAAACGTCTACGTAATTTGAATTACTTGAAATTTTCGCCTGTATGTAATTTAAATTTCTGTTTGACAATCTCGGATCAGTATCATTTAAATAAAAACCTGCTACTTCTAAGGCCTGATCGATGGGAATATCTTTCGTGTTTATTAGAAAAAGAAAAAGACGTGAGAGAATCACGCCTTGAGAGGGATGGCAACAAAAGCAAATGGTTTTATCTTCCTCCCCAAGTCGAAGGCATTAAGAATGCGGGTGACCCCACGAGGGAGCAGAAAGATCTCATCAACACGATCTTCAAAATACCAGTAGCCGCCGCTCACAACCACGGGCTTGCCGAACGTCCGCTCCATCGCAGTTTTGAGAGGACACTGTTTGCACCCGCGGGCTTGGTTGATGTCTTCCAGGGTGACCTTGATACATCTCGCAGCCAACAGAGGCTGCAGCCGTACAGGGAGGACTCGTGATAATAATTGGCGGAACATATGTCCTCCTTCAGTCAGAACAACTCCAAACAATTACTCACCCCTAAAGTATATGCTTGCAAATCTAATGCAACAAGTATCTTATAAAATCAAAAAAAGCAGCACTGAATATAGTGTGCTTATGATGAAGTAGGTTCAAGGAAACCAACTCTATTATGACTACTGAATATTTACTATCTCGTACTCAGCTTTGCCGGCTGGGGTTTCCACTGGCACCCGGTCGCCTTTTTTCGTGCCAAGCAAAGCGCGGCCGACCAGCGACTCATTGGAAATTTTTCCGCTTGCGGGATTGGCTTCATTGGCTCCGACGATGGTGTACTTCACATCTTTGCCACCCACGCGGGCGACGACTGTGGAACCTATGGATACGATGTTATGATTTGAAACCGGTTCGATGATCTGAGCAAATTTTACCATATCCTCGATTTCCTGAATCCGGCCTTCGATAAACGCCTGCTCTTCTTTTGCCTGCGCATAGTCGGCATTTTCAGAAAGATCGCCATGCGAAACCGCTTCCTGAATCCGTTCGATCACTTCATGCCGACGGTCTTCTTTCAGCACTTTCAATTCATCTTTTAATTTCTTAAGCCCTTCTTCGGTAAGCAATACTGTCTTTGTCATGTTTTGGTTCTTATAAAAGGGCCCATGGGGTCCTTGGTTAATACGCAGGACAATATTAGGCTAATTAATAAAACTTGTCAACCCGGAAATATCCTGGTTAATTCCTAAAACAAGGAAGTCCAGATAGTGAACAACGACGTAACAGTCATAAGCAAAATAATTAGTATCCCGAAAAAAATAGAAAATTTGCCATTCACCCACTCTTTCATAATTTTTTTATTACTGGCCAGAAGCAGGATCAGGAGCAGGATAAAAGGCGAGATAAGACCGTTAAGAACGGCGGAATAGATCAGCATTTTCACCGAATCAAATCCGAGCAGATTTATAATCACGCCGACCACCATGGAAAAAATAATGACGCCGTAGAATGCGTATGCCCGATTGAATTTCCGGTATAAACCTTCGTTCCAACCAAAACTTTCCGATATCGCGTAAGACGACGAGCCGGCCAGCACTGGCACTGCCAAAAGTCCGGTGCCGATGATGCCAATTGTAAAAAAAAGATACGCGGCGCGCCCGGCCAATGGCTTGAGAGCCTCAGCTGCCTGCCCGGCACTGGTGATATTGGTGATTCCGGAAGCATGCAGGGTACTGGCACAAACCGCGATGATAAAAAACATCACCAAGTTCGACAAAAACATGCCAGACCATACATCCACCCGCATTTTTTTCACTTCCGCAGGAGTCGAGGTGACCAGGCGCTGTTTGATGGATATTTTACCTTCTAAAATCTGCTCTTCCACTTCCTGCGATGTCTGCCAAAAAAATAAATAAGGAGAAATCGTGGTGCCCAAGACCGCGGTTAAGAGCAATAACTGGGATTTATCGAAGCTGATATGTGGCCAGAAAACTTGCGGCAAAACTTGATGCCAGTTGATTCCGACGGAAAACGCGGCGAAGACATAGACAATTAAGATGAGGGCTAGCCATTTGAGGTATTTCGCATAGCGCTTGTAGCTCAACACGATCTGCATCCACAAACTCGCCGCAGTAAACAAAACCACGAGCAAAGTAAAGTTGATGGGCAAAAGCAGCCGTGTCGCCTCTGACATCATAGCGAGGTCAGCCGCGATATTAAAAGTGTTGGCAATCAGGAGCAAAATAGCAGTAAAATATAAAATCGATTTGGAGTAGTTGTGGCGGATGGCCGACGCCAATCCCCGGCCAGTCACGAGTCCGATGCGCGCGCACATTTCCTGTATCACGGCCATGAGCGGAAATGTCAGCCATGCAGTCCAAAGCATATTATAACCAAATTGCGCACCAGCTTGAGAGTAAGTCGTGATTCCCGACGGGTCATCATCCGCAGCACCTGTAGTCAGCCCTGGCCCCAGCATGTGCCAGAAATCCCAAACCTTTCTTTTTGGTTCATTTGGGGACATTGATTTTTTCCAAAATTTTTAATATCAACTCGTTCTGTTTTTCCAAATGCAATAAAATCGCTTCGATTTCAGCTTCGGATTTAACATTGACCTGAAAATCAGCTTCTGCTCTATATTCAGAATGTCGGCTTTGTAAATTTTGTCCGATCATAATCAACGGCATAAGAAAAATCTGAATCATGTTTGAAATAAACAGCCAGAGCACAAACGCCGGATACGGATCAAATCGATGTGCTGAAGGACCAAAACTATTCCACCCCAGCCATATTATCGTCCATACAAAAATAATCAGAAAAAAACCCATGGTCCCCACATGGTCGGTAATCCAGACGGCGAGTCGTTCGAGTTTGGTAAGACTCTCACGATGGCGTTCGTTGACGTTTAAGATGTGTGCCTTGGCTTCTCGCAGATTCTTGAGGAGAGGCGGTGTGGTGGCTTTTGTTTCTTTCATAGGTAAAGTTAATTACCTGTATTATAGCGCAAAATATCCTTCTACGCCCTGGACTTTGTCCGGGTGGACAAAATAGGCAATTACTCTACTTTTTATATCTATTTGCAGCCCACCACGTATAAATATCTTTGGAAAT
Source organism: Patescibacteria group bacterium (assembly GCA_036394315.1). Classification (GTDB taxonomy): domain Bacteria; phylum Patescibacteriota; class Doudnabacteria; order UBA920; family O2-02-FULL-48-8; genus DASWFI01. The sequence continues at coordinate 38,197 of DASWFI010000052.1, forward strand.
TGGCACGGCTACGGAGTGACCTTCGCCTGCTGCTTCAGCCAGCACAGTAAGCGCGATCACTGGATGGCTGGATGGCGCGTATGACGTAAACCAAGAGTGTGTCTTAGTCAAATCCTTGGCATCGAACTGGGCGGTTCCGGTTTTGCCTGACACATCTACCCCGACATTCAGCACTCCTCGGCCGGATCCTATCTGCACGGTTTGCTTCATGCCTTCCTGCACGATTTGGATATATTTGGGATCGAAAATATTTTCTGCCAAAACTTTGGGCTGGCCCGAAGCCAAAACCTTGCCGTCTCTGCCCACTACTTGGTTTAAGATATACGGCTGCATGACTTTGCCTCCATTGCCCACAGTCGCAGTCCAGCTATTCACCTGCAGCGGAGTGGTCAGGACATCGCCTTGGCCAATAGATTCGTGATAAGTATCGCCCAAATACCATTTTTCATTTTTCACACGGTCTTTCCATGCCGGATCCGGCACCAAGCCGCTTTTCTCCCCTGGTAAATCTATGCCCAGCAGCGAGCCGAGGTGAAATTTCCGAAACCAATCTGCGATTTTGTCCGGACCCAGCCCCTTAATATTAGTTTTGGCATTGCCGCCGCCCACAGTATAAAAATAAATATCCGAAGATCTGGCGATCGCCGAATAAATATCCATCAAGCCCAGTCCTCCCCGTTCGTATCCATAGAACGTAAAATTTCCCACGCGGATGACGCCATCGTCCAGAATTTTCGTTGCTGTGTTTATCACCCCTTCGCTAAGCCCGGCTACTGCCATGACAGGCTTGATAGTGGACCCAGGCGGATACTGGCCGTTGATCGTGCGATTAAGCAAAGGAATATTCTGATCATTGATCAGACTGCTATATTCGTCGTTCTTAATCCCACGCGCGAACATATTGGAATCAAAGCCCGGAATCGAAACCAAAGCCAGGACTTCTCCAGTTTGCGGATTAGTCGCCACTGCTGCTCCCCGCTTGGCTCCCACATGATTCAAATGCGCCATCATGCTGTCATAAATTACTTTTTGCAGATCGTAATCAATATTTAACTTAACATTACTACCCGGTGTTGCCGGGACTTCTGCCAATGTTTTTTGAAAATTTCCTTTAGCATCGACTTCCGCCTGTCGCTTGCCTGGTAGGCCTCGTAGATATTTTTCATACTCTAATTCAATCCCCGATTTGCCGATATAGTCATTCAGCAGATAATTATCTTCTTTATGAGAGCCCAGCTCGTCTACCGTAACTTTGCCCGCATAACCGGTTAAATGCGCAAATGCCAACGGATCTTTGTAATCGCGGATCGGGTTGTTCTGAACCACAAATCCTTTCAAATCCGGGGCTTTGGAAATAAGGATCAAAGCCTGGTCTTTGGTCAGATTTTGCACCAGAGTCTGGGCGGCGAAAGAATCAGGAGTTAATTCTTTTATGGATTCGGTAAGTGCAATCGTATCCTGGCCCAAGATCGCTGCGACCTGGGTCAGTCGTCCATCAAATTCTGTTTTGTCATTGGGAAAATCAGCAGTTATGGCCACCAGCTCGAAACTGGGAGAATTACCGGCTATGGTTTTGCCGGTTCGGTCAATGAGCAAGCCTCGCGGTGCCAGGGTGAATTGAGTGCGCAGCTTGTTGCCTTCAGCCAAAGCCTTGTATGTAGTTCCTTTATACCCCTGAAGATAAAAAAGCCGGGCAAATAACAAGCTTAAGCAGATAAAAATTATAGTGCCTAGAATTCGGTAATTGATCTCTTCCCGATCATCCTCCATGATTTCCGCATCTTCTTTTTCCAAACCTAGGTACGCTTCCTCGAAAGAAAGGCTTTTACCCGCGTGCATTTTGCGGTTAAGGAAAGGTTTAAGTTCGAATGGGTTCTTCATGGGTAGGCATCCTGGACGCCAAGCTTTGGGTCAAAAAATAATATTGAAAGACTGGATAAGAAAAAATTAAATTCCACATCACTGCCAGCGGCAGCTGCACGCTCAGCAGGTATCGAACATCGGATTTTTCAGCTAGATGAATAATTCCAAACAGCTGGTCCACCACCAAAAAGGCGAAATAAAAAAGTATCGTCCCACTAGCCACCGTGGCCACCAGGATGAATCTGTTCGGCTCGCGCGACAAAAATTCTTTCAATATCAAATGCAGGATTAAAAATACAATCAGCAAACTCATAGTAATCAAACCATCAGGAGAACCGGATACGAAATCCATAAGCAATCCCCCTAAAATTGTGATGATTAATCCCTGCTTAAAATCCGACAAGATAGTGGCCAAGGCTACGACTATCAAAATCAAATTAACCGGGGCAAGATGAAGAGGAAGCAAGATTCCACCTTGGATTAACAACAGAATAAATAGAGCGATAAGCCAGATAATATTGCGCATAAATTTAATCTCAATTGGGATTGCTTATTGGATGGCGAAGAGAAAACGGGCATTGCGAAGATCAGCGGCTGGTGAGACAAACGCTTTTTGAAATAAATCCGTGGTCGAAGACCTGATGGCACTGATGCTGCCGATCAGAAGGCCGCGCGGAAAATCCTGGGAAAGTCCGGAGGTGATCACTTGATCTCCGGTTTTTATCAATTCATTTTGAGTGACCAAATCAAGGCTCAAACCCAACCCGTGCTCGCCTTTGATAAGCCCCCGCGCTGCTGACTCCACCACTTCCCCATTGATCACTACCGACGGATCCGTGATCAAAGTCACTTCGGCGCTGTGCGGATAAACCTTAGTCACCTTGCCCACAAGCAGGCCTGGCTGAGCTACGATCGGCTGACCGAGATGAATATTGTTAGTATTACCCTTATCGATGACGATCGTCTGAGAAAAACCAGTGGGGTCCAGTATCAGAGTTTCCACCGGTAAAAGTGAAAAAGTTGATTGCTGCCGGAAATTCAGAGCTTTGCGCAGAGCGGCATTTTCATCTTGCGAGGATTTGAGTCGGGCATTTTCAAAAGCCAGTTGGTTGACTTCCTGGCTCAACTTCGCGTTTTCCAGTACCAATTTTCTAATAGTAAACAAAGTGCTGAATGAAGTCTTGATACTCGTAGTGACGGATGAAAGCTTTGTCGTGCCAAAGCCGTAAACGCGAAAAAAGCCGTCTTTGATCAGGCCGATATAACCTTTTGCGTCCAGCACCACCAAAAAAGCCAACAATACGAAAATGGTAAAAATCCTCAGAAAAGTTTTGGTGTAGATAAAGCGCATTAAAAGTGGTTAGTGGGCAGTGACTAGTGGACAGTTACTAAACACTATTCACTAAGCACTATCCACTATCTTGGAATTTGCTCGAACTCTGTTAAAACTAACACATCCTTCAAGGCCGGTAAGTCCTCCAAAACTATTCCACAGCCGCGTACCACGCAAGTCAGAGGATCATCAGCCACGGTCACGGGCATGCCAGTTTCTTCGGCGATCAGTTTATCCAATCCGCGGAGTAAAGCTCCACCGCCGGCAATAGTAATCCCGCGATCCATAATGTCAGCAATAAGTTCGGGTGGCGTTTCTTCCACTACTAATTTGATGCTGTTTAAAATAATTTTCACCGAGCTGGCAATCGCCGCGCGGATCTGTTCATCATTGACCATGACTTCCTTGGGCAGGCCAGTCACCAAGTCCCGACCGCGGATCGGAGTTTTGAGCCGCTCGCGCAAAGGCAACGCGGAGCCGATTTTAATCTTCACATCTTCGGCAGTTCGTTCTCCCAACAACAAATTAAATTCGTCGCGGGCAAACTGGATTATATTTTCATTCATTTCATCTCCTGCCACCCGGATGCTGCGCGAAACCACAATTCCGCCCAGAGAAATGACGGCAATTTCCGCAGTCCCGCCGCCAATATCCACGATGAAAGAACCATTCGGATCCTGGACCGGCAATCTAGCGCCTATGGCGGCAGCCATCGGCTCTTCGATCAAAAAAGCAATCCTGGCCCCGGCATTGAGAGCGGCATCCTGTACTGCGCGTTTTTCGACTTCAGTGACCCCGGATGGAATGCCGATCACCACCTGCGGCCGGGAAAGAAACCCGAGAGCGGATTGATTGACTTTATCGATAAAGTATTTAAGCATCTGTTCCGTGATTTCGAAATCAGAAATCACACCGTCCACCAAAGGACGGTGAGCCACGATGTGAGCCGGCGTCCGACCGACCATGCGCTTGGCTTCGTCGCCGATAGCTAAAATCTGGCGAGTTTTTTGATTTATGGCCACCACTGACGGCTCATTAATAACAATACCCTTGCCTTTAACGTAAACAAGGGTGTTGGCGGTACCTAAATCAATGCCTATATCTTTGGAAAATTTGTCGTAAACAAAATCAAGAATTGCCATTTCAGAAAATTAACATTAAAGGATTGATTTTGGTTTTTAAATTTTAGTTTTTAGACTCTTCGTGAGGTCCTTTACTTTAACGATAGAAGTTTTGTCCGTGTTTCGGTCTTTAATTTCAACTGAATCGTCTTTAAGAGTTTTATCCGAGACCAAAATTCGCTTAGGAATCCCGATTAAATCTGCGTCGGCAAATTTTTCGCCAGCACGTGCGTCTCTTTGGTCATATAGTACCGAAAACCCGACGCTCTGTAAAGTTTCATAAAGCTTATCAGCTGCTTTTTCATCTCCAGCAATATTTATCAGATGCAAATCGAAAGGCGAGACACTTTTGGGCCAGATAATCCCCTTCTCGTCGTGAGAAGTTTCCACAATAGTTCCCAATAATCTCGAGGGTCCGATTCCATAAGAAGCCATAATAACAGGTTTTTTGCTTCCATCTTTGTCTGTGAAGGATAAGCCCAGTGCTTCAGAAAATTTAGTGCCTAATTTGAAGATATTGCCGACTTCGATAGCTCGTCCTTGAGTCAATTTTCCACTACACTTAGGACATTTATCCGCCAAGTTCAATTCTCCTGCGACTTCTTTATTAGCCGTATAGTCGCATGCTTCACAATAAAAAATTGTATCCTCGCCGCTTTCGGATAAAACCTGGAACTCATCTGAGAATTTGGAAAATAGACCGCCTGAAGCCAAAGTTCTTCGAGCGTCCAGGCCAACTCGCTTAAATACATTCGCGTAAGCAACAGCTGCTTTTTCGTAAAACCTATCTAGATCTTCTTGGCTTGCATGAAAACTATACAAATCTTTCATCAAAAACTCGCGTCCCCGCAAAACACCGGACTTTGCTCTTGGTTCATTGCGAAATTTCGTTTGAATTTGATAAACAGCTTTGGGTAAATCCTTATAAGAGCTTATGTAATGTTTGGCAATAACCGTGAGAGGTTCTTCATGAGTCCAACCCAAACCCATTTGTTTGCCTGATGCATCTTCAAATTGGTACATGACATCAGCTGCGGACGTCCATCTACCTGTAGCAGCCCAAGTTTCTTTGTTTTGCAGAATTGACATATGCAATTCTTGTCCGCCAATTGCATTCATTTCCTCACGGATGATTTGATTGATTTTTTGTAAAACGGAATAGCCCAGTGGTAAATATTCGTAAACGCCAGCCATAACCTTATGCACAAATCCAGCACGATTTAAAAATTGAGCATTAACTGCTTGTTCATCCTTCGGAGCTTCACGTAAAGTTTTCGTAAATAATTCGGATTGCTTCATAGTGCATGAATTATAGCAATTCCGGAAAATATTGACAAAACCCCGAAAAAGGTGTGTAATTACCTACTGACAAGGGCTAAATTCATAAGGAATCTGCCAATTCACGCCAAGCAAGGAGGACACTTGGACTGCTGCATTTGCAACGACGGCACTTCCGCGCTGCGCGTGGTCAATGGCAAAGGCTACTGCAAGCTTCACCAGTACCGGGCCTACACCGAACAGAAAAAAGTATGTGTGCAATTCGACAGAGCCCGACACCGCACCGAAACGATCAAAATTAAGCTAGAGGGTAAACGTACGCGCCGTCCGCTCGTCTAGTTTTCCGAGCGCCAGAACTTCGAAGAAACACAGTAGCGACCCCACTGCCTGAAGAACCGCCCCGCCGACCCGCTTGCAGGCATCGCCCTCCGGATCCGATCGAAAACGCCCCATCACCGCCAGGTGATCGGGGTTTTTTTGCTTTCAAAAGGTAGTTAAACAAATCTAAAATATTCTTTGAAACAAATGTTTGAAGCCTTCGCTGTAATGAGCTATGTCTTTTACAGTAACTACGATCATAAGCAGGATTAACAGCATGAAGCCCACTGTATTCGCCCAGGCTTCGGCAGTTTCCTTCATTTTCTTGCCACGAATTTTTTCTATCAATAAAAACAAAATTCGGCCGCCATCAAGCGCTGGAAACGGCATGACGTTAATGATTGCCAGATTGATGGAAATCAAAGCGGTAAAGCGCAATAAGTAAATAAAGCCCATGGCTGTCATGTCGCGGGTCAGCACCGCTATTCCGATAGGGCCGGATAATGCTGCCCCGACATTGCCGCCATGTAAAGCCTGACCGATAAGACTATAAAACGCTGTGACAGTCAGCACTATCAGATTAAATGTTACCTGTAATCCTTTGATTGGCGCCTGGTACCAGGGATAGACTATTTCACCGATGCTACCAAGAGCCACTCCCAACGCTCCCTGGCCTTGAGGCGGCTTGGATCTGGGGGTTAAAGTTTTTTCGAAAATGTCTTTACCGCGTTTAATCCTATAAACTGTGGGCTTATCAGCGGCGGCCTTAGTTAAATCCTGAGCTTCCTGAATCGAATTCACGGGTTTGGAGCCAATTTTAAGAATATAGTCTTCAGGCTTTAAACCAGCTTTGTCTGCTGGTGAGTCCTTGGCTACTTCCAAAATTCCCACGGAAACATTTTTTATTATCACATTACGCGGTAGTTGATCGCCTTCGTTGACCAATGTCGGCCAGCCGATGCTCAAAGCGAAACTGATAAGCACCCAGGCCAACACCACATTCATAGTGACCCCAGCGATCAGGACTATAAATCGCTGCCAGGCGGGTTTGTGGCCAAAACTTTGCGGATCAGAACTTTCACCGTTTTCCCCGACAATTTTTACAAATCCGCCCAGTGGTATAAGATTGATCGAGTAAATAGTCTCACCTTTTTTTATGCCGAAAATTCTTGGCGGGAAACCAAAACCGAATTCGTCGACTTTCATGCCGGATTTTTTAGCCGCCACAAAATGCCCAAGCTCATGGACAAACACGAGCAGTCCTAAAATCGCAATGAAAACAACAATTGTAAGTAAAATCATATCGTTAGAACTTCCTTTTCCTTCGCTTCTGCAACTTTTTTGATCTCATCGTTAAAATTGTCTATCACTTTCTGCAGATCATCCTTACCCACTCGCAGATCGTCTTCAGAAATTTTCCCGTCTTTTTCCATTTTCTGAATTTCTTTCCAGACTTCTTCCCGCAGATTCCTGATGCTGACCCTGGCTTTCTCTGTCATTTGCCCCACGATCTTCACCAATTCCTTGCGCCTCTCTTCCGTCATCTGCGGAATAGTCAGACGAATATAAGCACCGTCATTAACAGGATTGATTCCGAGATTTGAAGCTTGCACTGCTTTTTCTATATCCTTAAGCGCGTTTTTGTCATAGGGCTGGATCGCTATCTGGCGCGGTTCGGGCACGGTGATTTGGGCGATTGTTAAAAGCGGCGTGGTTGCCCCGTAATATTCCACATTCAAATGCTCCACCAACGAAGCATTAGCGCGTCCCGTGCGAAGAGTGGCTAATTCAGATTTAAAATGTTCGACGACTTTGGCGAATTCGGGTTCTTTTTTATTTATGGCGTCTAAGTTAGACATAAGTATTCCTCTCCGTGCATTCGTAGCCTATTGGCTTCTTAATCCTAAATAAATGATATTGGAGCTAATGGGATTAATTACGATTGTATGCACTACAGAACTAGTTGGCAAGGTCTTAGTTTCCCAACTTAAGCCCCCATTAGTGCTTTTATACACTACAGAAGCCACGGAAGCGAAAAGATTGTTGGAATCGCCTGGATTTACGCTTATGGCTGAAACCCGCAAAGCGGCATTCTTGACGGGAAGAGCAATGAAAGACCAATCCTTGCCTTCGTTTACGCTTCTATACACCCCTTCCTCAGTACCTAAATATAGCACTCCGGCCTGTCTTTGATCCAGTCCCAAATCGTAGAAAGCACTCACAGAAGTAGCGCTTTTATTTAGGGAATTTAAATTATCCCCGCTCAATGAATCCGAAAGCGCTGTCCAGGTGACGCCCATGTCGTTGCTTTTATACAAACCCTTTTTGAAAGTTAAGGCATAGGCGGTATTGGAAGGACCAAATGCAACCTTGATCACTTTGTTAGAAAAATCTTTGGTCGCCTGCCACGTCCGACCACTGTCAGTGGAACGGATCAGCTCGCCACTATTCAATCCGGCTAAAACCGTGGACGAACTGGAACTGGACACAGCCACGGACAAAACCGTATTATTTTTCGATGGTTCTGTGTATGCATCCGTCCAGGAACTACCGCCGTCGGTACTTTTGATAATTTTTCCGTTTTCGCCGACTATACCTGCCACATAAACGGTTGATGAGGAAAATCTATCCATCGCAATCGCAGCCACAGTAATACCGGAAAGAGTGTATTTCCAGCTTTTGGCCCCATTCTCCGACTTGTAGATACCACTGCTGCTACCAGCATATAGAATGTCCGGATTGTTCGGATCGAGCGCAAAAGCATTTATAGAATAATTGCTTATGTCACCTTTAATGGCTAACTTGCTGGCCGAGATATATGTTTGGCCGTTGTCTTCGGATTTAAAAATTCCCTTAGTCCCGCCGCCGAAATCAAAAAAGTCACCAGAATTGCAACTGGCAGCTAAAAATGAAAGGCTAAAAATTAAAATTAAAAATTTCTTCATGATGTACTTAACATCAAATTCGTCAAAAGCAACTTGGTATTTACATTCTGCTCCAAAAATCGACGGGAGATAGCCAGCTGCGAAATTTTACGCGCCACTTGTTTGGTGGCTGTCTGGTGCAGGATGTGCTGCAGTTGAAGCAGCCAATTATCCATCAAATTTTTTATTTCCGAAGTTTCCATATTCGCGATTTCATAAGCAGTAATCAGCCTCTCGGCGAGTTTTTCACCCATGAAAATTTCAAAGTACTGTTCGGAGCTAGCAATCTCTTCCAGATAATCTTCATTAGCGGCAATTTTTAACGCCAGTCCCGGCTTGCCCGCAGCCAGAGTTTCTATTACCCGATATTTCTCGCGATCCAATTTCGCGGGTAACAAATTTTCATAATCTGAAAACGCGACGGTGCCGAAAGTAATTTTCTGGGATCGGGACAAAACCGTCTTAGGCAAACGATTGGGGTTACTCGTGATCAAAATCATAAAGGTATGGGCTTTTGGCTCTTCCAAAACTTTAAGCAAAGCATTGGCTGCTTCCGTAGTCATCTGATCTGCGCTATCGATCAGGGCCACTTTGTATTTGGCTTGATAAGGCTTCAGCGACAATTTGTATGTCAGCTCTCGGATCTGCTCGATCTTGATACCATCAGCCCCGGCAATCTCCAAAAAATCTGGGTGAAAATATTCTTCACCGGTCCCGGACCCTAACATCTCCTGTGCCAATCTTTTCGCCACTGTCCGCTTGCCCACAGCTTCCGGTCCTGCAAATACATAAGCATGAGCTAATTTACCAGCTTCGAAAGCTTTTTTGAGAAGTTTTATTTGGTTTCTATGACCCGCAATCTGCCAATCCATGCGTTAATTATACCAGACCCCAGCCCAGTAGTGAAATTCGATTTTAAGCCTTAAATGCGGGGGTATTTATCGAATTTCTACTACTGGGTTTGACAAAATAGTGGTCGGTTTGACAAAATAGCCGAAATAGTCTATAGTATCAAGTTGCACATTCCGTGCCACAAGGAGGACGAAAATGCAAACTCAGAGATAAAATTCTTGGCTTTTCAATTGCAGAAGAGTTAACTTCAGGTAATCCTGCCTGATGATCACAATCTCTTCTGCTAACAGCAGGGGAGGTTCGTGATGATCAGCAACATCAACATCGCCAGCGCTTCGGAACAGTACCGCAAGTCCGTCCGGATTTGCCGCGACGTGTTCGCGGCTACGAATCGGACGTTCCAGGAACCCAAGGGCGTCACGGAGCTCATCCGCAAGGCAAGGGAGCTCTACGCGGACAACAACGAAGCGGCGGCCGTGAAAGAGGTGGAACATGCTGACAGATGGCTGAACGGGATCGCGAGGAAGGTTCTCCTCGGCGGCATCGAGCACTTCGAGGGTCGCATCAAGGAACTCTCCTTCATGTCGCTCGACAGCGACATCATGGAGCGGATGGAGGCGCAGCTGAAAGACTTCTGCGTCGCGATCACGCTCGAGGAAGAGTCGACCTCCTACGAGCTTCGCGTCGAGGCATACAAGGAGCTCGGCGCGACGGTCAACGGTGCCCGGGCGGAGCAGTTCGCCCGTAACGAGGAGCGTGAGCGACGTGCTCACGAGCAAGTCCAGCGACAGGAAGAGGAGCGTCGGCAGCGCCGGCTAGAGCAAGAGCGGATGCGGGCCGAACAGGAGGCTGCAGCTCGCGCAACCCGCGAGAAGCAGTTTGATCAACTCTTCGGCTGATCGTCGACTGGGACGCGCCTCACAAGGCGCGTCCCACTATAGATTTCTATTAGTCTCTACCTCCATCGTTAGCTAAACGGAAAATTGAGCGAATTGCTCAAGAGAAAATTGTTTACAACAACTACTCAAGACAACTCGCTCAAGCGGAACGTTCTAGCAGCGTTCCCCTAGTTCCACCAGAATGATCTGGGGGAATTGGTTTTCCAAAGGGCTAGCTCGACCGGAGGTGCCCCATGGCGCAGTCCCCGATTACTCCAGTGGAAACTCTGGAGTATGATCTCTCGCGTTCGTCTAGCCTCGAGGTTCAATACCTCGATGGCCTAGGCGAACGCAAGGAGGTCAGGGGCAGCAGTGCGTACATCGAGATGAGGCTCGTGGTGCCTCAGACCGATGGGGAGAAGGTGGCAGTGGCATTCGAAAGAGTGTTGCTTGCCACCCTCAACGAGCAGGATCGTTGCTACTGCGGTGATGAGGTGTGCGAGTGCAGCGACATCGAGTCGCGGCCATTTGCACACTGGGTCGCATACTATGGTAGGCTCGTCCGCCTGCCGTAGCAGTTCGAACCCGACAACAGTAAGGCTGTTGTCGGGTTTTCTTTTTGCCCGCCCCCTCCCCTTCTGGTTTTTTAATAAGGGCAATTGTTAACTTAGCCACCAAGGAATACGTACTTTAACTTTTAAATATCGGGTCGACCAGGCATAGTGTGAGGCCTTTCCAATGGCCGAGCACATAGTCCGCCCCATCGGACGTGGCCGGCAAACGGCTGCTGATTAAAAATTTTTTTACAATTAAAAACCAGAAGACCTTTTTAATCGATCCTGCAACTATTTTGCGAAGTTTCGATTACAGTCTTCTGGCTTTTATCTATATAGATTCTTCTCTAAACGCTTAGTAGGCTTAACCTCAACTATATTACTAGTCTCAAATTTTTGCGTCAAAAAAATAAAAAAATTAGTTATTATAAAGGATTTTTGGTAGCGCTGTGAAGAACCTGTGAAGAACTGGTGCGTAATTCTTGGAAAAAGAATTACGGTTGAAATACCTCTCTGTCCTTCGGGGCATCTCTCCTAAAAGGAGAGAATAATTTGAAGGTAACATACCAAAAAGCCACCGATTAGGTGGCTTACTGGATAATTAAGACCGGTGTAACACTCCAACGCCTGCTTCGCTCTTACGAACTCCACAAGCCAAGGAATTGGTCCAAGAGGTTGCCCTTACTTGTTCTAAACCCGAGTCGTTTCTTCCTCGAGCGTACCAATTCGGAGAAAGCATCTCCTGATCCATCGAACAGCCTTTTAGAGCCGTCCGGCTTCGTAAAGATTGCTCTTTCCGAAGACCATGGTGAACTCATTATAAAAATCCTAAGGGGTTCGGTCAAGCGTAATAAAATTTATCAAAAATCCTAAGGAATTAATGCGAATGTGAATAAACTGTGTGTAAACTTTGGATAAACTGTGATCAAAAAAACTTCAACATTTCAAAAGAAAAAGCCACAAAAACAGGCTTGTGGCAGAAAACGGAGAGCAGAAGGTATCGGCTCCAGTACACCGCACTTGTGGCGTGTGCATCAGAACTCCGCGCTACTACTGCTCTCCTCTTTGGTTTTGAGTTGAGTCTCCCGCTGAGAAAAAAAGGGTAAAAACTCAAGTCAGCAACCAAAGATAGACGGACAGGGAGTCCAATATTCGACCGCAGTTACGATTCGCGCCCCGTCATAACTGCTGGGCAATCGAAGTTTTGAACTCCCCGGACAAGTAAGAGACTTATGCCCTAAGCGGCTGCGCAGAGTGCGTATACAACCACTTATCAAGCTTAAGCCTCATCTACCTGTCTACGATCAATTCCTCCTGAAACAATGACGAAAAGACGGGGTTAAATCTGGCGATTTGCTCCTCACCCTTCTAGTGGGCCTAATGAGGCCTCTTAAAAAATCAAAAACAACTCTTGGCAATCTATATTAAACCAAAAGTTGTTGGTTGTCAACACCCCCGCCCCGACGTTGCATATGCAAGTCGGAGCGTCGGAGTACACTATTATTTGCTGGCCAAAATACTTTTCTTGTAGCTATCGAGGTTATCCAAAGCCACACCCGTGCCTTTGACCACGCAAAGTATGGCATCATCAGCCACGTAAGCCGGTACGCCTGTGGATTGGCCGATTAATTTATCGAAATTTTTCAGCAAAGCGCCGCCACCTGTGAGCACCATACCTTTATCAATAATGTCTGCGGCCAGCTCAGGCGGCGTGTCCTGGAGTACGGAACGAATAGCTTTAATAATTCCTTTTAATTCTTCCTGAATTGCTTCCACTACTTCGTTGGTGGAAATCTGAATTGTTTTGGGTAAACCTTGAACCATGTCACGGCCGCGGATTTCGATTTTATTTTCCTTATCCACGGGAATCGCGGAACCGATTTTAATTTTGATTTCTTCAGCAGTCCTGTCGCCCACTGCCAGGCCGTATTTGCGTTTGATGTATTCGGCGATGGCTGAATCCAGTTTGTTGCCGGCCACGCGCACCGAAGTCTGGGTCACTATCCCGCCCAAAGACAATACAGCCACATCCGTAGTACCGCCACCGATATCGATAATCATATTGCCTGAGGCCGCGGAAATATCGATTCCTGCGCCGATGGCCGCAGCCACCGTCTCTTTGATCACAAACGCGGCTTTAGCACCCGCAGCCTGGGCTGCATCGATCACAGCGCGCCTTTCTGTGGAAGTAATCCCGCCGGGTACGGAAATCATGACTTCGGGGCGGAAAAATCTGATATTGCCAGTAGTTTTGTTTATAAAATAACGCAGCATGGCCTCCGTCACCCGGTAATCCGCGATCACACCGTCTTTCATGGGTCGGTGCGCGACTATGGTATCCGGGGTGCGGCCCAGCATTTCTTTGGCTTCCTGGCCCACTGCCATAATCCGGTTGTCCACGACTGAAATAGCCACCACTGTGGGTTCATTTATGACTATTCCCTTTTTCGGAACGAAAACTAAAGTGTTCGCAGTTCCTAAATCAATTCCGATTCTTTGAAGAAACATATTGTAAATTTAAATTCGCTTAATATCCGCTCCGATGCCGACTAATCGCTCTTCCAAATTTTCATAACCTCGGTCTACGTGTTCGATTCCATCGATTTCTGAAATACCTTCCGCCACCAGCGCGGCTATGACCATGGTCATACCCATACGTATGTCGTAGCTGGTTATATTGGCACCTTTAAGTGAAGTAGGCCCAATAATTTTTACCCGATGAGGGTCTAAAACTTCAGCCTGTGCTCCCATTTTCTTCAACTGATCTATGTAACCCAGACGGTTTTCATAAAGCCATTCGTACAATAATGACTCACCTTTTGCGATAGTGGCCAAAACCGCCAACGATGGTACATCATCGGAAGCAAGTTTCGGATATAATCCGCACTGGATTTTTGCTGCCATATATTCTTCTTTCGGCGGCAGCGTGCGAACGAAATCTTCTCCGACTTCAAAATTAATATTCATTTTTTTGAGCTGAAGCAAAAAATCATCCAAAAAATCAGGATTAAGACCGCTGACTTTTATATCAGCTTGAACCGCAGCACCTAGAGCTATGAAACTTGCGGCTTCGTTCGAATCCGGAATAATCGCTATTTCTGCCCCATGAAGTTTAGATATGCCTATGATCTCAATCGTAGTCGTGCCGATCCCGGAAATTTTAGCGCCCATCTTATTTAAAAATTCACAAAGCTGCTGCACGTGCGGTTCCATGGCTGCCAATTTTATGACAGTGGTTCCTTCGGCCGTAGCAGCTGCTAAAATCGCATTTTCCGTGGCTGTCACCGAGGACTCTTCCATGATGATCTTGCTTCCGTTTAATTTATCCACTGAAAGTTCGATCGATCCATTAAAAGCTACTTTTGCACCCAGAGTTCTAAATACCGAAATATGAGCTTCAATCGGGCGCTTGCCGATCATATCACCGCCCGGAAAACTCATTTTAGCCTTATGCATACGACCCAAAATTCCACCTAGTAAAACTATGGAACCGCGAAGCTTGCTGGCCAGATTTGGATCAATTTCGCTCCCAGTCATAGCAGCGGCACGAATAGTGAGCGAATGGTCTGATTCTGAAACCTCCACCCCCAAACTCTTGAGAATTTCCACCATCACTTCTTTGTCCTTAATCTGTGGGACGTTGGTAAACTTGCATTCTTCCTCAGTCAAGAGACTTGCCGCAAACAGCGGAAACATCGCGTTTTTCGATCCGGAAACTTTGATCTCGCCTTCCAGTTTTTTTCCACCCGTGATGATGAATTTAGCCATAATATGTCTATCTTAGTTTTAATTAGAACTGGCGTCAAATAAAATCACCGACATAAAGCACTTCCTCTTCCAGCGCCACTCCAAATTTTTCCAAAACAACATTTCTAATCTGATCAACTAAAGATTTAATTTCCTTTGCGGAAGCGTTTTCAAAGTTCACCACTGACAGCGAATGTTTCGGAGAAATACCGACATTCCCGCTCCGATAACCTTTTTGAAAACCCGCCCGCTCCAGTAAAAACGCCGCAGCAATTTTTACACCACTGGGCATGGTCCAGTAGCGATTTAAGTCAGCTTCTCCTAATATGGGTTTCAGCCGTTCAAATTGTTCCAGACTAACTATGGGATTTTTAAAAAACGATCCAGCAGTATTGTACCGTTCGTATCCCGGCATAATTAAATAACCTTTACTCGCTCGAATTTTTATAATAAATTGCCGCAAATCTGACAAAGTGGGAGTTGGTTTATTCTCGAAATGCTTTTTCACATGGGCGTAAGCAGTGTTCGGTATTCCATCTGGCATAAGCTTAAGCATGAAACCCACCACTACATATTGGCCGGGGGTTTTTTTAAAAAAACTGCTCCGATAGCTAAACTTACATGCTTCTCGGGAAAAAGTTTTTCGCTCACCACTACTAGCCGAAACAACATAAACTTCCAAAATATTTTCTCCCAATGTTTGGCCGTATGCTCCGATGTTTTGGACTACGGCACCACCAGCGCTTCCTGGTACTCCCGATAAGCATTCGATTCCAGCCAAGTCTTTTTCCACAGCCCTAGCGACCACGTCATCCCAATTCTCTCCGGCATTGACTGTAACCATGCCGTTATCTTCAATTTTTAAACCTGAAATTTTATTATAGATAACCAAACCGTCGAACCCCTTATCAGAAATCAGAATATTACTTCCACCGCCTAAAACGAAAATTTCTTTTTTCTTCTCTTGTGCAAACTTCAAAGCTTCCGCTAATTCGTCTTCATTGGAAACTTCAACAAAAAAAGACGCTAATCCGCCAATGCGGAACGTGGTGAGTTGAGATAATGGATAGTTGGGATGAATTTCCATAATAGCTATGGTATTTTATCAGAAATATCAAGACTTGAAAATGCTTAGATTTCAGGCTAAAATACCTTAGCTATGACGCTTAGAAACCGCTTTACTTTAGTTGGCCTAGGGATGGTAATTTTTCTAATCATCACCCCTGCATTGATCCTCTACGCACGGGGTTTTCAAATTGACTGGCAAAATTGGGGTTTGGTCAAAACTGGCGCAATGGTGGTGCGCACCCAGCCCACGAAAGCTGAAATTTTCCTTAACGACAAAAAACATAAATCCACCACACCGGCCAATCTGCGTTTTCTGCTTCCGGGAGATTATAATATTCGACTGGAAAAAGAAAAATATCAATCCTGGACCAAAAGGCTTTCCGTCAAATCTCAACTGGTAACCTGGGCCAATTTTAACCGTGATTATTTAACCTTATTTTTAACCAAGCCGGATCAAACTCAAAATCTGCAAATCAAAGCTTCAACCATTTCCAAGACAGGCAATGAAATCATTTTTCTCTCACCAGATCGATTGGGTAGGATTAACGTCAATAATGGAAGCGACTTAACTTTAATAAACACCAATAATCTAAACTTGCCCATTCTCTCAAGCACGGTAGAAATAGTTTGGAATAATGCCCAGGAAGTTTTTAATTTATTTGCCGACAAATCAACGCTAAATACTTTGGAAAGCCAATTGCCAAAAATTCAACATTTGGAAACTGAAGGCAGTCACGGAGTAGCCCTGATCGCTTCTGATCTTTACTTCATCCAAGCCAACGGACTTGCATTGCTCGACAAAACCGTATCGAATTTTACCTTGAGCAATGATGGAATCTGGTACATCCAAAAAAATACCGTCAAACATTATGATTTCTCCAACAATAAGTCTGAAGTTATTTTTACACAACTCCCCGCCTCCACCCAAAATAAAGTTATACGGACCAGCAACCAAATTTATTTAATCCTGGACGGGACCTTGTACCTCTTCAATGGCGCTTTGGAAAAAATTTATTCACCGGTGACGCAAACTTTCTGGGATGAAAATTCAGGCCAACTGCTTTATTCTAATGAGCACGAAATATATAGCTATCAACCTAACACTAAGGATTCAACTTTAATTTTACGCAGCCTGACTCCTATCAGCAGTCCTGTCCTGAATAAAGAAACTGGTTATGTATTCTATCAAAATGAAGGTAAAATTAAAGCCATCGAACTGGATGGCCGCGATCACCGGAATATTTTTACAATTGCCGATGCTTTGAATAATTTTAGCTTGTCAAAAGACGGAAAAAAATTATATACAATAAGTCGTACTGAAATCAAAATTTATCAGATCCGGTGAGAACCGTTTGCGATCTAATAACCGGCGATATCCAAAGCTTCATTCACTAGCTGATCCGCTAGTTTATTTTTTTCCCGAGGCACGTGAACAAATTCAATTTGTTTAAATTTCGAAGTCTGGCGTAATACTTCTGCTGCTAAAACACCCAGCTCACTGTCTCTGATTTTGTATTTGCCCTGCAACTGCCTCACGATCAGTTCTGAATCCATGTGGCAAACCAGACTTTCAGCTCCCATCGTAGTTGCTAATTCCAGAGCCGCGATCAGAGCCTTGTACTCCGCTTGATTGTTGGTGGCCGTGCCGATGTATTTTTTGTAGCGCTCCATCTCCCTGCCCGAAACGTTATAAATCGCTACCCCTACAGCCGCAGGCCCTGGGTTGCCACGCGCGCCACCGTCTGTGTAAATAATAAGCTTATCACTCATAGTTTTACGTCGAGAATTTTTAATTGCAGTTGCTTGTTGCCGTTCCATTCATTGACCATCAGCTCAAAGACACAATCAATTCTGGAGCCGGCGTGGACAATATTATTCAGAAAACCCTGGCCAAAACAGATAGCTTCCAAAACATGTTCACCCAATTTTAATTTTAATTTGGCGTGCTTATTATCAGCTCCGACAAATCGCGAGTCTAAAACTTCCAAGTTCCGGCCCACAAATCTGGGTTTGGGATTTCCATAACCGAATGGCGCTAATTTTTCCAAATATCCATAATTTTCCCAGCTGATATCTGTTGGTTCAATTTCCGCGTCAACTTCCAGTACCGACTCGGATGAGGTCAAATTCAGACTGTCCGCGTATTCCAAAAGTCGTTGGTGAAACTCCAACAAATTTTCGCTGACTAATGTAAACCCGGCAGCCTGCTTATGTCCGCCGTATTTTTGGAGCAGATCTTTAGCCGAAGTCAGTGCTGCTACCATGTCAAACTCACCGATCGATCGCGCTGAACCGGTAGAAATTCCTTCCACACTGCTTATAGCAAGTGCTGGTCGGTTATATTCTTCTGCCAATTTCCCCGCTACCAGTCCCACTACACCTTTCGGCCAGTCCTTGCCTACGGCCACCAAAACTTTTTTATCCGCAGCCATTTCTATTTGAGCTTTGGCTTCGCTCAGCACTTGCTGAGTCAAAAGTTGGCGATGTTGGTTCAGTTCATTCAATTCCAAAGCTAAATTTTGCGCTTGCAGCGGATCTTCGGCAATCAAAAGCTTAAACGCCGTATCACCATGCTTGATCCTGCCGGCCGCATTGATTCTGGGAGCCAAAATAAAACCAAGGGTAAACGTGTCATATTTATTGTTATCGCTTCCGGCGAAGCCGGATCCGCCGCGAGCGGACAACCCCACCGTATTTAACAAAGCTCGCAATCCGGGCCACCGGGTTTTCGGCAGGACCTTAAGACCGTAACTGACCAAAATTCTATTTTCCCCGGTTAAGCTTTGGCAATCCGCCACTGTGCCTATGGCCACCAGATCCAGCAGCCATTTTTCGTAACCATTTAGACCCAAAGCTTGAACAAGTTTATATGCCACGCCTACGCCTGTTAAAAACGGAAACGGATACTCATCCTGGGGATTTTTGGGATTGATAACGGCATGAGCCTCGGGTAATTCTCCTGTGACTTCATGGTGATCGGTGATTATCAAATCAATCCCCAACTCTTTACAAAGTGTCGCTTCCTCTCTGGCATTGATGCCGCAGTCCACTGTAATTATCAATGTAGTGCCGCCTGCGGCAATCGATCTGATCGCCTCAAGATTCATACCATAGCCTTCTGAAAAACGATCTGGAATATAATAATCAGCCTCATTCCCCATTTTTTTCAATGCCAAATAAACCACGCTTAAGGCCGTGATTGCATCCGCGTCATAATCCGCATAAACAGTGATTTTTTCTTTTTGTTCAATTGCCTGTCGAATTCGAGAAACAGCTTTCTGCATCTGCTTAAACCGAAACGGGTCGTGAAGTTTGTCATAATCAGGATTAAGAAAATCATAGATGGCTTCAGCTTCAAAAAGCCCGCGCTGAGCCAGTAATTTCACAATCAAACTTGGATATTCAGGCAAATTAGGGAGTTTATTGGTTTCTGAAGTTTTGATTTTCCAGTTCTTCATATTAGCATTCTAGCACAAATGACGTCCTCCCCGGGCTGAAGCCCGGGGTTTCCTTTGCTTGAGCTGGCTGCACCTCGCCTTCGCTCGGGCTCAAGCTAGGATTCATGAGAATTCGGCAGTGATGTCTCTACCTCTGTCATCTTTGTTTTGTCTGTCAA
>DASWFI010000053.1:0-4996 GCA_036394315.1 Patescibacteria group bacterium
GATGCCTATATCTATCATTATGGATGGGTGCGGCATCCTTCCCAGCAATTACAGAAGCACCTCAATTTTGAAAAGCTATACAATCTCGACAAACTGGCTAAGATGGTATCGGTGGATAAAATAGAAGGCTATGACTATAACAAGATCGACTCTTTGCAAAAATTCACGGGAAGTCATCCGGCAGTAATGCAGGAGCTTATTCGTCAGAAGAACTGGCATTTTTCGGCGGACATAAGTAGGAAGAATTTCACCCTGAAGGGTTGGTTTCATTATTGGGCGGAGAAGCTGACGGGAAAAAGGTTTTTCGAGTATAAGAATTATAAGGTGGTGAGGAGATAAATTGTAAATAATCCAATTAGAATCAATAATCCAATTAGAATCATTGCCGAAGCAGTAACAATAGTATTACAATTAAGGGCAAAAAAACTAAACAAGCAAAAGTTATCTGTAAAAGTCAGCATTTGGCATTACAACAGTCGGAGGCAAAGCAAAACTTCATCTTACAGTTAATTTGTTATAACCGGACACCGGTATGTACCGAAATCGAACGGTTCTGTCTGCCCCATCCATTTAATTCGTTGACCCACAATTAACTAGAATTTGGCATTTGATGTGTATGAAATAGCAAATCCACCCGTCTTTTCACTCCCTAAGGATAACTTATGTTTTCAAACTATTTCAAGATCGCATGGCGCAGCCTTTTTAAGAACAAACTCCATTCCCTGATCAATATCACGGGATTGGCCCTCGGCATGGCCGCAGCGGTCTTACTCCTGTTGAACATCCAATACGGGTTGAGCGTCGATCAGTTTCATGAAAAAAAGGCACAGCTCTATGAAGCCTATGGCAAAGGGATGGCCAACGGCGAGTTATCGGTCGATAACTCTACCTCCGGTCTGTTAGGGCCGGTGTTGAAAAGCTATCCGGAGATTGGGAGTGTAGCAAGAGTAACGGGGTCCGCCATGCTATTCCGGTATGCAGATAAGAAGATAGCTGCCGGTGGTGACTTCACGGACCCGGCTTTTTTATCCATGTTCAGCTTTCCCCTGGTAGAAGGGAGCATGGAAACGGCACTAAAAGATCCCAACGATATTGTCGTTACGCAGCGGCTGGCCGCCAAACTCTTCGGCAACGACAACCCTGCGGGCAAGATCATCACGACGCCCACCGGCGATAATTTTACCGTCACCGGCGTGCTGAAAGACCCGCCCGCCAATACCCAGTTCAATTTCGAATATTTGTTGCCCTACAGCTATTTACATAATCCCGGCGCCTGGAATAATTGGAATGTAAACACATTCGTTGAATTGACGCCCGGCGCAAATGTCGATGCCGTCAATCAAAAGATTGCGGCGATAATGGCCCGAAACAGCCCGTCGCCGGATCGCTCGCTGGCCAAACAGATCATTTTTCTTTATCCGTTGACAAAGGTCTACCTGGAAAGCAAGTTCGAAAACGGCCGGCCTGTTGGAGGCAATATAGATTACCTGAAAATGTTGGGTGGTCTAGCCGCTATCATTCTCCTGATCGCTTGTATCAACTTTATGAACCTGAGCACCGCCAGAAGCGAAAAAAGGGGAAAGGAAGTAGGGATAAGAAAAGTAGTGGGCGCCGCCCGCCGTTCACTCATTTTCCAATTCATCGGCGAATCCATCTTGATGGCCTTCCTGGCCGGATTGATCGCGCTGGCATTGGTGCAGCTGGCGATTCCCTATTTTGATACCCTGACGGACGTACAGCTGATCCTGCCCTGGAGCTCCCCTGCGTTCTGGTTTGGCGCCCTCGGCTTTGTTCTGCTTACCGGAGTAATGGCGGGGAGTTATCCGGCCTTCTATCTTTCTTCCTTCAAGCCCGTGAGGGTACTGAAAGGAGTATTGAAAAATGGCAACGCGCTTGTCACCCCGCGTAAAATATTGGTCGTTGTACAATTCGTCTTCTCCATTTTCCTGATCAATCTCACCGTTATTTACCAAAAGCAGATCCGCTACGAGCTCGATCGGGAAGTTGGCTTCTCCAAAGATAACCTGGTTTTTCATCCGATGACCGCCGACCTCCGCCGCAACTACGCCGCCGTTAAAAATGAATTGATCGGTACCGGCACGGCCCTGAGCGTCTCCGAATCCAATACCACTGTCACGCGCAATGCGGGGCGGGAATCCGGCCTGAAATGGGCGGGGATGGATCCCCGGATCAATCCCTGGTTTGTATTGATCATGGAAAACGGAGACTTTATTCGGACAAATGGACTGACGCTCGTGGCGGGAAGAGACATTGATATCGAAAAATATCCTGGAGATACACTTTCCTGTTTGATCAATGAGGCCAGTGTAAAGCTGTTGGGATTCAAAAGCCCTCTCGGTCAAATTATTCGGGACGTGGACGAACGCTGGAAGATCGTCGGCGTCGTACATGACTTTTTAGTAGGCGACCCCGACCAGGCGTCCGAGCCGGTGTTGATCAAGGGCGCTGTAAACGCTGGTTATATCAGCATTCGCATCAGCGGGAGCCTGCCATTTGTTCAAAATGCCCGACGGGCCGAAGTCATATTGAAGAAATACAATCCTGAGTACATCACCGATCTGCAGTTTGCGGACAAGGATTATGCCGACAAATTCGAGCAAACCCGAAATACGGCGATGCTTATCAATACGTTCACGTTTATCGCCATCTTTGTCTCCTGCCTGGGATTGCTGGGCCTGGCCACTTACATGGCGGAGAACAGGACCAGGGAGATCGGTATCCGCAAAGTGTTGGGTTCCGGCGTAACCGCCATCGTTTCCTTGCTGGCCAGGGACTTTGTTCGTTTGATCCTGGTTTCCATCGTCATAGCCTCCCCGCTGGCGTGGCTATTTATGCATTCCTTCCTGCTGCATTTTACCTACAGAACCTCGCTAAACGCGTGGGTATTGGTAATCTCAGGGGCTGCGGCTCTGTTGTTCGCGCTGGCTACGATCGCCTTTCAGACGATCCGCGCGGCGATGGCCAACCCGGTGAAAAGCCTGAGAGCGGAATAGTTGTGGGCCTGGTAATAATTGCAAGGTTAAATAAGAAGTACCAATTGTTCCTTGTCCGATCAAATAGTGACCACTACAAGTTATCCTTGAACCAAAATCGCTTTCCAATTTTTGGGAAATTCTTTTTCATCCCAAAGAACATTGAATCTCTGTTGCGCAACTACACCTGCTTTTGTATAAAAAACAGCATAAAATAATTTATATTCAGGATGTTTACTATAGCCTTCCACATCTATTAGTATTTGGTCCATTGTTTCATTTAACTCCTTTTCATCTTCTGCATATTTATATTCAATCGCACAATTGAGTGAAGGCAATAAAATATCAGGTTTATAACATTTAGCTGTTTTTAGAAAAGAAAATCCCGAAGCATGATTTGGAAAAGTAGCTTCTATGACTACCCGTACTCCATTATATACTTCAGTCTCTTTTGTAGGAATTATATCTCGCTTTTCTAATATGATAGCTGTTTCATAGAGAATATGCTCTAAATATATTAATCCCGTCCGTTTAAGTAATTGTTCATTCTCGTTACCATTGCAAAATGGGAAAGGTAAGAAGTATTTCCAAATTAAAGACGTAAATGGGCTATATTCCTCACCCATTTCATCCGAATAATGACTTTCATACAATTTCTTTTTATCAACCAAGCTTGGTTTAACTTCAAAAATAAAATCGGATCTATATAAGATGAGATTCTTTAGTTCAAAATAAACAAGCCCTAATTGAAAAATTTTTTCGGCTAAATATTTAAAATTATTTTTATTTTGTTGTATGATATCAAATATTTCACCAATTACATCATCATCTTTATAGCGATCCGCATCCTTTTCACCATCGATTATGTCTTGAAAAACACTACTCATTTCTGAAAGGTTCTTTTTAATGTTATCCTCTATATTTTCCAATTCAGCGCTAATTAAATTGACTTTCGTATTTTCCATATAATCAAAAATTACGTCTATCTAAATAAATCCATAAACATGTATAAAAATTTATTATCCAAGCCACAATATACATAATGCCTACTGCAAAAGCAGGAGTAAAAGGAAACCAGGGTAGCTATTTTCATTTTCTGCCTGGGTTTGTTTGGTCTTGCTATTTTCATGGCCGAGCGGAGAAATAAGGGAATCGGCGTACGCAAAGTATTGAAGTTTTTTTTAACCATGAAAAACTGGTTGCAGCAATATGATTACCGGATCCATTTCAGCTGGTGGGTATTTGCCCTTGCCGGCCTGGGGGCAATCCTGATTGCGCTGATCACCGTTAGTTTTCAGGCGGTTAAGGCAGCTATTGCGAACCCGGTAAAGAGTCTCCGTACGGAGTGATCCCTGAGACCGGACAAGTATGGAAAGACGGTTGCTTATGAAAAATGCTCCTGTTTGAACTTTTATTTATTATTTTGAGGAATGCTGCATAAATCGCTTCTCTTAGCAATAAGCGCCTGTATGTTCTTTTCCTGCGGATCTGCCTCCCAAAAAGAGGATTGCAGTCTTTATAGGAAGGGAAGTTTCAATTCGCATATCAGGAGCGAGCACACTGATTACTTTTTTAAATTCGTAAGGGATGACTCAATTCAGATGGAGACAGAAGAAAAAACCGGCGATAAAGCCACCTTCAGAATAGTTTGGACAAGTCCATGTGAGTATGAACTTTTTCTTCTTACGACCACCCGGAAAGTGCCGGACTCTATTATTCAGCGCGCGAAATCGCATCCTTTAAAAACGACTATCGTTTCAGGGACCAACGACTATTATCTGTTTGAATCCACCTCGGAAGGCTCTACGCACATTTTGAAAGATACTATTTGGTTGGATCGTCGACTTCCGGAAAAAATGCCGGCTGACCATTACTCTCATTAACGAAGATTTCCATTCCCCCTATTCGTAGCAATTGCCTATTTTTGTAAAACCGAAATTTCTTTCCCTAACGGAGAAACTAATTCAAAAGAACCATGTCATTCCAGGATAAGCTGAAAAAAA
>DASWFI010000054.1:0-8217 GCA_036394315.1 Patescibacteria group bacterium
ACTTATAAATGTAAGGTTTGTAAATTAGAATATTCAAATCAAGAAACTGCAAAGGCTTGTCAGGAGTGGTGTAGCACCCACAATAGTTGTAATTATCAAATTGCTAAACTTGCGGTAAATAAAGACCAGGCCAAAAATATGCCTGCAACCGAAGATGAAAGATTCAAACAATAGTGAATAGCAGGTGAGGGTAAGTTATGGCCTTAAATCAAGTATATAAATATACTCGGTTTGCCTCTGAATAATAGTTCTAACGTTGTCCACGATGGTGAGCCAGTAAAAAACATCAATGAAAAATTCGTGTTTTTTATATACCCATCGTGGACGCTCAAACCGGAAAGGTATATACTAAATTTAAGCATTATTCAAAAATGATGAAATCAAAAATTGGAATTGGTTTGGGAATAATTATTCTGTTGTTGATTGCAGGATTCTATTGGTTTGGGAATAATTTAGCTGGCGGTGGTGGTAGCTCACAATATGCTCCCGATACCGTGAAGACAGGGCAGCCTGCTGAAATAAAATTAGACTTATCTGTTACTAGCGGAACGATAAGCGGTCGTTATAATCGAGTTAGCCTTTATTATAAATTAGTCGGTGATGCAGATAATAAGTCTATTACAAATAATCCAGTTCCCAAAATCTTTTCAGGAGACCAGTCAAAATTCAATGGAAAGTACGAGACATATACTTTTACAATTCCACCATATCCTAAAGGAACAAAAGGTGAAATTGAATATTACATTACCCTAGCTTTAGATGGACATACTAGTAAAATCGACGGTATCAAGAGAATAAAAATTATTGATTAATCCTTAAGTCTGGTATATACGTGTACTCGGTTTGCCTCTGAATAATAGTTCTAACGTTATCCACGATGGTGAGCCAATAAAAATCATTAATGAATACTGGTGCTTTTTATATATATTCCAATTAGCTAAAAAATTCGAAATTCATTTGACAAGTCTTAATATAATAGTGTACACTTAAGGTACACTATTAATTACCCACTATATGACAACTAAATTTATTGGGGTTAAAGAATTTCGTCAAAACCTAGCGAAGATCGCAAACAACTCTCGGCAGAATAACCAACGGTTAATCATCCTTAACCGTAATGTCCCTATCTTTGAAGTTCGCCCTCTCTCCCATAAAGATTTTACTTTGGAAAGTTTAGCCCTAGGTATTCAGCAGGGCCTTGATGATGCCAAGGCAGGGCGAGTCTACTCGCAAGCCCAAATAGAATCGATGCTTGGGCTATGAAATATGAATTATTTTATACCAAAAAAGCTTGGTCAGACTTGCAAGATCTAAATAGTATTGACGCACGAAGGATAGTAACTAAATTAAAATATTTTATAGAGCAACCAGACCCTATCAAACATTCCAAACCGTTGAAGGGAGTATACAAGGGTTTATTTCGATTTCGTATTGGTGACTACCGCGCAGTGTTTAGCAAAGATGCTAAAGGCAATATCACTATACTCACTATTATTCGTATACAACACAGAAAAGATGTTTATTAATAGTATCACCGCCTATGAGCCATAGCATTGCGGGGTAAACTATGGCCTTAAATCAGGTATGTAAACATACCCTGTTTGCCTCTGAATTATGGTTCTACATACCCAGGCTCTCAGACGTTATCTGGTCTTTTTTCTTTTTATTTACGTGGTAAAATGAAAAGATCAAATAGTTGAATAATTAGTTTAGAACAATTATGAACAAAATGAATTCTAAGCCGGCTGGAGAAGAATCAGAGCCCAGAGTGCCAACGGATCTTCGTAAAGCCCTCGCAGCTAGCCCAAAGGCGAATGCTAAATGGAAGGATCTTACACCGATCGCGCGCAGGGACTTTGTTTATTGGATAGACTCAGCCAAACAGCAGGAGACTCGTATGCGTCGGATTGCGAAAGCCTGCTCGATACTTCCGGCCGGAAAGCGGCGACCTTGCTGCTATTCAATTGTGCCAATGAATCTTTACAAAGCCCTTACGGCTACCCCGAGGGCGAAGGCTCAGTGGAGGGATCTAACGCCCACCGAGCGTAGGGACTTTGTGAGCTGGATAGACTTGGCCGAACAACCAGAGGCACGTACAAGTCGGATTGAGAAAGCCTGCTCGATGCTTGCGGCCGGAAAGCGCCGCCCCTGAGTTCGAATTCGATCCATCATAGGGAGCCAACAAAGACTGACATTGGCGAAAGCTAGTGTTTTTAGGCAAAAAGAAAAGGATGAAACTCGCTGTTCACCCTTGTGAAGTGAGATACGCTTGGATTGCTATGCCGTTACTTCTTTTCCTGGCACTGCTGACACCGTTGGCATTGGTCGCCGCCGGAGTAATACGAGCAATCAGCAGATTTGGTTCCGGCTGTTTCGAACGTCTTCCCGAAAACCTCGTAGAAAAGTGCTGACATGCGACGGCGATCGGCGATCTTCTCTTCTCTCGTCGGTATGGTTTCCGACGGTTCGATGCATTTTCCTTTAATTGGATACTTAAGTCTTGACTTAATTATTATCTTAGTTTAACATGTGGATATGGACATATTTCAAGTATTAGCAGAGCCAAGGAGAAGGAACATAGTCGAGATGCTAGCGACTCGCGGTTCTCTCACGGCTACTGCGATAAGCGATAGGTTCAACGTCAGCCCGCCGGCGATTTCTCAACACCTGAAGGTCCTCCTGGACGCCCACTTGGTGCGGATGGAGAAACAGGGGAGGGAGCGGATTTACGACATTAACCCCGAAGCCATGGATAAATATCAAGAATGGTTTAAAAAAGTACACAAAATGTACACCGAGCGGTTTGACAGGTTAGATTTATTATTAAAAAGGAGATGAAAAAATATGGGAAAAACTAATTTCGTGGTCGATAAAGAAGATTTACAGGTTGTGGCGTCGCGAGTGTTTGATGCGCCCCTTGAGGCAGTATGGAAGGCGGTGACTGATCCGAAACTTCTGTCCCAATGGTGGGGGCCGAGGAATCTGACCATGATAGTGGATAAGATGGACTTTCGAGTTGGAGGGGAATGGAGATTTATACATAAAGATCAGAGTGGTGCTGAGTATGGATTTCACGGCGTATACAAGGTGATCGAGCCTATGAACCGCGTGACTGATACGTTTAATTTCGAAGGCATTCCTGCGGGACATGAAATGGTGGAAACTCTGACCCTTCAAGAAGTCGAAGGCGGAAAGACTAAAATGACTACTACTGCACAATTCGCAAACATTCAGGACCTTGAAGGCATGGTGAATTCCGGCATGGAATCCGGCCAGACTGAATCTATCGATCGCCTGGCAGAATTGATTGAGAAGAAATAAATAGAGCTTAAATAATTAATTAACCTCTCATCCGCTCTGCGGGCACCTTCTCCCCCAAGGGGAGAAGGAAATAAGGAAAGAAACTAATGCAAAAAATTACACCATTTCTGTGGTTCGATAAAGAGGCCGAAGAGGCCATAAATTTTTATGTTTCCGTTTTCAATGGAAATCCAGCTAAAAAGACTGAATCTAAAATTGTAACTATAAAACGCTACCCGACAGGGATGCAAGAAGAACACATGAAAAATATGGAGGGAAAAGTTCTCACCGGAGTGTTTGAGCTGGAAGGCCAAACTTATATGGTTCTTGATGGTGGACCACATTTCAAATTTAATGAATCCTTTTCTTTGCTGGTTGATTGTAAGAATCAGGAAGAAATCGATTATTTCTGGAACGCCTTCACGAAAGATGGTGGGCAGGAGAGTCAGTGCGGTTGGCTCAAAGATAAATATGGAATGTCTTGGCAGATCGCACCAGACATGACTAAGTGGTTGGGTACCCCAGATTCTGAAAAATCAAACAAAGCCATGCAAGCCATGTTGAAGATGAAAAAAATCGTCATCGCCGATTTAGAGAAAGCCTACAATCAAGAATAAATACGCTCAAAGTTTAAGAGAAAACCAACATCTCAATCCTTGTCTACCGGCCGGCAGGGCGTACGGTTGACGTACGGTTGAGGTGTTGACAATGTAGTTTTTCTAATATACACTTAGTTTATGGATATTATTGATTTGCCGGAGCCAATAGAGTTTGATTGGGACGAGGCAAATAAAAATAAAATTTGGTTAAAGCACAAGGTTTCAGCCGACGAATGTGAAGAAGCATTTGCTACCCAAAAAATTTTTAGCCAGCCTGACGAATTGCACTCTGGTAAAGAAAACCGCTATATTTTAATAGGTCAGACGAAAAAGTTAAGATTTTTATTTATAGTATTTACTCTTAGAAAAAATAAGGTGCGTGTGATATCCGCGCGAAACATGCACAGAAAGGAAGTAGATTTTTATGAAAAAGAAGCTGGTATTGCCTAAATTTAAAAATGAAGATGAAGAAAGAAAATTTTGGGATAAATTTGACCTGACCGAGTATTATGAACCAGGCGATTTTGTCCGTCTCCGATTTCCAAACCTCAAGCCGTCTTCGACTCCCATCTCAATCCGCCTGCCCAACCATATGATCTCAGAGCTGAAAGTCAAAGCCAATAGGCTTGATATCCCATATCAGGCTCTGATTAAACAAGCCATAGCTAAAGAATTAGTATCTAAAAAATAATTACTACCCGCATAAATAATTGGACAAGCCGTGCAATAATCTGATTGGACAAAATGACATCAGCGGAAGCTAATGTCATTTTGTTAATGCTATAAAAGTAGTCGACTGCTCGGAGCCTGGAAAAAATAATATAGCTACCGGTTGGCGTTTATTTTTGCTAAAGTATGGCCATGTCCAGATTTTTAAAAATAAACGCATTTATTGGATTAATAGTTTTGTTTTTCGGAATGGTACCCTTGAGTTTGGCTCAGAATAATCCCAATGCCATTGTTGAGGGCGCCGTCCGTTTTTATTTTGCCGATGTGCCAGCCATGGCTGATATCGCGCGTTGTGAGACCGGATTCAGGCAATACAATCCCGACGGCTCGGCACTTCATGATGCGTCAGGCACTTACGTCGGGATTTTTCAGATCAGCGAACGGATACACACAGCGAAAGCTAAATCCTTGGGGTTTGATATATCTACCATCGACGGCAATCTCGGCTATGCTCGGTACCTATATAATTCCAGCGGCACTGGGCCCTGGAAAGGATGCCTACCTGCTATACCGGCAAATCTTCCCAAAAACACGATCCAGGTACCATCTCCATCTGCCATCCCACCCGCACCTCGTGGATCGATAACTTTAAATTTGCGAATGGGCATGAGTAGTTCTCAGGTTTTATTAGTCCAACAAATTCTTAATCGCAATGGGTTTGTGATAGTGCAAGCGGGGCCCGGTTCTCCCGGTAATGAAACAATTTTTTTTGGATCGCTTACGCGTGAGGCTGTAAAGCGATTTCAATGCGCCAAGCAAATTGTTTGCGGCGGGGACGAAGCTACTACGGGTTATGGTAGGTTGGGATTTCGTACACGCAAAGTCCTCAATCAACTTTAAGGTAACCAAAAAAACACCTGACCATCTGGCCAGGTGTTTTTTGAGAATATTTTTTAAGTTTTAAATCCCACCACTGGACCCTGAGGGACTATTAAGTCATAATTGTTTGTCGGTACCACATCAGCAAATCCTCGTCCCCAGGACAGGAATACTGCTGCGGTTGGGAACGCATATCTGTAATCGGTACCCATGAAATAAATAGTGCCGTGGTCATTCACTAAAACTCCTCTAGTATGACGCCCATTACTGGTAAAAACTCCGTTTCCCACAGGGATATCGGTAGTATCTACGTTTTTTACATTAGACAATTTGAATCCTAAGCCTGTGAATACAGTCATCGAGGCGAAGGGTCGTTTTTTGCCGTATTCCATAATATAGATAGTGCCTTTATCAAAGAGCAGGCTACCATCAGGATAGGTACTGTTAGGTAAGGGGATTGGTGACGGATTTGGTGCTGGGGAAGGAGACGGACTTGGAGAAGGTGAGGGGCTAGGACTTGGACTTGGGCTAGGAGAAGGTGTCGGGCTTGGCGCGGGTGATGGGGGTGGCGGAGGATTTGGAGTAGGGGTAGGGGTGGGTGATGGAGAGGGAGGTGGCGGGGGAGGTGGCGTAACGCTGCTATTACCTGAAATGGTACCAGTAGTAGCCGTATTTAAAGCTGCGAAATCCACACCAAGATCCTTACCGTCAGTGCCGACGTTTTTGTATGAACTTATGGAACTTAAGCTGTAATTGTTCTGGCTGAAATTTGTGAATCCCACATCAGACCAGGTTTTGGGAAAATAATTGCCTGAGTAATTAGCGAAGTTGCCGCTCCAGTCCGTCGGATCCGTACTGGAACGCTGTCCCATGATGATGTTTTTTGTAAACACACCTCCAGGAAAATAGCTGGTGAGCGAAAGATTGTCAAATCCGGCGGCACCGACGCCAAATACGCCGTAAGAATTATGCGCTGCGATATTGTTAGTGAAGCTGAATCTTGCTTTAGTATAAAAAGTTGTGCTACTGTTTCCGTCTGCCGTGATCAAGTTTCCGGTATGGAAAGCGGTATTATGGTTGATTTCGATATCGTCAGGCCCAGGCTTATTAGCGCCGCTGGGAAGCAGTAACAAATAATCGTTTCCGAGATCGCCAGTTACCAGGTTTCTCCACTTATACCCATTCAGATCGTCGAATAAATTATTATAAATTTTGATTCGTTGCGTGCGTCCGGTAGATTGAGGGTAATTATAGTCATTACCCTGGAACGACACGCCGGCCCCCGAATGACGAACAATATTGTTTTGGAAAGTAATATCCGTAACAGCACACCACGGACAGTTTCCTCCCTGGTTGGTAGTGTTCATAAGCACCGCAGTACCGGCCTGGGAGTGGCTCCAGTTATTTTCTAAAATGTTTCCTTCCACCAGCACACGCTGCGCATTCTTGAGTTCAAACAAGTTTTTCACCGCCCATTCACGGCCATTGAAACTAGGATCGCCAGCTCGCCACGAAAAAGGTTTATACAAATAATTGCCCCGGAATTCAATATCAGCGGGAGTTAAATTTTCAACTCGCGGATCATCGCCTCCAAAAATTATATTTTCCCCGGCAGCTTCCAGATAATTGTTTGCTATTTTATAAGGCCCTGGCCCGTAAAGGCCGGCGATCGCCTGAGCATCCTGACCCACCACGTGGATATCGGAAATATATGAATCAATCACAGCAGAGGATTTACTATCCAGTCCGATCCCTCTTTTTACATTGAAGGCGGGAGATCCGTGAATGTAAAGCCGATCCAGAATAATATTGGACGGATAATTATTTAGCACCGACTGATCAGTGCAAACCACATAGGGATTGGTGCTGGTCGGACAATAGCTGTATGCAGACCCAAGTTGTATAAAAACATTGGAGTCATCATTGGGTGTTTTTTTTCTGACCTCGATTCCTACCAGGCGGTAGTTATGTGCTCGATCTTCAGTCTGGATAGCTTGCTCGTTGGCGCCCGGAGCTTCTATCTTCGGCATCGCACCAGCGTTAGCTGGATTTATTCGGGATCCTGCTGGAGTTATACCCGACATGTTGGAAGTTCGAATCACTATCCAACCGGAGCCCGATGTTTTATTTTTAAGAGTGATAGGCCCCGTAAAAGTCATAGTGTTGTCTACGACAATCTCGTCTCCCTGTGCAGCCTGATCGATTGCTGTTTGTAAGCTTGTATAGCAATTTGCGTCGGTGCCACAAGAGGGTTTTACATTTATTATCGTCCTATTTGAGGCGAGAGTGGGGTAGGAGGAGTCAATATAAACCCGAGGCAGTTCCGGACTTATGGCCGCCTTTATTTTTACGGGCTGAAGATCAAAAGTTCCAAATATAAGCAGAGCTATTAATGAAACAGTAAATAGCAGCGACCTTTTTTTGCTTAGGTGATTAAACATTATTTATTTTAGTTTATGAGTAATGAATGCGTTAGCTAATTTTACTTACGTTTCAGTCTACATACAAGCAAACGATTCCAGAACAGGATAAGATTTTTAGATTTTATTGTTTTTGATTTTTATTTCGGAACGAAAACTATAATTTATGTCAGTATTATATCATATTTAAGAGAGTTGGTCAAGTTATGATATCGTAAGTTCAATGATCAAGTGCAACACCTAGAATATAGATAGCAATTAACGCTAGGTGTTATGAAAAAACAAATATATAGCCAATTAACCTTCTCTGAGCGGGAACAGATCCATTTCATGCTCTGGGACAAGCTTTC
>DASWFI010000055.1:0-7866 GCA_036394315.1 Patescibacteria group bacterium
TGCCCGGCCGCCTGTCTGTTTGATTTTGCCTCCGCTTCGCTCCGGCAGATATTAAGGCCGAACCGGCGGGTAGCTGCGCGGCGGCCTCCTATCGTCGGCCTCCCCCGCGCAGCACGGCCGGGCACATGGCGGAGGTGGCGGGCCGGCCAGTCCCGACTGGACACTTCTACGTTTTAAGACCTTTAACCGGAGAATAAGCGGCCGCGGCGATCAGCAGTAGAATAAAGCCCGACATTCTCTCGCCTTGCCTTGGGCTGTTCGGAAGTATAAAAGCCCGGTTACATGCTTATGTTGCTAGATGGTATGGCTTTCATACTTCCGAACAGCCCGCTGAGCTTTCTTTAAGCCTTAAGTCATTAAAACACTTTAGACACTTATAAATTCATAACCAATCAATGAACATAAGATGCACCGCGTCTCTCCCAAATCCATAGGATGGCAAGATGTATATTTGTCGGGCATTTGCCTGCTATCAGATACCAAAGAGACCTACTGAAAGGAAAGATTATGATCCTTGACTAAAACTTAAATTATCCAGATCGACTTTTCTCCGGCTCATGATAAGGAATATGGCTTCAAGAGCTTTCTCGATAAATTTGCAGATATACAAGATATCGGCTCTTTTTTCGGCTTTTTGGAAAGCCTCACTTTCACCTGTAAGGCAAGTTTCCATCATTTCGGTTAGTGTATCCCTTAACTGCCCTAGTCTGAATGCGCTGCATAAGTCTTCGAGGACTCCGTAAGGGTGAGATATTTGTTCCGCGGACAGCCGGATCAGTAGATTATCCAAATCCGCCGGTTGTAATTGTGGCATAGGATAACTATTTAAGGTTTAAAAATACTTTTTACGGCACAAAAGTAACGTATAAAATTATATAATTAATTTAAAACGTTTATTTATTAATTAATACGGTATTTTGATCGCTGAAATCGAGAAATTATGCCTTATTATATTTGGGAAGAATCTTATAAATGAAAAAAGGACAATACAACAGAATAAAAGCCGTCCTGGCTGAGAAAGGTGTTACAAACAAGGAATTAGCTGAAGCCCTGGGGATCGCTCCGCAGACGGTTTCGCGTTGGTGTACGAATGATATGCAACCATCTATTGAAAAACTTTATTCTATATCGAAATATCTGAAAAATGATGTAAGAGAGTTGCTTGTTGCTACTAAATGGTAGTAAATTGAATCTTTGGATGTTCTAATTAGTTATATATGAATTTTAAATATTATAATACTGAACGCCTAATACTTTTTATAATTGCATTGTCGATAATTGT
This sequence comes from Patescibacteria group bacterium, assembly GCA_036394315.1. Classification (GTDB taxonomy): domain Bacteria; phylum Patescibacteriota; class Doudnabacteria; order UBA920; family O2-02-FULL-48-8; genus DASWFI01. The sequence goes on from DASWFI010000055.1 coordinate 1,283, forward strand.
TGGAAGTTTCGTCACTTTTTGGGTTCACCCTCGGGTAGAGAAAGCTAGTGAGTCGATAAAAACTGTAATAATATATACTGAGGTGTTTTCAGTACCTTTCTTTATTTCCATCATTTTTTCCATTATAAATAGTTGGGGATGGAAATGGTGTATTTTCAAATGGTTGATCAAAGTGCCTGACTTAAGTGGCAGATATACAGGACGATTGGTATCTAGCTATATGGAAGAAGGTAAAGCCGTTGAAAAGAAATGTACACTAGAGATTAAGCAAAACGCCTCTTCAATACATATTAGTGCTTATTTTGGTAATTTGGATTCTAATATTCAAACGTCAAATTCTTTTGGAATTTCAACTGAAATAATTGAGGAAAAAAATGGTTTTTATACCTTGTACTACAATTATAATAATGAAACAGATGGCTTAAATTTAAATAACGAATTTGATAATCATTCCGGCACCGCCAGATATAAATACTTCCCAGATAACAAATCGCTTAAAGGCTTGTATTACAATCAAAAAAAGAATGACGGTCAAATTGAAGTGACTTTTGAACAAGAATTGTTATTAGGAAGGTTATAAAGAGAAATTGTCTTAAAAAATGGTTTACCAAAGATTTTGTGAAATATTGATTGAAGTTGCAGAATATAACAAAAGTAAGCATTATGGCATTGGAGTTGTGTTGTATTCCAAATTATCTCCAAATTCAATTTCCCCCCTTTCGATACTTGAAAAGGATATACATCTACCGATTTCTAATGATCACGCTATTGTAGATATGTTAATAAAATTAACAAGATCTAATCACCCTAATCATGATGGTTTTCATTTTATTTCCAACGAACTTTCCCTTACTCATATCTCACAGTACTTTTCGACTCCAATTGTAAATAATAGGTCAATGCAAATTTATGGTGGGAGTAGGTATAGGACTGCCTATTATGGATCATTTTTGGATGGAATAATTGCTTGTGGTATTGCAAGTGATAACTACAAACCTACCATATTCAAACAAGGGATAAAATATGATCCTTATATCGAAAGGTGAAATTGGAAATATCCTTTTGTGACGTTTATTGAATTTATCGTTTATTTAATTTCCAGAGCAAGTACTCTGGAGCATCTTTTAGTTTATCCAAATTATCTTGATACTCTGTTTCATTTTTAATAAATCCAACGGTACCTAAGCCAAACGTGATAAACTGAGATAATGCTGCAATCATTCCCGCTTGTGAAAGTGACACCAGAAATAAGCCTATAGTTCCCAATGTTGCGCCGGAAACTTTCAATTTATGTAGATTTGTTATGTGTTTGAATTTTCTATTAATAGAGTCTAATTTAGGTTGAATAATATCCTGCTTAAATTCGGTAGAATTAATATTCTCATTTTTAAGCATATTCATATATGACTTCATTTGAACTCTAAATGAGGATAACAGATCTTCCTCATCTAATAGAATTTTTGAATATTCTTTAAGATCTATTCCTTGGATATAAGGAACCAGTATTTCTGAAATTTGCTTATGATTTTCTATTAAGCTTTTATTATCAAATATTGGATAAGAATTCTGCTCTTGATTTTCATTTATTGCTCTCCATTCATCAGCATGGCTATTGGAGTCCGCCGGATGAATAGAAGCTCGATAGTCTTGGCCTATTTCAGCTGCAAATATGATTTTTTCGGGTCTGATGAGCATTTTCCCTGCTTCAATAAGGGGTTTTAAGGTTTCAAATAAATCTTCTATTATTTCTTCTGATACACTGGCATATCCTGCAAAAAGCTGACTGTTAGGTATTTCCTTAGATATTTTATCTAAATACTTTTGGGGACCTATAATTTTTCTTCCTTTCGCTTTTGGATCAAACGTGTAAAGGAACTTATCTTTATGGTAAGGAAAAACGGAGGTGAAATCAGATAACAATGCAGAAAGTTTAATCATTTCGTTACTTTCAGCAGATTCCAAATCTACCCGTATATCTGTTTTTAAACCGTCGTACTTATTGTACCAATCCATAAAATCTTTCTCAAATAAATTGTAGTGAGGCGAAAAATCATGAGAATTTTTTAAAACGAGAGAATGAAGTTTTCTGCCAATTTCTGCTGGAGTCATCATTTTAATTTTAGTGTTAGAAGAATTTCCTTTATAATGTAAGGAAATTGTTAAACTCATTTTAATAAATTAATTTGACTTTTTTTGCCTCTCCCATGTTGATTTTATGCCTTGCTCTAAGCCAGTTTTTATTATGAAGGATATGCTCCAGGATTTTAAAATGGCCTCGGAGCTGACGACGGATGGCTGGAGAGCCCATGCCCTGCTTGACTATCCCTATAGAATTGGTATAATGGTCCTTAGCAGCTCTGCGGGCATAGTTGTAAAAATTCTGTTTCCCGAGGTGTGTATAGCGATGCAGCAACTGTTGCCTGAATATCTTAGTCCCCCTCGCATTTTTACTATAGGCCATCGTTACTGTCTTATTGATCCGGGCTTTCATCTTCCGATAGAACCTTGACAAACTACCCGATCGGATCAAAATATCCAGCCCAGTGAATTCGAAGCCAAGGTACTGAAGAGGCTTATAATACAATTGTTCATTATGTTTGGGCATAGCCGAGAGCTTTTCAGCTCTCATCTTCTTCCGGTCAAAAGCCCTGAATCGACCTTTGGAATTATAACGGAACTCAATGATCTCCATCTTTTTGTCCTGCATTGTCAAATGATGCTTGGCGATCTCTTTTTTCGCTAGCCATTCCAACTGAGTATAGTTCTTTTGATCGCATACGATCAGGATATCGTCGCAATATCTCCGGTACATAAAGCCTTCTTTCGCCGCTAACTCTTGCATCCGTCGGTCATAATCGATCAGATATATATTCGATAGTAGGGCACTGATTGAGAGCCCCTGCGGAATCCCAAAGAACCGCTTTCGACCATCTGGAAGCAATTCATGTTTTGCATGTCTGGCTATCAGTTTGGACTCCCGAAGTTTTTCGAACTTCGCATTGAAAGAATCCCCCTCGATGTAATCCAACAAGGACGGTTTCTTAGGATCTTTTCGAAGATTAATCCCGAAATGCCTTAAAAAGGAATTCTTTTTTAGATAGGCGTACTGCGTGAGGGATCTGTATAGTTTATATTGATCAGGGGGTAATTCGCTGATTCCCAATACTTTTTTCCATTTTTCTTTGAGAATCTGGTGATCAATATTATCAAAATATCCCTTGATATCCATGGCAATGGCTATACATGGCCCTTTAGCCTGAATGTGTTCAAATATCTCTAGGGCGAACTGAACATTGCAATGACCGTCCAGGTCAGACCGGTATGCCAATACACAAGAGTCAATACCATGTGTCTTAATATATTGCTCATAATATTGACCTAAGGTGAATGAATAAAAGGAATATAGATAGGTATCCAAGTGGGCAGCGTATGAAATAGGCCGGTCCTTGTTTTCCAAGGCCTTTCTACCCTCTTTTTCGACGTATCGGAAGCGGGGCGTCGATATAATAAGCTTCAACAGAGGCAGAAAAGCATGTTCTTTCATCCGTTTTGGATCAGACACGATAGCATGGATAGCTTCTTTTCTTTCAGCAAAGCTTGAGCGACGATCGAGATGATCATAAGTTTTGGGAGAGTCTTTCTCCTCAATTTTGGCGCACCATTGTCCCCACGCCCTCGAAGTATATAACATAAGGTAGCAGTTTGGTTGCTGTTTCAAAGGGAGATGGGTCAGGACGCTAACAATAAGCCGCGACTAAGCGCGCCCCCCAATCCTTGAAGGACTTACACCTTCTGGACCCGTACTCCTCACTCGTCCGTGAAATCGCTCCACGGCACTTCAGCTGTTTGCTTCCTTCCAACTAACACAACAGCGTTATCCGAAATTGCTTTCGAAGCATTTAAAACCCCTGGAAAAGGGCTTAAGGGGGAAATGGAACAATAATATAGTACTTATGTTGGCGATAACCTTCTATACACTACTTGTCCTCCTAAGTGGAGGCGATTCAACTGCACCGATTATCACTGGATTGAGTCCCTGGCTATCTCACCTCTTGGTGGAACCGGACCAAACCCGTAACTTTAACTATACACCCTCTATTCATTAACAGAGGCGACAAGATTAGTCGAATTCTATGCCATTGCTTCGCTCAGGGTCAAAAAGGCAGCTTATTAATTCTTTTTCGGTTAAAAATTTACTTCTCCCGTATAATTGTCAATGGCTAATTAATTTCGGTATTTCAAAACTGCCAATTATTCACTCCGCAACTGCTTATCCTGGCAGTGGAAAAGAGACATTTATTCAGATCATGGTTATTGTACACATTCTTGTCAAATTGGCCTTGGTAATAAATAGAAATGGACAGTGCAAAGTGTATAAAGTGTTATTATTCAATTATATACGTTAACTATTTTAGATAAATCCGTGCGAAAAAGATTCGAATTTTGTCCTGCCACCTCCACAATTGAAAAAAGAAGTGCCCCGAAAGGGGCATTTTTTATTTGCGGGAACGTGGCAAGCTTGCTTGCCAAAGTGGACGCGAATAAAAAATGACGCACGAAGTGCGACACTTCTTTTTTCAATTGGGCCTCCCCCTAAAGGATCACCGGAGGTGACCGCTAGGGCAGCGGAGGTAATCCCTACACCTCCACCGATGAATTTGTGCCTCGCTCCTGAAAGGAGCGGGGCATTTTTGTTTGTGCAGCTTACTACGAATGGGAAGGAGATCAATAGAGGTAATAAAAAGAGTAATCGGTAGAAAATCATTTGCAGGGGCCAAGCCTTAATGTGTCAGCTCCGGATAGGGCTTATGTCTTATCTTATTTTCAAATTGGACGATTTCGTTGTATATTCTGCGGTTAGTTAGTCCAGCTTTAGCACTGTCTAATAGGGAAAGGGCCATGTCATTTTGGCTTCGATGATAATATGTGTCCGCCAGATTTAAATACAATGCGCTTCTTTGAAAGCTAGAGGATGGCCGTCTACATAACCCCAGCCGAAAAATTTTTTCTGCCTCATCAAATCGACGGCTGTTGTTTAAACTGCATCCGTAATTGATATATGTATTCATAAAGCTGCTGTCGATTTTTAAGGCTTTTTTAAAGTAGCTAAACCCTTGCAATGCGTCATCGGTTCTATCCATACAGTCCCCAATGGCGTTTAATATCATAGGAGTGTTAGGACTTTCTTCGTCAGCTCGTAAAAAGAAATGTTTCGCGGCAGAATAATTTTCCTGGCGTATATAAAAAAGGCCTTTATTAAAATCATTTTCAGCTTTCTGGTTAGACAGATGAACGTCACCGAGACCGATATTGACGATTTTGTCGCCCTTTTTCTTTGTGTTGCAGGCGAACATAACAGCCAGGAGCGTAAGCAGGAATAGAATTTTGGTGGATATCATAGGTGAAAAACAATAGGTTGCTTATGATAGGTATCTACGGGAACTCCCCCGATGATGGCCGGCTCCCAATCGCGCATAAGCCGCATAACGCGCAGGGCTTCTTCATCCAGATATTTATCCACAGGATCAAGCACTGTGAGCTCAGATATATTACCCGTTTTGGTAACCATAAATTGTATCAAAACAGTACCTTCGATCTCATGAATAACGGCTGAATCCGGATATCGGATCGTTTTGTTCAAAAAACGGAGATATTGCGGCTGTCCGCCCGGGTAAGTAGCTTCTTTCATAAATACCGTGGCGGACTTATTGGCGGATCCATTTTCCTGGTAGAAAGAGGTAGATAGTTGTTTCCCTTTATCGAATCTGGCTTTTCCAGCAATTTTTCCAGATGGATAATACGCGATCCAATCCCCTTGCTTATCTCCCGCCTTATTTTGACCAATTACTTGCTTGCGACCATCCGGATAATACGAAGTATCTGTTCCTTCCAACTTACCCCGCAAGTAATGACAGCGGTGGCTGGGAATTCCTTTATCATCAAACCAGGCAAATTCACCCTGTGCGATATGGAAGGAATCATCTATGTAAAATCCATTCATCTGAATTTTACCGGATCGAAAGTGGTCTATTACCTGCCATCCGGAATCTGTTTTTAGCTTTGTTCGGTAATACGGTGCATTTTGTGCCTTGGTCTCCTGCCAGGAGTGGTTGAAATAGGTTGTATCCTGGGCATTTGCCAACAATGTTGAAGCGCTGGCTATCAGGAAAAAAGCGAGGATCTTAGTCATGCGAATAGTCATTTTACGTATTAAAGAGTAAAATAGTATTTTTTGGGCGGTTATACTAGAAAGGCATGGACTATTGGTTAGAGGCTTTTTGGGATAGTTGGGTTTTTACGCTATATGTGTCACCACTTTTGGCGTGCAGTCTAATGAATATGCTACCAAATCAGTCCAGGTAACGGTAACCATGGATGCCTTGTTCGACTAGTGTGGCACAATTTTTTAAATCTATCCAAAAAAGATTCGAATTTTGTCCTGGCACCTCCACAATTGAATACAGCAGTGCCTCCGCTCCCTAGAGCGGGGGCATTTTTTTGCCCGGCGGTGTAAAGGAGCGAAGCGAACTTTACGAACGAGGAGGAGCGTGTCGAAGCAGCTCCGACGAAGTTCTGACTTGTTT
>DASWFI010000056.1:0-1788 GCA_036394315.1 Patescibacteria group bacterium
ATCCTAGAAGATTCACCCTAGATAGAACCTGTTTGGAACTGGAATATTCAGCTGGTTGCCCACTCTGGAGCTTCAAACCAACTGCCAGGGGCAAACAAAAGGATTCTCAATCTAAGGACTTTACCTCTGTAAGACTGACACAAGGTGCTCACACAGGAGAAGTCTAGCACACAGAACACACTCAAAAGAAAGATGAGGGGATCTCCAATCCGAAAATAATGATTCAATGGAGTATATACAAGTCCCCTGCCAGATTATAAAGGATCCGGCTATCAGGCTGTAAATATTAGAAGCCCCTGACGCTAAGTCCACGTCTACAGCCGCTGCTAGGCAATATCCAACTCTACAAGTTAAAACCAAGAGACAAAACAACTTCCCCTTGATTCCCCCCTAATCAAACTCGCTTTTCTACCCCAAAACCATCCCAAATACTTCTAGAAACGTCTTGGAACTAAGGGAATACAGCCTACGTTCAAGGTCGAGCGATTGGATCGGGAATTCCCCATAAGGAAGGTGCCAATATCCATCAATATGTCCGGGTGGAGCAATTCCGGTATTATCCGACGCCCTCAGCGAGTTCTGCTCCAAACTTCTTGTAACGTACGGCGTTGGATTCTCCTGGTGAATGGCTTTCCGTGAGCATCAAATTCGTCCAGAATCCGACGAGTAGAAGGGGAGATATCGGGAAAACCAGATAGAGCCTTAAATTGACCCGGCTATCTCTGTAATTTCCATAATGATCTTGAATGGAAAAGTCCGTTCCCCTTCCGTCAGAGGCCATAGCAACGTCTAAGGTAGTCTTACGTCGCCAATCAGGCTGCCGGAATTCCTAGACAGGGAAATAAGGGCAGATCCCCCCTCAGGGTCTAAATCTGTAAAAGTTGTTCCTGGATTTCCTCCGTAACTACTGAACCGTTTGTTACGATCTCAACGGCGTTGTATTCCCTTCAGAAATGCCTTTCCAACGGTGTATAATACGTCCCGGTGCTCTCGGGGGATTCCGAATAAGAGCAATTCTGAGCAGAAATAAGATAATTTCTATTACTCATCCCCCAAGGCAACTATAGACATGGGAGTATTACCATCAGAATCGCACGAATTAACTGCATTTTATGAGACATCAATGACAGGTTTTGGAGTACTTTCCAAAAAAATATGGGATTTTATCCTTCCTCAGACAGGATTATTGAGATTAATGCTTGGACCCTCAGATCTGGGACCTGGAGGTGGATCATACAACAGACCAATATCCCACCTACAATGGGCCAGCTGGCCATTGTCGACACTTCCAATTCAGCCCATGGCATCAGCTCTGTTGCCAGCAATGGTGACATGCATGTGGACCAAGATGCAAAGCACAACATGGAACTCAACAACACTTTGCCTCCTCATCAACCCATCATCACATCAGGAAATGATGTCCAGAGCTCCTAGAGGCTCAGGGAGCTATGAAAGCTTCTAGACCATATGAAGAAGTCATAGTTAGTGCCAGTGCAAGATAACATTAGACTTGAAGTTTCTGGAAAGTGTTCTATTGAGTACTGGTATTCATGGACAGTAGATTCAGATATGAAGTGGGCCATGTTGTGATGAATTGCAGAGATCCTCAGGAATCTCTGAGAGCTCTTAGAGCTCTAGGAGCTAGTAGGGAGCATGGAGAGGCTGGTGAAACTTCAACTTGTTGTTGTATGTACCTTTCAGACTTTCCAATTCTTCACCATTGTCTTTTGGGTCCAATCTTCAACAGGCCACTTTGAGCACTGCCTTTCCTCAATCAAATTGGTCATG
>DASWFI010000057.1:0-3750 GCA_036394315.1 Patescibacteria group bacterium
CCTTTTAGAAAAGAACTTTATGTCGCGTGGCACATAGGATTCCTATGTTGCCTGCCCCGTCCAGCCCTCCCTAGCTTCGAATTGCTTCCAGGCCAGAAAGGGCTGGAGCGGGTACGCAACTATCAATAATAGCATAAAACGTCAGCTTTGTCAAACCCAGCGCATGTAGATCAGAGCATACAGTATTGTGCCAATCGGGGTCAATTAATTATTTTTGCTATAATGCATTTATGAAATTCAAAAGAGATTATTATGAACCCAGTCCCGAGGAAATAAAGGCTGCTGAAGCTTCAATGCTTGATAGTCAGAAAACCCAAAGTATCGAAAGAGAAAAAGCTTTTGATGCTTTGAAACCACCTCGATTTGATCAAAACTCCGGATCTATATTATTTGATTTAGATAAAAGATTAATTTATACAGAAAAGATAGGGCCGTTAGCTGTTAAAGAGGGTTTTGAACCTAAAGATGAATTTCATCTTACTATTTTTGGATTTAAAAAAGGTAGGATTATAAAGAATGCTTTGAATGCTTTCCCAGGATCTCAGAGAGGGAGAAAGATGCAGGAGATTCAAAACTTAATACAGAGAACTGACTGGACCCTAGCATCCAAACCTAAGCTTTATAAAGTTTCGAAAGATTATAATTTTACAGATCGTTCAACCGGTCAAACAATAAGTAGTAAAAGAGAAACAATTATTCAGGCATTAGATCTTAAAGAGCTTTTAAATTTTAGCAACTCCCTAGGTCAGATTATTGGTAAAAAACTTGAGCCACAATTTCCCCATTTAACGTTGTTTACTAAAGGTGCTGATGCCCAAAGCAGAATGGGAATTGGTATTGATACTTTGGAAGATTTTCAAAAATTAAACCCCGAGCCTCTTGAAGTTTAGCCATGACAAATACTAAACGACTTTTTATTGCTGTTGAGGTTCCAGGTAGTGTTACGGAACAATTAACTCCTTCATTGAATCAAGTTCAAGGTGTGCAGTGGCATCCTGGTAAGAATTTTCATATAACAGTTAAATTTATTGGTGATACTCCTATCGAGTCAATAAAATACGTAGAGAGTTTAATGGATTTTATAGGAAATAGTTTTAATTCTTTTAAAGTAAGTTTTCGCAATCTTAAAGTCGTAGAATCTAGATTGCGTCTGTTGATCGGAAATCCTGAGACTTTGACACACATGCGGGAAAATTTTGAACATAATTTAGAAAAAATAAACCTATTTCATCAAGATATAATTCAGTATGAGCCTCATATTACTCTCGGCAAAACAATGCGAGACTATCGGCCACCAAGTATGGATTTTTCAAATGTTGGTTTTCAGGTCAAAGAAATCGGTTTGTATGAGACTATCCGTGGCGAAACTGCTGCAGAATTTAAACTTCTAAAAAGTTCGCACTTGAAATAAAAGTACAATGAAAAAACCGCACATCAAATACTTTCGTAATGGTGTGCGGTCGGTAATAAGCTTACTTTAACCGGTAAGTCGGTTTGTTTCGCCGTTGAGCTAGAGAGCGGTCAGCTCCTCGTGAACGATATGCATCAAGGCGTCCAACGGAATTTCCGTCGGCAGTACCTCGACGCGCGAGAACGACCCGTTGTAGACCCCGATGCCCTGAAGGTGCCATCGTTCCAGCTCCATGCCATTGAGTCTGTTCGCCAGGCCCTCCATCTTGTCAGCGTACGGTTTACGCACGATGATCACGACGTGCCCGGTCTCGCGACGCACGATCACGAGCTGGATGTGGTCTTTCGACTTCGCCAGCCACCGCTGATGAATCAACGGATTGCCGTCAGCAGCCGGAGACTTGTCCAGACCCAGATCGAATGCCGCCCCGAAGGATGGCGGATCGTTCTGCAGTCTGTTGTGCAGCATGGGCTTGACCGAATCGGCGTCGATGTAGCAGTCGCCGGCGATGTCCCAGAGTCGCAGCCACGGCCGGAGCTTGTTCCGAATCTCGTACACCGTGGATCCAGTGACCCACAGGTTGCGGATGTAGCCCGACATCGTGGGGAACTGGAAGTTCCCGTTCTTCACTCGCTGCTGCTGCAGGTTCGAACCGGTGAACTTGGCCTCGAGGATGGAGCGGATGCCCTTCATCTTCTCTCCTTCGGACCACATCTGCACCGGACGTTCCAACCGCTCGGCGGCCAGGAACGTCAGGATCAGATCGAGCTGCATGGCCAGAAAGTTCTGGGCCGTCAGCGCCTCGGGTTTACTGCCCTTCACGAACTTCGGCCGTCCGTTGTCGCCGAGGACGATCTGTCCCTCATCCGCTTCGAGAAGCTGCGGGTTCCAGCGCCAGTGGCTCTTCGGCACTGATTCGATTAGTGGCCAGCCACAACCGCTGAACCAGCCGGCAGAGCCCCAGCTGTGGTTCATGAAGAAGAAGGATTTCTTCTCCTGCAGGGACACGCCTTTGTTGTGCGCGGCCATGTCCTTGTCGAGACCCATCAGCACCCGATCCATCGGGATGCCGAAGTCCTTCATGACCACCGCCAACTCGCTGAGGTAGTGACGCTCGCGGTACTCGTTCGGGCCGCAGTCGAGCTGGTAGATGCCCGTGCCTGCTCTCTGCTCGTCCGCCGGCACCATGTGCACCTGCGGCAACGTTCCGCCCTTCTGGCGGATGTAGTCGAGGAGCACGCCGAGTGCGATGACCTTGGGTAACCGAGGGTTCGGGCGAAGGTAGACGGTGTGCGGAAACATATTGTCCTCCGATGTAATGAACACCCTTTCGAGGTGGGTCAGTTGTGTACAGAGCTGCGCTCCCCTGACCAGGGAAACAGCCACGCTGCATCCTAGAATTAAATTCCAAGATCCAGCGTGGCTGTTTGTTTTTGTTTTGAATTTTAGCTTAGTCTATAAAGACAACACCTTTTCCTTTTGAAACTTTATACGGGTTATCTTTTGTAAATCTTTCTTCTCTTTGAATGTTTAACCCATCTTTTACTAATTGTTCGATCTCTCTGTAGGTCAGCTTGGTTGGTGGAATTCCCTGTGGGCTTAAGCCACCGTTTTGAATAGTATTCGCTCTGCTGTCGTAGAACCAGTGAGGTAATTTATCGGTCCGTCCTGGTTTTTCTAGTTCTTGCGAATCTGTTAATGCTATACCGTTCTTTTCCGCTTCCTTCAACTTGAGTAATCTGGATAATTTTTTTAACTGTAATTGTGCTTGCTGTCGGCTGACAAAATTAGTATGTCCGGTAGAAGCCCTTTGAATGACTAGATCTGCACCTACTGCCCGGCTTCTTAAGTATCCCGCCATGCCTGCGTTATCTGATTCAATATAAATTATATTTAACTGTGTACCCAAGTGTGGAGTATTGAATTCCTTAATCTTGCCTTGCATTTTTAATTCCTGATATTCTTTGGGCATTAATTCGTATCGTTTGTTCTCTTCGATCAGATGTGCGGTCAACATGGTCAGGACTACATCGAGTATTTTTTGAGGATTATCACCCAGCCCTTTATTCAAAGTGGTGAGCAAACCCGATAAGCCGAAAGTTCTATCAATCGTATCGGTAGACATCGTTCCCTTGCCTTGCAAATCGTCCCGTCTGGCAAACTCCAACATTTTTTGTAAATCAGGTCGATCTTGGATACCGAGATATTGGGCCACCATATGAGCAGTAGAAATTTTGATATTTTCCGGCCCTAACTTATGATGGTCAAATCTACTGTTACCTAAGTCTATAAGAATGTAGCCTTCTTGTTCCAATTGATCTGTAGTTCTATCTTTGGGT
>DASWFI010000058.1:0-2753 GCA_036394315.1 Patescibacteria group bacterium
TCGAGGGCACCCCTTCTTTATTGTTGTTTTTCCTTGTATGCATTTGCACATTGGGCGACTAGCTCAGCTGGTTAGAGCGGCTGCTTTACACGCAGTAGGTCAGGGGTTCGAGTCCCTTGTCGCCCACTTTTTTACTTCTAAATCGGCTCAGCAAGCCGCTCTAAGCGTTTTTATTGATGAGCTTATCATTCATCTTAAACTCCACAAAGTGTGTTTGGGAACGGCTGATTTCCTTTTTCAAAATCCCCTTTGAGAATAGCCATAATGTTGTAACCACTTTCTTGTACAAAAGGCCAGTAATTATGACATCTATTCCTGATAGACTGCCCATGATTAGTCGTGCTGATGGGGTTCCAGGCCCCAAACAAGGGCAGTGGACCTATCGTGACTATGCAGCACTCGATGATGGGAAACGCTATGAGATCGTCAATGGCGTCCTCTATTTGATACCTACTCCCTGGCTGTTACACCAAACAGTTGTTGGCTTACTTGCGTACTATCTCTTAGGTTATGTCCACTCTATCCGCTCGGGGCAAGGATTTATTGGCCCACTTGATGTCGAATTGGCTCCCGATGTGGTTCTACAACCTGATCTACTTGTTATCTTGAATGCAGGATTAGAGAAAATTACAGAAACACATGTTATTGGAGCACCTGATGTAGTGATTGAGGTCTCTTCTCCAGGCACAATAGGGTATGAGCGACGTGAGAAGCAAGACGCCTATGCTAAGGGTGGGGTGTCAGAGTATTGGATTGCGAATCCTGAAGCAAGAACCATCGAGGTGTTAGTGTTGAAGGCTGATGAATACCACTCACTCGGCATCTTTCGAGGGAAAGCGATACTGCCTTCACGAGTGTTGCCCGATTTGCCATTTCCTGTTGAACAATTTTTTAGAGATGACTGATACAGAAAGTTAAACCGTTGCTTATTGGGGTGTGGCTGCGCTCTGGCGACGATTGAAGAAAAGGACGGGGATAGGCGATAAGCGGGTGTCTGCCCATAATGCTCGTCGGTATATGGCAACTACACAATTAGCTGATGGTAGGAGTCCATTAGATGTCCAGCGTCAGATGGGACATACAACACTTCATATGACGAATAAGTATGCTTCTCTGACAATAGATCATTTGAAGAAGTCGCATGAGAAACATTCACCTTTACGGGCTGATACTGGCGGTTCTACTGAGGTGTTTGGTGTTGGCTATTGGGATGAGTGATTAAGCGTTAAGCGGAAGTGTCTATAGCTTGACAATTATCTATGGATATGCCCGCTTTTTTCGGTACTGTTTTCTGTGAAATAGTGACTAGAGAGAAGTTTTGTGCTACCTTTATTAATGTTTCGAGGCGCTTAGTGATAATAAGGAGCTTGGCGTTAACGCTAACATTAATATGGATGTAGGTTATCCTCTTTATTAATGTTTCAAGGTGCTTAGTGATAATAAGGAGCTTGGTAATGACTGATAACAATAATAAGGGTAAAAATTATGGTCGTGCGGGGAGCTATGTTAGCCAGATTGGAGGTTACAAAGCTTTTGTACCAAAACCATTACCGCCTGATCCACCTATTCAGCTAGATAATGAAATGATCTTATTACTATCGCAAGCAGATATGGCTTTAGGGCGTCTGGATGGTATGAGTACAACATTACCTAATGTTGACCTTTTCGTTGCTATGTATGTGAACAAAGAAGCAGTACTTTCAAGTCAGATTGAAGGAACTCAGGCATCTCTTATAGATGTTCTAGCGTTTGAAGCAGATGCCGCTTTTCCTGAAAATCCCCAAGATATTGAAGAGGTCATCAATTATATTAATGCTTTGAACTATGGTCTTGAGCAGCTTGACAAAATTCCGATTTCGCTTCGTCTTATCCGTGAGATTCATCATCTTTTGATGCAAGGAGTAAGGGGAGCCGATCGTCAACCTGGTGAATTTCGTAGTTCGCAAAATTGGATTGGAAACCCTGGAGATACGAAAGAAACAGCCAAATTTGTGCCACCCTCCCCCACAGATATGGATAAAGCATTAGACGATCTCGAAAAATTTATTCATAAAGAAGTTTCCTTGCCTCTTCTATTAAAAGTGGGCTTGGTGCATGCTCAATTTGAGACGATACATCCATTTCTCGATGGTAATGGGCGTATGGGTAGGTTGCTTATTACATTTATACTCTGTTCCGAAGAAGTTTTGCGTAGACCACTGCTCTATTTATCGTACTTTTTCAAAGCAAATAGATTTGAATATTACGGATATCTTCAGAAGATACGTGATGAAGGTGATTGGGAGTCATGGCTGAAGTTCTTTCTACAAGGTGTGAACGAAGTCGCGCGGCAAGCGACAACGACTGCGAACAATATTGTACTGCTAAGGGAAAGGCATCGGGGAGTTATTGCTACTAACTTTCCTCGTTCTGCTGGACCTGCTTATCAACTACTTGAATATTTATATAAAAGGCCAATCATTACAGCTAATGGCGTTACTACGGTAACTGGACTAAGCTATCAAAATGCAAATAGGCTCGTATTAAAGTTTCAAGAGATAGGTCTCCTTCGTCAGATGGATGCGTACCAACGAAATAGGCGATTTGTTTATTCCGATTACTTGGCAATGTTTGCCGATGAAGAGATACCCAGAAATGATCGGAAATTGCTTTCAAAGAGCAAGGAGGAAGATAGAACTCAGTTTGTGACTTAAAGGACTTTTTCTCTTCAATACTTTAAGTTTGACTCGTTAAGCCTACTGTCTAGCAGCTTG
>DASWFI010000059.1:0-1935 GCA_036394315.1 Patescibacteria group bacterium
TAATGGCCACTCCTTATCTAAGAGGTCTCTATGCGCTATCACTTATGTGCGGAGATAACATTAAAGATTGGGTGAGAGATCAAGTTACAGCACTCAATGATCGACTCAATACCCACGCACGAGACGAAGAAGAACATTGGACACAATTTTTAACAGCGTTCAATCGCACCTTTACTGATACTGCAGCACAAGCTACCGCCTATCATAAACTGCAAGATCTCAAAATGAATAAAGACGATCTTGACAGTTATATAGCCACATTTAATCATCTGGCAACCCGAGCAGGCTTTAGCAGAGATGCAGCAGCTACAGTAGATAAGTTCGCTCGAGGACTCAAGTATGATCTACTTGAGAAAATCCTTAGTCGAGACACCCCTCCAGATACCATGGATGGATGGATCGATGCAGCACGAACAGAACAACGAAAGTATGCACGCAAGCAGGCGATGCTACATCCAGGAAAGAAATGGTTTCAATGGCAAACCCCACAACAGAATGGAAGACCTAGATGTCATCCTAATGATCAGACAGCACCAATGGATGTCGATCCACCTGTCTTTACACAAATTTATAAAGCTTATACTGAAGAAGATAAGCGAAGGCATCGAGATCAAGGAAGATGCTTTAATTGTAGTCGAAGAGGACATATGGCAAGAGAATGTCCCTTCAAGAAAACTCAAAATCGCCCTCAACCGAGATCTAAACCTGGATTTAAGAAATCAGGAAAGCGTCAAGAACAACAGATGCAGCGCTTCCAAGCACTGCGCCAACAAGCTAAAATCAGAGCCATACCAGACTCTGAAGACGAAAGCAATCTTGACACCAATGAAGACGATTCAATTGAAACAGTAACAGACATTCCAAGCATTGCAGAGCGTACTGCACGCTTCACAGAAGAAGAAAGAGAACAGTGGGTTCTCGAAATGAAGAATCAAGGCGTAAATTTTTAAATAGCCCTAATCAAGCGGCCATGATCAGGGCAATCTTTCCTAGTGATGCATTTGTACCAAAGCAGCGATCAATCAAAGCAAAAGTACAAATGTTTACTTCGAAAGTAGCGGCCGAAGCACGAGCACTAATTGATAGTGGCGCCACAGAAAACTTCATTTCCCCCTCATTTATTTCCCGATATAGTATACCCACACACTCTTTAAGCAAACCCAAGATAGTACGCAATGTAGATGGAACGAAGAATCGGAATGGCAACATTGAAGAACTAGTTAATTTTGAGATTGCCTATCTTAAAATTAATGGTCAACTCAAACGCAAAATCCAGACATTCCTTATCTTAGATCTCGGAGAAGACGACATGATATTAGGATATCCGTTTCTCCAGGCGACAAATCCAGAGATTAACTGGACAGAAGGCAATATTAAAGGCACCCTTTGGGCCTCTACAGAAGATATTGCAAAAGTCAGGAAATCCACAAATCCAGACAAACCCGAAAGCAAGATCAAAGCGAAAGTTGATCAATTTAAACAATGGATCAAACGTACCACCGTCGCTACACAACTTGCAATAAGGAAAGCCCCTAAACAGGACCTTCCCTGGCATAAACAAGTACCGAAAGAATATCACAAATATCATAAAGTATTTAGTGAAGAAGCAGCGCAACGATTCCCTAAAACAAAACCATGGGATCACGCTATAGATCTTCAGCCAGACGCACCTAAGACCCTTGATTGCAAATTATACCCCTTAGCCCCAGGAGAACAAGATTCTCTAGATCTATTCCTAAAAGATCATTTACGAAAAGGATATATTCGACCGTCCAAATCTCCCTATTCATCACCCTTCTTCTTTATTAAGAAAAAGGATGGAAAGTTGCGACCAGTCCAAGACTACCGCAAATTAAATGAATGGACAGTCCAAAATAAATATCCTTTACCCCTAATTAAAGAACTAATCGCCAAATTACTGAACAAAACTTGGTT
>DASWFI010000060.1:0-2477 GCA_036394315.1 Patescibacteria group bacterium
TTGGGTTGTTTACGATAAAAAAGGAACTAAGTATACATTTGGGTCTGCTGCTTCCTCCAGACAAGATAATCCACTGGACTCAACCAAAATATATAAATGGATGCTTCAGGAAGTCCGAGATACGAACAACAACTATATTGCGTTTAACTATTACAAAGATACTGGTCAAATTTATCCTTCATCGGTTGTTTATACAGGTAATGGGACCATAGGTGGTATTTTTGAAATTGATTTTTTAAGACAAAGTCGCACTGATACAAGTTCGTCATATAAAACAGGATTTTTAGTCAAAACAAATTATCGTATCAATGAAATCGACATTTTGGTTAACTTATCCTGGGTAAAAAAATATATCCTTTCTTATGCAACAGGGCGCAATGGCTATAATTCTCTCTTGCAAAATATTACTGAATCCGGAAGGGATGATTTACTAAACATCGCCACATTACCTCCCACACAATTTGGCTACCAAAATACCACTAACCCTACTTGGACAGAAAATACTTCTTGGACAATTCCACTTAATTTTGTTGAAAATGGGACTTGCCAGAAGGATAATGCTGTACGTGTGTTTGACGCTAATGGAGATGGTTTGCCGGACATTGTGCAATCGTATTACGACGTTTATCTAGGTACAACTACCCATGTTTATCTGAATACTGGAAGCGGCTGGACTGAAAATACTTCTTGGATAGTGCCAGTATCCTTTATACAATATAATGGCACTGGCTGTGGGGTGGATCTTGGAGTTAGGATTTTCGACGCCAATGGAGATGGAATAATGGATTTAGTGCAAGCCGCTCAAGTCGGGGACACTAGTGGGGTGCCTATCTATGCCAAACACGTTTATCTAGGCACTGGCAACGGATGGGTAGAGAACAGTGCATGGACTGCCGGTATCCCTACCATTTTTTCAAACATAGATACAAGGGTACCGCAAAATTGGGACTTCCAACTGGTTGATGTAAATGGGGATGGAATGATTGATTGGGTTGAGTCAGCTCAAGTCGGAGACATCAGCGGGGTGCCGATATATGAAAAGCATGTTTATTTGAATACTGGTAGTGGTTGGAGCGAGAGTGCTGCTTGGAGTTCAGCTATTCCTGTTAACTTCGTGGAAAATGGTTCTTGTCAGAAAGAAATGGGTGTCCGCATGTTTGATGTCAACGGTGACGGGTTGGCGGATATAGTGCAATCTTACTTTGACGTTTACAGTCAAATTTGGACCAAACATGTTTATTTAAATACGGGCAGTACATGGGTTGAAGATGCTACCTGGACCGCCAGTCTTCCCGTACACTTTATGGACTACATAACCTGTCCAGGAAAAGATTCAGGTGTCAGAATTTTTGATGCAAATGGGGATGGCCTGCCAGATTTAGTTCAAGCAGTTCAAACAGGAGACACCAGCGGGGTGCCGATATATGAAAAGCATGTTTACCTTAATACCGGAAATGGATGGAGGGAGGATACAGCTTGGAGGATTCCAACTATATTTGTTAACAATGATTCAACTCGGCCTCAAATTTGGAATTTCCAAACCCAGGATATAAATGGTGATGGCAGGGTTGATTTGTTAGAGTCAGCTCAAGTCGGAGACATCAGCGGCGTTCCACTATACGAAAAGCATCTGTTTTTAGGGACCGGTGTCCAAGACGATATGCTTAGTCAAATCATCTACAACCAAGGTGGGACAACGAGCGTTATATATAAAGAAACTCCGTTGTATAGAACTGGATCAAATACCATAGCTAACCCAAATCTGCCCTTTGAACTCCCAGCTGTTTATCAGATCTTCAACAACAGCGGTTCAGTAACACAGACTACAACTTATCAATATGACGGCGGTAAGTATTATTACAATACTTATTTAGACCGGAGGTTGGGAGGGTTTGCCGACATCGTGACAACTGATTCCGCGAACAATACCAAAAAGAATTTTTATCATACAGGAACCGGAACAGACGCGAGTCGCGGCCAATACAACGATAATGGATACAAAATTGATAAAATCTACAGAACTGAAATTGCAAATTCAACCGGCACTATTTATTCCAAAACCATAAATAAATGGAATGATTTTGATTTAGGTAGTGGCCGGAGATTTGTAAAGCTGGATCAGAAACTTGATTTGACTTATGACGGTCTAGCAACTCATAAAGATAAAGCTGAAGCCTATACGTACGATAACGCCACAGGTAACATACTTACCAAAATTGAGTATGGCCAAGTCAATGGAAACGATGACGGGACATTTACTGATGTAGGAACAGATGATTTTACTACGACTTATGCTTATGCATCCAACGTCAGTGCCTTCATTGTAGGATTAGTCGATGACGTTACGGTTAATGACCGTAGTTTGAATAAAATTAAAGAAGATAGGTATTATTATGATCTCCAAACCCTTGGCGGTGTGACTAAAGGCAACCAGACTAAACGTGAGATGTGGAAGACAGGAACCACCTATGTAAATA
>DASWFI010000061.1:0-2314 GCA_036394315.1 Patescibacteria group bacterium
TCCCCTTGATTCCCCCCTAATCAAACTCGCTTTTCTACCCCAAAACCATCCCAAATACTTCTGGAAACGTCTTGGAACTAAGGGAAGACTGCCTACGTTCAAGGTCGAGCGATTGGATCGGGAATTCCCCATAAGGAAGGCGCCAATATCCGTCAATATGTCCGGGTGATGCAATTCCGGTATTATCCGATGTCCTCAGCGAGTTCTGCTCCAAACTTCTTGAAACCTATGGCGTTGGATTCTCCTGGTGAATGGCTTTCCGTGAGCATCAAATACGTCCAGAATCCGATGAGTGGAAGGGGAGATAACGGAAAAACCAGATAGAGCCTTATATTGACCCGGATACTTCAGTAATTTCCATAATGATCTTGAATGGAAAAGTCCGTTCCCCTTTCGTCAGAGGCCATAGCAACGTCTAAGGTAGTCGTACGTCGCCAATCAGGCTGCCAGAATGCCTAGACAGGGAAACAAGGGCAGATCCCTCTCAGGGTCTAAATCCATAAAACTTGTTCCTGGATTTCCTCCGCAACTACTGAACCGTTTGCTACGATCTCTACGGTGTTGTATTCCCTTCAGAAATACCTTTCTAACGATGTATAATACGTCCCGGTGCTCTCGGGGGATTCCGAATAAGAGCGATTATGAGCAGAAATAAGAGAATTTCTGTTCCTCATCCCCCAAGGCAGCTACTGACATGGGAGTATCATCGTCAGAATCACACGCTTTTACTCGATTTTACGAGATGTCAAAAGCAGGTTTTGGAGTGCTTCTGGAAATCCAATCAAAAAAGCACCCTGATCACAGGATTCCGGACTTGTAATGAGCATGGTATGTCTGGAGGGTCAAAACCAGTCTGTATAGGCAATTTGTGCATGGGACTAATATCCTGCCTACACCATATTGGCTGGGTAGAGGATGGAGTTGATTTTCTGTGTGGCCCAGGGGCCTGCAGATCCTCCCTTCATGTACAACAAGACAAACAGGACATTGCTGTGCTTGTCTGGTGTAGGCAGGATATTGGTTCATTGTAAGACCTGCCTCCAGGTCCCAGATTCAAGGGTCCAAGTGTGGTCTCAACAATCCTATCTAAGGAGGGATAAAATCCAGTATTTTGGGAAAGTACTCCAAAACTCGCTGTTAACATCTCATAAAATGCGGTTAAATCGTGCGATTCTGACGATGACACTCCCATGTCAGTAGCTGCCTTGGGGGACGAGTAATAGAAATTATCTTGTTTCTGTTCAGAATCGCTCTTATTCGGAATCCCCCGAGAGCACTGGGACGTATTATACATCGTTGGAAAGGTATTTCTGAAAGGAATACAACGCCGTTGAGATCGTGGCAAACAGTTCAGTAGCTGCGGAGAAAATCCAAGAACAAGATTTACGGATTTAGACATTGAGGGGGATTAGCCTTTATTTCCCTGCCTAGGCCTTCTGGTAGCCCGATTGGCGACGTACGAATACCTTAGACGTTGCTATGGCTTCTCGCGGAAGGGGAACGGACTTTTCCATTCAAGATCAATATGGAAATTACAGAGGTAGCCGGGTCAATATAAGGCTCCATCTGGTTTTTCCAATATCTTCCCTTCTACTTGTTGGATTCTGGACGTATCTGGTACTCACGGAAAGCCATTCACCAGGAGAATCCAACGCTGTACATTACGAGAAGTTTGGAGCAGAACTCGCCGAGGACGTCGGATAATACCGGAATTGCTCCACCCGGATATATTCACGGATATTGGCGCCTTCCTTATGGGGAATCCTCGATCTAATCGCTCGACCTTGAACATAGGTAGTCCTCCCTCAGTTCCAATGCGTTTCCAGAGGTATTTGGGATGGTTTTGGGGTAGAAAAGCGAGTTTGGTTAGGGGGGAATCAAGGGGAAGTTGTTTTGCCTCTTGATTTTAACTTGTAGGGTTGGATATTACATGGCAGTGGCTGTGAACGTGGACTTAGCATCAGGGGCTTCTAATATTTACAGTCTGATAGCCAGATCCTTTATAATCTGGCAGGGGACTTGTATATTCCACATCATATCATATTTTCGGATTTTGAGATCCCCTCCCTCTTTCTTTTGAGTGTGGTCTGAGTGCTAGACTTCTCCTGTGCGAGTACCTTGTGTTACCCTTACAGAGATAAAGTCTCTAGATTGAGAATTTCTTTGTTTGCACCTGGCAGTTGGTTAAAGGCTCCAGAGTGAGCACTGGCTGAATATTCTAGGTTTCAAACAGGTTCTATCTAGGGTGATTCCTCTAGGAAATTACACTTGGGTGTGACTAGTTCCCCAGCCTATCCTCCTTCATAGAAGTAGA
>DASWFI010000062.1:0-21589 GCA_036394315.1 Patescibacteria group bacterium
AATATGGACATGGTCATCACCAGTGTTGATATTATCAAAATACAAATCAGGATACTGTCTTTGGACTTCATACAGGAATTTGATCAGTTCAGATCGGACATAGTGCTTGAGGATCTTGCGACGGTATTTTGTGCCCCAAACAATGTGATACTGGATCTGATAAACACTATGGTTTAGTTGCCGAATTCTCATGCTAACAGCTTAACATGCTAATCGCATGTTAAGCCATTCATCCCCGGGCTAAAGCCCGGGGTTTCCTGTAATGAAATAAAAAAGACCCCGCATGCGGGGCCGAAATTTTATTTTGAACCATCAACCAGCTCTTGCACTTTCTTTAGAATATCTGCAGGGCCATCTATCCCTTTTACGAAAAATGTTACATTAGATAATTTTTTAGCTTTCTCCCGATCTTCCTCGCGTCCCAAATGCGAAAACATTATTACTGGCACTTCCGCCGTCAGTGGATTTATTCGCAAATTCCGTATGAATTCAAATCCGTCCATCCACGGCATAATAATTCCGGTAAAAACTAAGTCCGGTTTTGCTTTTAATGACATATCTAATCCCTGCCGACCATCTTCAGCGGATGCAACTTCGAACCCTTTATCTTTAAACAGATCGACATACAACTCCCGTTGTTGCTCGTCATCATCTACGATTAAAATCTTCTTTTTGATGTTCATGAATTCGACTGATTAATCAACTGAGCAAGCAGGCTTATGCCTGTCATTTCAGCCGGCTTGTCTATACCCATCAATTCTAGCACTGTTGGCGCCACATCGGATAGTACCCCTACAGGTATTACGCCCGCCAAGGAGACAATTCCGTCTTCTTTCGTTTTTTTTCTTTTAAACTGATTGGCGACCAAAATAAACGGAACGGGATTGGTGGAATGCTCCTTATCAATGCCTCCGGATTTTACATCCAGTAATTCTTCAATATTTCCATGATCAGCAGTTATGATCAGACAAATATCTTCCTTTAGGCAGGCGTCGGATATCTTTTTTATGCATCCGTCGATTACTTTTATCGCCCTTATCGAGGCATTCAGGTTTCCGGTATGGCCGACCATGTCCGGGTTGGCAAAATTCGCCAGATAAAAACTAAAATTCCCGGAAAGGTTGCCTAATAATTCTTCAGTTACCTGGAGGGCGGACATTTCCGGCACATCCACGTAATTTTGATAATTGGACGCAGGCGATGTTACGATCTTTCGTTCTTCGCCGGGAAAAGGGTTGGTCACACCGCCGTTGAAAAAAACCGAAATATGCGCGTATTTTTCTGATTCCGCAATATGATACTGGCGCAATCCTTTTTTGCTGATGGTTTCCGCCAAGCCATTCACCACTTCCATAGGCGGAAAAGCAGTTTTCACCGGAAGATCGCGATCATATTCAGTCATGGTCACGACCATCAGATTTTTAAATTGCTTGGGTGGCTTGCTGAACTTGTTGAAATTCGGTTCAGCAAAAGCACGAGCCAGCTGCTGCGCGCGATCAGATCGAAAATTAAAATGAATCATTGCGTCATTGTCGGAAACCAAAGCCGGTTTGCCAGTATCCCCTTGCAAAATCACAGTCGGGACCACCATTTCGTCATAAATATGTTCATTGTAACTGTTTTCGATCGCGGCCTGGGCAGAGGTAGTAGTCTTGCCTTCCCCAAATACCATACAGCGATAAGTTTGCTCTATCAGATTCCAGTGCTCTGCGCGATCCATGGCATAAAATCGGCCGGCCACAGTTGCGATTCGTCCCACATCATAGGTGGCCATTCTTCGGTTTAATGTGTTGAGACTATCGAGCGCTATTTGCGGCGGCGTATCTCGTCCGTCTAAAAACATGTGCACGAATACTTTTTTTAGTCCGTGTTCGGAAGCCAGGCCCAGCAATGCATATAGATGCTCGTCATAACTATGCACGCCGCCGGGACTGACCAAACCTACCAGATGCAGAGCAGAATCGTTCTTTTTCACGTGCTCCACCGCCTCCAAAAATTTTTCGTTCTTAAAAAAACTCCGGTCCTCGATAGCCAAAGTGATTCTGGATAAATCCTGAGCCACGATTCTACCTGCGCCCATATTCAAATGTCCGACCTCGGAATTGCCCATTTCGCCCCAGGGCAAACCGACAGTGGGACCTGAAGCTTGCAGCGTAGTTGCCGGATAATTATTTATCAAAAAATCAAGAACCTCGGGTTTAGCCATAGTGATGGCGTTACCATGAGAAGAAGTGGCAATACCAAACCCGTCAAGAACAATGAGAACTAATTTTTTATATGGAGTAAAACTCATTAATTTTCTAAAACCTTAATTGCTGGCAGTTCCTTGCCGGCTAAAAATTCCAACATAGCGCCACCCCCAGTGGACAGATGATCTACAAATTGCCCAACCTTAGCTTGATTGATCAATTCCACAGTCTCACCACCACCCACAACGCCGAAAGCTTTTCCTTTTGACTGCGCTGCAAAAGCATGGGCGATCGCCTTGCTGCCAAATGCGTACTTGGGGTTTTCAAACACGCCAAAAGGTCCATTCCAAACCAGAGTCTTGCCGGTTTTGATAATCTCGGAAATCTTACTGATGGTCTGTGGTCCGATATCGTAAATCGATTCGTTCACCCTGATTTTATCCAGTTTCACCAATCTCGGTTTGGCTTCGAGGTCCGTGGCGACCACCACATCGATAGGCAAAAATATCTTTTCACGATATTGTCGATACAATTCCTTTGCCAGCGCGACATTCGAAATTTTTGACCTGCCGACCTCATAACCTATGGCTTTAAAAAAAGTGTTGGCTATAGCACCGCCTAGAATAATTTTGGTCGCATTCTTAGCCAAATTGTGAAGAGTTTCCACTTTATCATCGATCTTAGCGCCGCCCATGATCACTATCATCGGGGTCTGGGGCTGATGAAGAATTTTACGCAAGGATTGAATTTCTTTCAAAAAAGCGATTCCTGCATAATGTGGCAGTTTTAGAGCTAAACCGTAAGTGGAAGATTCTTTTCTATGTGCGACAGGAAATCCTTCTTCGACAAATACATCGCCAAAGCTCTCCAGAATTTCTATAAATTTGTCGTCATTTTCATTTTCACCAGCATAAAATCGCAAATTTTCCAAAAATAAAATATCGCCGGCAGGTAGATTTTTGCTTATTTCTGAATAATTTTTCTTGGTAATATCTTCGCCCAAAAAATTTACATGAGAAACTGAATAGTCAGGCAAGCGGTCAGTAATTTTTACTGCTTTATAATTCAAAAGTTCAGCTAATTTTTGCGCAACCGGCCATAGGCCTTTATCCATATCCCATCCTTCGGGACGCCCCAAATGAGAGATGATGATGATCTTAGCCTTCTGCTCGATCAAATACTTGAGCGTGGGAATCGCGTCAGTAATGCGAGTATCGTCCGCCACTTCCCATTCCTGCGTGTGAGTATTTTTCCGCAATGGAACATCAAAACCAGCGCGTACAATCACGCGCCTACCAGTGACTTTAACTGAGGTAATACTCTTTATCATAAATTTGGAAACATAATAGAAATATGCTGACGCGAAATATTGTGGAAACAAAATCCTGTTTCTACTTGTTTCAATTTTATTTCCATAGTGTTTCTTTTGTTACAGATGTTCTGATTTTGATCATGAAGATGTTTTCTGCCATCCTACCGGAATATCACAAGGTGTTGGAAATTCTCGAATTTCGCCGGTTACTGGATTTTTTGCCTGGGCCATTACTTGAATGCAAACACCTTCAGGTTTTACAAAAGTTAAGCCATCAGGAGTTTTACATTGTTCCGGATACGATTGCATAATTGGATATCCTGCTGCCGCACATTTAGCAAAAGAATTGATTGAACTGATTAGAGGGTTACCCGGTGGTGTTGTTATAAATTTGAAAGTGGAAATGATTTGGTTCGTAGGCATCATTAAATTTATTTCCAATATCTTATTTTTATCTGCGGGCAAAATAAGATAATTTGCCAGCACTCCTTCTGATCCTTCAATAAAAACACCTTTGACATCAACGACCATAATATCTTTAATTGGAAAGGTATCAGGTTTTAATCCAGCTGAAGTCCTTGGTGGAGCATATGGTCCATATTTATTCCACCAATCAATTACTGACAAATTTGCTTTATTATCCCAAACCCGAATAGTCATGTTGTCTGTAATTTTATTGGGATCTTTGGGACGAATAATTTGTATGAATGTAGGGTCATCTGCATAAACATTGAAGTCATTTGGATACTTGAAACTAAAACCGTATTCTGTGTTAGTATAAGTTTTCCAGTTGGCGGTGGAATTCTGTTTGTGTTTGACCGGCTCGAATTTGGGCAGTGGAGAGCTGGTTGCCTGCCAATAGTAAGCAGTGGCACCCAAAGCAATTACGACTGCAATTCCAAGAACCTCGGCTAAAATATGCCGCACAAACCAGTTTCTGTGCGCCGGATCCGCGGGATTAATCTCCGGCACCTTAAAAATTGGATCGTTGGAATTTCCCATTACTCTTTTTTTAATGATTGATAAACATTTTATACACCAAGTAAAGTGCACCCAAACCTATCACCCCGAGAATAATCCAAGTTAAGACATTCGCTATGTTATCCGTACTACTTTTGGCCGGCTGCATCCCAGGAACAGCAGTCGGATCAATCATTTTCGGCTGTTTGAGGAAAATTACCGAACCAATGCCCAGGATAATCGGAATCGCATAAGACAGAAGCCAAGACACTGGGTAGCCGCCGCGGATATCTATCGTGCTTGATAAAAATCGGGTCACGGCAGCCGCCACGATCAAAATAATGCCATAAATAATTGTCTTCGGCCGGCGCAATTCTGACTTTGCCGACAAACTGACACTTGGGACAAACATCAACCCAACCCCGATCAGAACAAAAATTATGAGTACCATAAATTTTTTCTTAGTTAATTATTTAAATTTTATTATATAACACAGCGACTCCAATCAGCACTATAAAAATAAATATTATCAGAGAGATGGATAGTAGATCCTGCATCTTTGATATAAATTTGGCTTTTGAAGATAAATATTCATCTTTTTCGGCCTCCGCGATATTTTCAATATTTCTTAAGGGTCCTGTGTTACCCATAGAACTATGATACCCCATCCAACTTAAATTGGAAGGAAATGGTCGTTGATTGTTACCGGAATTGGGTGGTACCAGCTGCTTTTGATACCTGTCTGGATAGTGTATTTTTACATACTGACCTAATTTATAAAGCCAAAATAAATAGAGATATTGTACGAATATGTCAGCGAAAACTATAATTATTATTACCACTAAGAAATACATTTTACTCTTTTCCTATCAATATTGCTTGCTCGACGTAGCGGTTTGAATATCCAAATTCATTGTCATACCAGGCAATGACTTTTACCATATCCCCGTCCACGACTTGGGTCAAGGATAAGTCGACAATTGATGAATGCGGGTTGCCGATAATATCTGAAGAAACAATCGGATCATTCGTGACTTGCAAGACATTTTGCCACATGGGATGCTTTGCCGCTTCGATAAATGCTTCATTCACTTCTTCCACAGTCACTTTTTTATTCAGTATCAAAGTAAAATCCGAAAGCGAGCCCACCGGAGTGGGAACACGAAACGCAATGCCGGCCAAAACTCCTTTGAGCTCCGGGATAGCTTCCGTAGTAGCGATAGTAGCGCCAGTGCTGGTGGGGATAATATTTACCGCCGCAGCCCTGGCCCTTCGCATGTCATTTGATTTCCCCCCGGGTGGCGGGCCATCCACCAAATTCTGTTCCGCAGTGTAGGAGTGGATCGTGGACATCATCATTTTCTTCACGCCAAATTTACCATGCAGCACTGCGATCACCGGGGTAATACAATTCGTAGTGCAGGAGGCGTTGGAAATAATCTTTTCATCTTTATATTTGTCATGATTCACGCCGATTATGAATGTCGGAGTAATCCCCTCATCTTTCGCCGGAGCGGAAATAATCACTTTCTTGGCTCCTGCTTTCAAATGGGCCGATGAGGCCTCCGTGGTGATAAACCGACCAGTGGATTCCATGACCACATCCACTGCCAAATCTTTCCACGGCAGCATGGTTGGATCTTTTTCCGCGAAAATCGGATATTTTTTTCCATCAACGATAATATTGCCCACGGAAAAAGTTACAGGATTTGCTTTTTCTTTGTTGTTATCGCTGCCTACCTGCTTGTCATAAGGACCATAATTGGAGTCATAGCGAAGAAGACCGGCCAAAACCTGCGGCTCTGTCAGATCATTGATGGCCACGACCTCCAGTTCCGGTTTGGTCAAAGCAATCTTAAATGCCTGCCGGCCGATCCTGCCAAATCCATTGATCGCGATTCGAATTTTAGTCATTTGATTCCTTAAATTAATTGCAGAAGGAAAACGCACACAAATACTCCCCAAATCAGGAAAATAAAATATTCGGTGTCGTTTGGAAACCAAACTTTATGAAATCCGTGATAGAACGATTTTTGGTTTTTTTTCTTTGCCATTTGTTTTAGTTAATTATTTTTTAAAATTTTTCGCTTTACCGCTGCCTTTTAATAATTTTATTTTCTTCTCTGCCATAGCTTGCAGAGCATCAGTGGCTGGGCGAAATAGTTTACGCGGATCGTAAATCTCCAAATGCTTTTTGATATTATCCCGCAATGCTTTATTAAACGCCACGCGAAGATCAGTATCGATATTAAACACCGCCACCCCGTATTTTATCGCTGCTCGAATCTGATTGTCCGGCACGCCGGATGCACCATGCATGACTAAGGGGATTTTCACTCTGTTGCGGATTGCTTTTACTCGTTCGATGTCTGCATGTTCCTTCAGAGTAGACAAAACTTTTTTTATCCGCGGATCGACTGGAATGCCATGAACAGAACCTACGGCAATCGCCAGTGTATCAATTCCCGTATCGCGGACAAAATCCGCTGCCTGGTCTGGATCAGTCATCAAATCATCGCCGCTCTTCACATTCTGCCAATCTTCATTGCCCAAAATTCGCCCTAATTCCGCCTGCACCCACACTCCGCGCTTATGCGCGTAAGCCACTACTGCTTTGGTCAATTTTAAATTTTCTTCATATTCCAGATGTGATGCGTCGATCATTACCGAACTGTAACCATGCGCGATCAATTTCTTGATTAAATCAAAGTCATGGCAATGATCCTGATGCAGGGCGATGGGCACTTTGGCTTCGCGTGCTTCCTGCTTGATTATTCCCACCAACTCTTCAAAACCAGCATATTCCAGAGCACCCACGGAAGTTTGGATGATAATCGGCGCTTTTTGGGCTTCTGCTGCGCGCACGATACCTTGAGTCATTTCCAGATCAGAAGTATTAAAAGCCGGGAGCGCGTATTTGCCCTGAATGCGTTTGTTTAAAATTCGTCCTATATGTACAAGCATTAAAATTTAGCTCCAGCCACAAGAATATCCCAAAGCCCCGGCAAAACTGCTTTGTTGTTTTTTGCATTACAAACCGCGTAGACTACGTGATAAGCGCAATCCCAACCTTTTTGCGCTGAGACACTTTTCACCCCACGCCAATACAGAAACAATACAACTACGATCGCCAGCAAAATAAGTTTTGTTCTCATTTTTTTCTTAATAAATGCCATAAATTAATAATTTGATTTTTATCCCGAGTAGATTATCTAATCCCGGTATCAATTGAAAAATCTTGTACTGTGGTTTGGCCGGCGGTGATTGTGATTTTTTTCATAGGCGGTTGAATAAGATTGTTGACGCTATTATACGTAACGTAATAAACACCCGCCGGTATGTCAGTGCTGTAATCGCCTTTGCCGTCCAGATTGGCTTTTGTCACAATCTTCGATCGGTCAGAAGTGTAGACTATAATTTGAGTCAGATCATACGCATCTTGAGATGGCGCGCACGGCTGACCTGGTCGTTCCACCGGACAATTAGGACCGATATTGACGTGTCCTTGCAAAGTACCTGTCGCTTCCGTGGAATCTGTGGTAATCGCAGTTACAAAATTAAAAGTTCCAGCGATAGCTTCCAACCTTGGCATCACATCAGCTAATGTTAATTCAGTCACAGCGCCCTGTTCGAAGTTACCGATATTGGCTATGCCCGCTGTCAGATTTATTTCATAACAAGTGGAGTCACGAAGAATTCTATAAAGCTTCGTATCATATTTGGTTCCGGCCGCTGCTCCACTAAACTCGTCCGTGAAAAATTGGCGGGAATTTAAAGTTATCGACTTTGTCATTTTTTTGGTGGTGCTAGCCGAAGTGATGTAAGTTGAACAATCGACTGCCGTAGATTTCTCCTTCACGGCAAAGCCAGTGCTTGCTGATCCAAAATTGGTCTTCGGATAAGCACTTTGCGGGATAGAAATCGAAGCCAGGCTTTGTCCACCAGTTTTAAAATAATTCGGCTGAAAATTTTGAGTGCTTAACTGGTACAGTTTGCTGTATTTAACCTCAAAAAGATTTTGGTCATTTTTGTATGTGAAAGTACTGGCCTCATTTTTAGGAGGTTGGGGTATATGTGTTGGAAAAAAAGGCAATGGTTGCTTCAAAACCTGCACATAATAACCCACGCTGACCACTGCAGCGAAAACCATTAATAGAAATACTTTGCCTAAAAATTTCATATTTTATTTTGCTACCTATTTTCTATAACTTATTTGTACTCTTTCGCCTTAAACTTCGGGTGCTTTTTAATCCAGGACTCGATTTGTGAGCGGGTTTGCAAACCTTTGTGTGGACCTACGTAAAGTACCACATTGCCGCCATTGACTGTACCCCAAAGCATGGCTTCAGGTATGGATTTACCGTAAAAAATCGCGGCGGTAAAAGCTGTGCCGAATGCGTCTCCAGCTCCCGTAGCTTCTATCCGGGGACCTGGGAAATGGTCGAGGAACCAAATATTTTTTCCGTCCGAAGCGTAACCCCCAGCGCGGCCATCGGTGATCACCGCAGTCTTGGCACCCAATCTATGCATACCATGGGCCAATTTTTTGATGTCACGGGTTTTCTGACCCGTGACCAGCGCTGCTTCTTCGCGGTTGAGGAATAAAATTTCTGCTCGCTTATAAAATCCTGCCATTTTTTTAGCCATGCGCATCTGGAACGTGCCTGGGTTGATAGACAATTTGACTTCCGGCTGTTTTTGCAATTGTTTTATAAGTTGATCATGAAATTTTTCTGTGCCTGCACCCATAGAAGAGAAATAAACCCATTTGGTATCCAAAGTACTTGGAAGTTTGTATTGAAACTTGTTGTGCTTAATCAAAATTGTCCGCTCACCTCGATATGACAACACAAAATGAAAATTTGTCTTCACTCCCTTGTTCTTGTGTATAAATTGAGTATCTATGCCTTCTTTTTTCAGTTCATCAATAATAATTTGACCCTGCATGTCATCGCCAAGACCTGTGATAAAAGCGTTTTTCATGCCCAACCGTACGGAACCAACGGCGTTATTAGTCGAATTCCCTGCTGGCAGCAGCGTTAAGTTTTCATAAGGTACTTTATCCGCATATGATAGGCATAATTGGCAATCAGAATGGTTGACAGAACAATGCACTGACGCTTCGTGAAGCTCTATAAAAGCGTCGATAGTGGTATCCCCAATCGAGACAATGTCGTATTTCGGCATTTTTTGTTTCTTAAAGTGTTAATTTCTACGTTTATTATAATGAAATATTAATTTTTTGGCAAGTAATAAACCGTTTAGTGTGGAAATAAAAAACCCGTCAATGACGGGATTTTTATAATTAACATCCGTATTAATAATTACGGACCCTTAGGCTGGAACCTTCTTTGGATTTCATAAATAGAGTACGTACACACTGCATTTAGTACGAGCAGGACTAAATAAAGTTGTAAATCATTATGGTGATAATAGAAATAGATTGAAACTTGGAATATCAACTGCAAAGCCAATATTATACTTAGAACAAAATAAGGAATAAGAACTACCGCGTACTTTTGTTTTCTTTCTCCCGCGACAACATTGATTATAACCGACACTATCAGAAGTGGGATTATAAAAAACGAATGGACTATAATCACTTGAATATTAGTAAAATAATTAAGATCGCCCACTGCGAATGTCCGCGCCAGGTCGTATAAAATCCTTTCTGCTAAAGCAATAAGCGCGAAAACCAAAAGAGCGACGATAAACCCCACCCCGGGTGAAAGTTTCTGATGAAAAATACTGGAATTATTATTTTCAGTCATATTAGTTTTTATGTCTGATAAACTTCTGCACAAAAAGAATACCAACGGTCAAAACAGCCACCACCAACAGCAAGACAATGTAAACGCCATAAACGACCTGGCTGCTTAAAATATATTCGCTAACGCTAAAAAGTAATGAGATTAATAACCAAGCCGCTACTATATAATATGGCCGGGAAAGAATTTGATATTTTTCACCTTGTTCATTTAAACCAAAATGAAAAATAAAAGCGACGATAAGAAATGGCAGTATAAGAAAAGTCTGGGCGATTAACCGCCCCGTGACATCGGAGCCAAATTGCCTCCCCACATCGCTGACTGCTTTATTCGCCAAAATTAGAAGCCCAAAGAAAAGCACGAAAGCCAATAGAATACTATATTGAGAATAAATCGCGTAATTACGCTTAGGTTTGATTGATTGTGGTTGTGCGTGTGTTTCTGCGACAGCCGAAGGTGGCGGCGTAAATCCTGGGGCTTGCGGGACACCCGGCATGGAAGCCATAACCATAGCTTCTTTAATAGAATCTTCAGCCCAGCCATTTGCCCGCAAAGTCTGAGTTATAACATCGGCCGAAAGTCCTTGGGCTAATGTTTTTTTGACGTACTCGAGAAGTGATTGATCTAGCATAATATAATTATGTCAAATGGAAGCTTAAGCGTCAATATAATTACTTTCGTTTGATTACTTTATTTACCGCATCCATGATGGCTTTTGAGTCCATGCCCCATTTGGCGATCAGTTCTGATTGTTCGCCTGATTCGCCGAAATGGTCGGGCATGCCCACGAATTCCTGAGGCACTGGAAAATTACGGCCCAATACTTCCGAAATTGCACTACCTATACCACCGGTGGTTTGATGTTCTTCGGCCGAAACCATACAGCCGGTTTTTTTCACAGAGACCATGATTGTCGCTTCGTCGATCGGCTTTACTGATACCACGTTTATAACTTCACATTCAATCCCCTCTTTCGCCAATTCATTTGCCGCTTGCAAAGCATAATATACCTGCGGACCGGCGGCTGCGACAGTGCAATCTTTGCCTTCTCGGAACACGAAGGCTTTACCAATTTCAAACGGAGTTTCATCAGTGGTAAATTGCGGAGTTTTTTCCCTTGTCAGACGGATATATACCGGGCCATTCATTTTGGCAGCGGCAATCGTGGCCTTACGCGCTTCAATCGCATCAGAAGGAACCAGTACTGTCATTCGCGGTAAAACTCTAGTGATAGCTATATCTTCCATAGCCTGATGAGTCGCGCCATCCGGGCCCACAGAGATTCCGGCGTGTGAACCAATGATTTTGACATTGTTGCCGGAATAACAAATCGACACGCGAATCTGATCCCAGTTCCGGCCTGGAGAAAAAGTCGCATAAGAAGTAATAAAAGGAATAAATCCTTCATGCGCAAATCCTGCACCCAATCCGGCTAGGTTCTGTTCAGCAACACCCACTTGGACATACCGATCCGGATAAGCGCGGGCAAAATCTCCAAGTTTGGTGGAATCAGTCAGATCGCAGCAAAGGCCGATGA
Source organism: Patescibacteria group bacterium (assembly GCA_036394315.1). GTDB lineage: Bacteria > Patescibacteriota > Doudnabacteria > UBA920 > O2-02-FULL-48-8 > DASWFI01. Next base: position 11,767 of record DASWFI010000062.1, read on the forward strand.
CTTTCGAATTTTCTTTACCCAAAATCATCATACCTTCTCCGAAACCGTTACGGATTGGCACTTGCTTGATGTCTGCTGCAAATAAATTGTCGATTAATTTAACCATTTAATGAGTGGTCACAAAAATTGTTAATTTATCATTGAAACTCATCCTGCTGCAAGTGGCTATGGAAGCCAATTTCTCACAGCGGCTAGTAACACCATTGTAAACATAAATCATCGGCACTAATACAACCAGAATGAGTATTATTAACAAAAGTTTTAGTCGAGTCATATTATTCGTGTTCGCTCCTTATTTTCCCGCCCAAGGTTCTTAATTCTGCTAAAGCTTTTTTTGCTTGCTCTCCCTTTTTCGGGGCGCCTGCGATATCCATATTATCCGGTGGCGTACCATGCCATTCGTAGCGATATTCCATATAATCCACTCCCTTGCCGGGAATTGTATGACAAATAATCACAGTCGGTTTTTCATATATAGCCTTAGCTTCATTGCAAGCTGCTATAATTTCCCGAATGTTGTGACCGTCCACTTCCAGCACATGCCAACCAAAAGCTTTCCATTTATCTACAAAAGGCTCAAGTGGCATGATATCTTCCGTGTGGCCATCGATCTGGATGTTATTGCGATCGATCAGGCCAACTAAATTTCGAAGTTTGTATTTGGCTGCAAACATAGCTGCTTCCCAGATCTGTCCTTCTTCCTGTTCGCCATCACTCATCACACAATATACGCGCCATGGCTCCTGCTTCATTATAAGTCCTGCATAAGCCATACCCGCAGCTTGTGAAAGCCCCTGCCCTAGTGGACCTGAGGAATTTTCAGCACCAGGCAAAACTTCGTTATGCGGATGCCCGTGCAGACGAGTTCCGAGTTTTCGCAAAGTGGAGAGCTCGGATCGTTCGAAAAATCCTGCGTGCGCTAAAGTAGCATACCACACTGGGCAAATATGCCCGCAAGATAAAACAAACCGGTCGCGATCCGGCTTTTGCGGATCTTTCGGATCATAGTTCATGACACCACCTAAATAAAGGGCTGTGAAAACATCGGCCATGCCCAAAGGCCCAGCACTGTGTCCGGATTTGGCCTGGACAAGCATCTTGATAATGTCTTGTCGAATTTCATTTGCCTTTTCGTCGAGTTCTTTTATTGTCATTTTGCTGTTTACTTATTCGATGTCTGCTATCAGTGCTTCGATTGCGGCTTTGGGATCATGCGCTTGGGTGATCGCAGAGCCTGCGATTAAAATATCAACTCCGGCCTTAGTGAGATTATGAGCAATCACTGCTTTTACCCCGCCATCTACCGCAATTATGACATTTTTACTCAGCGCTCGCAATTCTCTGACTCGAGAGTAAGTTTCATGTATAAATTCCCGCCCCTGGGCACCGGGATGAATACCCATCAGCTGAATCAATTCAACTTTTTCAATAAATTTACCCAAAGAATGAAGAGGGGTTTCTGGATTTACAACCAACCCGACTTGAAATCGCATGGATTTGGCATGGTCAATTATATGCTCCAATTCAGCCGTGTTATCCGGCGCTTCGAAATGCACCAAAATCCATTTGAAACCGGCTTTCTTCGCATCCCAAAAATATCTTTGCGGCTTGTATGTCATGAAGTGCGCCATCAAAGTAAATGGCGAGGACTTCAAAAAACCTAAATCATGCGGCATTATAGTTTTATTGTCCACGAATCGTCCATCAGCAAAATCCACGTGCAATTTCGTAAAATGATCGCTCAAAGCAAAAAGCTCCGCATACTTTTTGCGAAAATCAGAGATATCATTTGTAAGAATCGCTGGGATCAGTTCAGTCATTAATCAGTAATGAGGCTGATTCCGCCTAATGATGTTTTATAAACTGATTTGCCGTTGACGAGTAAATAACTGGCGCTGCCAAATCTGTCTTTCTGCGTCCTGATAGCGACTGCACCGGTAGCATCAATCGTCGACTGGCTATTGCTAGCGCTGGACTGGATTAAATCAGCCGGGACTTGGAAATTTGAATTGACTTGCCCATCTTCTGAAACCGCTATGAATTTGGTGGAGTTTGACCACAGGCTTAGAACAATACTGCTCCCGACCCAACTCACAGGTGTGGCCTGAACTGCAACGTCAAACGATGATTTCGTAAGACCACTGGTGAGATCCAAAATCAAAATTCCCGTCCTTACTCCGTTACATTTAGATTTACAACTGTTCAAATCCCCACCGGAACCATACCTATAACCGATAGCGACTTTCGTGCGATCAGGTGACAAAACAAAATTATCAGGTGTATATGTAATACCGTTTTCAAAATTTCTCGCAAACAAAACGTTTGATTGCTCAGAAGTAAGATTAAATGTTGAAACCTGATCATTACTTAAATAAATAATCTTATTTCCACTCTTCTTAATCGTGGCGAAATTTTCCAATCCCGGAAGAACCTTAGTCGTTTGGTTGCCCGTGGTTGGATTATAAACCCGCAATCTATTGGCAGCATAGTAGTAAACAGTACTCGAGGTCTTCGCCGGTGTTGCCAGTTTAAAGAAACTAAGATTCGATACTACGCTAACCAATTTACTTTGCAAATCCGTGGTGCTTGCATATAAATCGATTCTGTTGCAGCTGGTATTCGGCTGTTCGACATTAGAACAAGTATTCCAATTGTTGACTTTACCAGTGAAGACATAACGGATTAAAATACGCCCGGCAGGCAAATTCCATTTCTTGATTCTTACAGATTTACCGGAGATTGTAGAAAAAGACATTTCATTTGGAGCATCCTTGGGAATGAGTAAATCCGCTCCGCCTTTTGGATACATAAAAAGATTAGCGTTTGACTGATCAGCCAAATAAATAGAAACATAATCAACCTGTCCATTGTATTGATAATTTATTTCGCGGGTGTCGGACGGGATTTTGAGCTCAAAACCATAATCCTGATTTCTGTATGTTCGTGTTTGCTGACCCTGATTTTTCTTACTAGAAGCGGAAATTTTTTCCCAACCGCGAGGAAATCTACAGCTATTGGAAAATTCTTTAATTTCACCGCTATATTTATTCCTGGCTTTAACAGGTATGGATTCATTACAGTTCAGCTTACTATCCTGCCAAATTTGATCCACGAGAGTTGAAGAGGAATACTGCCAGTAATAAATACCTGCGATTAATATCCCGAATACCAGTACTAGGTACCCAACAGTGCTCACCATGTGTTTTCGAACCCATAGTTTTTTTTGTATTGTCATTGTTTTGGCTATTTTATTAGTTTTTATGTCTTTTTATTCGAATTTTTCGACTGAACTCATTATAATCCATTTTTACGATTTATGCTACAAATTGATATCTATTTTCTTAACCTTATTTACCCGACGCACAAACCGCTCTTGAGGGTCAAATGGAGTAGTGAGGAAAACATGTATAATTTTTTTGGCCAGATCCAAACCGATATAATCTGCAGCCAGGCACAAAATATTCGCGTCATCATCATTGCGCGCTGCATGCGCGGTTTTTTCATTCCAGGCCAGCGCTGCCCTGGCTCCTTTGGCTTTATTGGCGACAATGCATTCTCCTTGTCCGGAACGGCAGATCAAAATACCTAAGGATCCTTGCTCATGTCCGACTTTCACCGCCACAGGCCAAGCATAATCCGGATAATCATCGTCCTGAACATATTCCTTAGCTCCCAAATCCTCAAAGCTAAAATTCCACTCTTTGAGCCACTCTTTAATTTCTTCTTTTAATTTAAATCCTCCGTGATCGGAGCCGAGATATATTTTCATATTTTTATCCCTTTTTCATATTGTTTTTCAGAACTATCGCGATAACTTACTTTAAAAACGGGACGGTTATTAGAAAAAGATATATCGACCTTACTCATTGAGGTTGGCGTTTCAGGTGCAATAATAGTTGCCGCTAAACGTTCTGATAATTTTTGGCCAATCCCTTTTTTAGTGCCGGTAGAACAAGAGACCAAAATAATTGTTGGATTATCCACAAAAAATTGACGACTACGTTCGGAGCCCCTCCCTATTAAATCTTCTGATCTTAACCCATAACGGCCCTCTCCTCCCAAACTACCAAACTGTATAAGATCGGGTTCCCCGTGTCCTCCAATAAAAGCAAATGTTGCAGGCCCGTAATTCTTTTTAAATGTACTTAATCGTCTCACAACATCGATTTTAGTTTCTGCTTCTGCCACTCGTAAGTAGTATCTATCTCCGAGTTGTTTAACCACATTTCCAAATACATGTGTGTCATGATAAAAGGCACCATTGTGATCTGCTCTAGGAAAAATCACAATTCCATATGGTTTAGATTTATCATTTCGTTGGTCAAATTGATCTTTCAATAATTCTCTAGGATAACGGGCAAAATCCAACACACCAAACTCTTTCGCTAAGTAAGCAGCTGCGGTGGGGCTTTCTTCTTCCAGTTTAAACAATTCACTGAGATTTCTGGCTATAGTTAAACGTCTTTCCCGCGTACTCTGAAGCCAGGAATTCAGACATTTTTCTGGGTCTAATTCCAATTTTACTAGAATTTCTGACAATATTTCTTTCGCTTTTGAAGAAGAATCAGGACTATGCCCGTCCAAGATCATTTCTTGGAGTAAATGACTTCCCTGGTATGAATTAACATTAATTAAAGTCCTAATCTTTTTTTCAATAATTTCTCTATTATCTTTTTCCGAAGCTTCATAAATCTGGCTAATTATTCCATGGAATGTACCATAATCTATTTTTTCCAAAGCTGCACTACTAAACTCAACTAAAACTTTTTTTGCCAGCTCTTTTTGCCTGTCGGTACCACGCCAGACCACATTTTTTAAAGCTCTTAAACCATCGTAAGGATTATCGTCTTTAGCTAGCGTTTTTAATGTTTCGATATTATCAGTTAAAAAATCAACTGTTGTATGGGTAAATTCCTCATTTTGATAATCACTTGCTGAAGCGCTCTCTAAATAAAAATTGGCTCTAGTAACGATGGTTTGAATAGATTTTTTATCACCTAGCCCTTCTTTAAACAACTCCAATCTTGCTTTCAGTAAATCCAAGTTCATAACTTGTATTTCATTATCACCAATAGGAATATCAAAAACTTCAGTAGCTTCATAAATTTCTTTTCTTCGAAGTCCTTTGCGCTGACTTTCGGACATTTTTTCTACATTTTTTACATGATTAGATTGATATTCAAGCTCGGTTCGGGCTTTACGGTGCAGACGATCGGCCTTTGAAGCACTTTTTTCTTTACCGCTAAAATCCAAGGCTTCTCTGATCCGGGTTCTAATTTTTTTTGATTCTAAACGAGCCTCGTCACGCTCCTTCCGGATATCTTTAATTTCGCTCGCGGCGTGGTCGCGCATATCCTGAATTTCTGGATTGTAGCCTTGTCGTTCCGGCATATTTAATATCCCAAAATCTTAATCATATGCGGTGAATGCTTTCTCGATTAAATTCAGAAACAACCTGCCAAAAATTATCAGCATCCAGACTGGCAGCACCGACGAGTGCTCCATCAATCTGAGGATATTTCGCATACTCGCTGACATTATCTTTATTCACAGTCCCCCCATAAAGCACTCTTACATTTCTCGCCATTTTGCCAATTTTCTTTTCCAACAAATCATAAATATGCGTGATCAGCTCTATCGCATGCTCGCCAGAGGCGGGCTGCGATTTTTTCATGGTTGAGATCGCCCATATCGGCTCGTAAACGAAGACAATTTTTTCTAATTGTTTTTTGTCCAAGCCTTTTGTGACTTTTGTAAACTGCCTGGACACCAAGGCCTTCATTTCATCCTTTCTTGCATCTTCTTCCCCGCCCAAACAAACAATCGGAGTAATTTTATATTTCAAAGCTGAAACAATTTTAGCATTCACCATCGAATCCGTCTCGCCCAGATATAATCGTCGCTCAGAATGGCCCAAAATCACATAATTTACATTCCATTGCCTGACCTGGCCCGGAGAAATTTCGCCGGTCATGGCTCCATGCTCGACCCAGCTGATATTTTGAGTCCCTAATTTGATTTCGTGAATATAATGTGTCAACGGAGCTATGTAAATAAAAGGAGCGCAAACCACCACTTCTGTATGATCCGACACGGCATGCATGCGATATTCAAAAGACGAAACCAGTCGGCGAGCCTCTTCAATGGTTTGTGGATTCATTTTCCAGTTGGCAATTATAAGTTTTTTCATTTTTGCCTTAATACGTCAGCTGCCATTTCTGGCAAGACGGTATTTACATATACATCTGATCCCAATTCAAATCCCCCCCAGACATTCAGGCGGGGCAAAATTTCCAAATGCCAATGATAACTTCGGGCGTCGTAGCGGGTCATAAGCGAATGCGAAATGGGCAAACTGTGAATATAATAATTATAAGCGGGATTATTTAATTTATAATAAATTTTCTGCAAAACTGTTTTGAGAACATCGGCTAGCGAATGCCGCTCGGACTTGGACATTTCTGTAAAACTTGCCTGATGCCGTTTAGGAATAATCCGCAGAGCATAAGGTACTCTGGCAGCAAACGGGGCGAAAACCAAAAAATCCTTGTGATCTAGGACGATCCGTTCACGATCGGCCATTTCCTTAAAAATCATCTCACAATAAATGCATGCTCCCTGCGCCTGAAAATAATCATAACTTCCTGTAACTTCATCATGCAAGTGTTCCGGCACAAAAGGCGTGGCGAAAATTTGAGAATGCGGGTGTAGCAATGAAGCGCCGCCGTCATGACCGTGATTTTGCAGAATATGCACATATTCCACTTCCGGATGATTGGAAAGAGTAAGCATCCGTTCCTGATAAACCTGAAGATTCATGTCCATCAGGTCATCCGGTAAAAACCCGGTTAAAATATTATGCGGCCTGCTAATCACTACTTCATGATCCCCGATACCTTCTCTAACAGTATAGAAATCCGAACGGGTGCGGCCACCAGAATGACCGAGCGCTTCAAATTTATTTAAAATTACCCGCACTTTCCAGTTCCGTCCTTTCGGGTGAGCAACAACTTCCAGATTCATCTCCTCTTTTCCAGAACAAAAAGGACAAGCCTTGTCATGCTCCGGAACCATCTTTGGATCCGGGGTGGCAGGTTCGTGCTTAAAATCCTCCGGCCGATTGGACCGATTAGGAGCAAACAACACCCAGTGCTGGGAAACAATATCTTGCCGAAATTCGCTCATCGCAAAAAATCTCTCTTACTTGCTTACAAAATAAAAAGTCGGTAGCAGTTTTTCCACCAGCTTTCCTGACCCGCGCACCACATAAAGTTTGCGGTCATGAGGAATTATCACTACTGTTTCCGAATGACCATTTCCTAAATCATTTATAAGCTTGGAGGCAGAAGTATTGTTTAAGGTTATGGCGGTTTCTTTGGTAATATTTAAGGTCATGCGGATAGATTTTTCCGCAGCAGGGGTGGTGACGGTGACAGTGACTCCAGCATCAGAAGTCAGGGGTGGCAAAAAAGCGATGCTGGCAGTGGATGCTTCGATTGACCAATCCGCCGGGTAGCGCAGGACAAACCCGAGCCGGACATCACTATATCTATGAGTCGGAGAATAACTATTTTCCGAATTTTCCAGATCGATGTTGGCTATCTTTAAATAGCCAAGCATGGCGATGGCCACAAACACCACATAGGCGATCGCCCATATCAACCATCGATTTTGGTGAACTTTGATTTTATGAAATTTGTATTTTTTTGTTTTTGCCATTTTTTTTAATTATTTGTGTTTAATATTAACTAAATATAAAGACGAACTGATATCAGTGTCCATCTGAATTTTCGACATATAAATTTGAGCCAACAAACCGCCGCCGACAGAAATTGCAAAGATAATTGCCCAGATCAGATACCGTTCGCCTGCCAAGGCACTGATTATTTTTAGATTTTTGCTTTTTGCCATTTGTTTTCCGATTTCGTGTTACAGGTTCCAATTCTGCAACCTGTAACACTTATTAATTATTTTTTGTGAGTATTTAGATATTGCTCCAGCATTATTTGCGCGGCAATATTATCCTTGATCGTTCTTTGCTGCTGTTCATTTAAACCCTGTTCGGATAATCGGTTGCCGGCTTCCACTGAGGTAAATCGTTCATCTATAAATTCGATTGGAGTTTTGATTGCCTGAGCCAGACTAGTCGCGAACTTATTCAATTTTTCAGAACTTTTCCCTGACTCTCCCTTCAGATTTTTGGGCATACCTATAAGCACTAAAGCAATCTCGAATTCATCCACCAACTGTTTTATTTCTGTTATTGCGTTTTTGCTTTCAATAATTTTATGAAGAGGAAAAGCTATTTGCCCGGAAGGATCAGAAAGTGCAGCTCCAGTCCTGACACTGCCCCAATCAAGCGCTAAAATCCTCATTTACTTTCGCCTAGTGTCACTGTTATATCCTTCGTCACATTGCGACTCAAGACTTTCATTTTTATCTGATCACCCGGACTGAATTTTTTAAGCAACCGAGCCAAACTATTCTGTTGATCGATTTTGGTGCCGTTAATTTCCAAAATTATATCGTTTTCGCGCAAACCTGCCTTATCTGCCGCTGAACCTGGTAAAACAGCAGGGCTGCTGGGGGTGCCGCCCGAAACAATCAATGCGCCGTAATCCACGCTTAATTTATTTTCGTCCTTAATGCTTTGATTGATTAAAACATAACGGACACCCAGGAATGGCTTAGTAATGGTGCCGGTTTTCTGGAAAACTTCTACATCTTTTTTTATATCATTTACAGGAATTGCGAATCCGACTAATTGACCGCCCGAGTCAATAGCAGTATTGATACCGATCACCGATCCGCCAATATCAAGGAGCGGGCCTCCAGAATTTCCGGGATTGATCGCGGCGTCGGTTTGAATAACACCATCCAGCTGTTCTGAACCCGTAGTGCCTCCAGCGGTAATGCTTCGGCCGATTCCCGACACCACGCCTGTGGTTACCGTGTTTTGGTATTGACCCAATGAATTTCCAATCGCGATAACTTTTTGTCCGATTTGCAGGTTAGTCGAATCCCCCAATGCTATAGTAGGCAAATTCGTAGCTTTGATTTTGACCAAAGCCAGATCATTGACCGGATCGCGTGCTAGCACCTGGGCATCATATTTCTTCCCATCATTCATAAGCACGGTGTAAGTAGCGTTAGCGTCAGCTACTACGTGTTTGTTCGTTACTATCAAACCATCAGCAGTAATAATAAAGCCACTACCTCCACCGACTTCCTGAATGTTCGGAGTGCCCGGCTGATTATTGCGATTCTTGACAAACGGATCTAAACTGAAGGGCCCGAAATCAAATGGCGAAGATGAAGATGAGTAGCCTGGTATTTTACTTAAATCTTTAGAAATAATAATAGAAACAACTGCTGGGGAGGCCTTTTTCACCACATCAATCACAGCGGAATTTTCATTAACTACTACTGTTTTTACTTCACTCTTGCCAGACAAAGATATACCTCTGCCTGTAAGAAAACTTGCGCCAAAAATAGCGCCGGCTATGCCGAACAAAAAACTCAAAAGCACCACTAATCCCAGTAATTTCAGGTGAGATTTGTCAGATTTATCTGAAACTTCGGATAAATCGGGTAAATAAGTTTTTTCTGTGTTCTCTGTGTCCATATTTTCTCTTTAATGTAACTTATTATACCATATTTAATTCAAATATCAAAATCAAACAATCGTAAGTTCAATGATCAAGTGCAACACCTAGAATATAGATAGCAATTAACGCTAGGTGTTATGAAAAAACAAATATATAGCCAATTAACCTTCTCTGAGCGGGAACAGATCCATTTCATGCTCTGGGACAAGCTTTCA
>DASWFI010000063.1:0-13619 GCA_036394315.1 Patescibacteria group bacterium
AGCAAACATTGCAATTAGAGATCCCTAAAGCAGAAGAGGTAATATTTGAGCAGGAGCCGGTGTTTCAGGCGGTAACTCAGGAAATGCATACGGGGGTCGGTGAATTTGTAAAACAAAAAACTTCGGTGGCCAATACAGGCAATGCGCCAGTGTGCATGATGTGCGGGGATATGCTGCGCATGGCTGAAGGCTGTCAGAAATGTGAGAGCTGTGGGTGGAGTAAGTGCTAATGTCAGATTTTTTGGATGATAAGCCGGCGACTCCTCTGCCTCCTCGTAGAAAAGAGAGAGAAGAGCGCCCAAAGAATAGTCTGAAAGAAGATTTGGATTATCGGATCAAAGGATTGGAACAAGCCAAACAAGAACAGAGTATGAGCCATGCGGATATCGCAGCTCTGGACCGATCGATCGCCAAACTCAGACTGAAGAAAGCCGAGAAGGAACAGAAACCCGAAAAGCAAGCAGAGGAACAAGTATAAAAGTTAAATAAAAAGGCGGCGGAAACCCGCCGCCTTTAAAAATTTATGAGAATAATTGCAGTCCGCCACGGCGAGACGGTTGAAAATGCGAGAAGAATAATGATTGGACATGGGCCTGGCAAATTAAGTAAGATTGGTATCAAACAAGTTCAAGCCCTCGGGAGAATGCTCAAAAAAGAAAAACCAGATTTTATTTATTGTTCTGACCTCAAACGATGTAAGGATACTTTAAAAGAGATTGCAAAATACCATAAACATATTCCTGTTGTTTTTACGGAGGACCTAAGAGAGCGTAACTGGGGCATCTTGGAAGGTAAAACATACAAAGAATCCCAGTTGGCTTTCGAAAAATATAAAGGCCCGCGGCTTAAATATAAACCAAAGGGCGGCGAATCTCTTATTGATTTAAATAAACGTATTTCCGGGTTTATAAAATATATAAAGAAAAATCATAGAAACGAAAAATTGCTTTTTGTGACTCACGCTGGAGTTCTACGGACGCTTAATTCGATTTTGACCAAGACTTCATTGGTTAAGAGTTATGGAAAATTTAGATTTCATAATTCATCAGTAACCGAATATGAAATTATCGGCTCAAAAGTCAAAGTCCATCGATTTAACGAGATTAAGCATCTATGACCAAGGGTCTGACGATAGTTTATATCGGGGATGGAAAAGGGAAGACTTCGGCGGCGGCGGGGTTGGCTTGTCGGGCGGCTGGCACGAACTTCAAAGTTTTATATTTACAGTTTGTGAAAGGCGATTGGCCATCAGGGGAGCGCGAGTCGCTGGCTAAGCTAGGAGTAGAAGTAAAACTCATGGGCCGTGGTTTTGTGGGAATCCTGGGCGATCGCAAACACATTTCCGAGCATGTGCGAGCCGCTAAAAATGCCATGAAAGAATCGATCAGGGCTTTGAAATCAAAAAAATATGATCTGGTGATTTTAGATGAAGCATTGTCTGCCGTGGAATCCAAACTTTTGACTGAAGCCGATGTGCTTAAAATTATGGATGCCAAACCTGCAGAAATTCATTTGTGCATGACCGGCCACAAACGATTCAAAAAGATTATCGCAAAGGCGGATCTGGTGACAGAGATGAAAATGATCAAGCACCCGTATTATCAGGGAATACTGGCACAGAGAGGGATAGATTTTTAACAAAAAAAGAAGCCGGCGAGTTGCTCGCAGGCTTACGCAGATCGGAGATGATCGGCGATGGAAACCACACTCGATGGTCTTTCCGTCTTCATCTCAGAAAAGGGCGGACTGAGAGGCAGGTTAGGACCGGCCATGATGTACCTGGTCTTGTACAGCGCTTTGATGGCCGCATCCCAGACGACCACGTACTTGCGCCTTACGTTGACAGCGACTCGGAATCTCTTACCTTTGAAGTCGAAATCAACGATCAGATTACCGTCCCGATCTTTTTGGTACTCCGTTGTCCATTCCACTTCGTTGGCCAGGCTGTCATCTGATCTGAGGTATGGAGTATTGTCCGGGGCGAATCCGAAGCGCTTGTCTTCGTAGTTGGTTTCGACCCAAACTGTACTCCCGTCGACTTGTACGACTTGCAGGTGCGGGTCTACTTCGACTCGCAAGCCGCGGTAGGCCCTGATTACGAAGTTGTTTCCAGAAGTGCGCAGTTCGTAATCTCCTAGATTTTCTCTGGTGACCGCGTGCTTGGGCTTTTCTGTCTTTTTTTTCTCCTGAGTGGAGGGTTCGGGGTTTCTACCAAACATCCGAATGCCCGCCACGAGCTCGATTCGGAAATCCGGTCCGAATAGTCCCCAAAATGACCAGTCCCAGGTCTGACCCAAAGAAAATCGCTCAACGCCCATAGGTCCCCTCCGTTTCGATTCGCAGAATATTAAAATATCATATTTACAATTTTTAGTGAAATTTGATAAGATTGTATAGCTAATTAATCAATAAATATGACTGCACGACGCCTAGAGATATTTGTAATTGTTACCATAATCGCATTAATCGGGGTTATTTACGCTTTAACCAAAAAACCCGTACTGGCACCTGCCACCAATACTGGAATAAACCAGAGCCAGAATCAAAATCCGCGGATTGCGCCCGGCGAGCCCAACCCCTCAGCGCCAGTGGAATACAAAGGCCAGAATGGAAAAAATGCTTTGGAATTGCTGAAACTAGCGCATAAAGTGGATGTGAAAAGCTATTCTTTCGGGGACATGGTCACAGGAATTGACGGAATTACCCCGGATGCGAAACATTTCTGGGCCATGTACGTAAACGGCAAATTTTCTCAAGTCGGAGCTTCGCAATACATGACTAAATTAGAAGATAGTATTAAATGGCAGATCGACGCTATTAAGTAATCAATAACAGATAATAGGAAACAGAAATTATGCTTGAATATTTTCTCATTCTTTTGGGCGCGGCTCTTCGAGTCCTGCCGCATCCGGCCAACTTTGCGCCAATTGCAGCCATAGCTTTGTTTGGCGCCATTTACATCAAAGATAAACGCTTATCCCTGATTTTGCCACTGGCAGCCATGATTATTTCCGATATTTTTATTGGTTTTGATTCGCTCCAGTCCCGATTGATTATTTACAGTTGTTTCTTTTTGATTGCTCTGATAGGCCTGTGGATCCGCAATCATCAAAATGTTTTCACTGTGACGGGAGGTTCTTTAGTCGGTTCGACTTTGTTTTATTTGATCACTAATTTAGTTTGGTTGTATCCAGCGAAAATGTACCCGCATACTCTGTCTGGACAGATTTTGTCTTATACCAATGCCTTGCCGTTTTTCCGATACACTTTGCTCGGCGATTTATTCTACGTTGGATTATTCTTCGGAATTTATGAAGCAGTAAAGTATTTCCAATATGATTATAAAAGTTCACGTGCGGACTCACGCGCATGAGGATAAAATTGAAGAAATAGGAATTGATGAATACAAGCTTTGGACCACAGCCATCCCGGAAAAAGGGGAGGCCAACGAGGCTGTGATAGATTTGTTGGCGGATTTCTTCGATATTCCAGTATCAAAAATCCGCATTCGGTCCGGCAACAAAAGCACTCACAAGCTAATCGAGATCGAGTAAGTACGTGTGCAAGCACGTACTTTTTTGTTATAATTTCCTCGAGGAGGAAGCCATGCCTGGGATTGAAAGCGAGATGGTGTTAGAACCCAAAGATGGTTGTCTCGGTGGCCCGATGAATTTACGGGACTTCCAGAAAGCGCTCTCGAAGGCTCTGGTCTGCATCTACAACTCTCTGGGATCAACGAGTGCGTGCAGATGGCGCTCGGCGTCGGTCCTGTGATCTCTGGTAGGCTCTACCGGCAAGGAGGGCAGAACCTGTTCGAGATCGAAGGGAGGACGAGAGAGCGGCGTATCCGCGGAATGAAGATCGAAGCCGTGATTCGTCTTGAAGACCTCAACTTCGGTGTGAAGGCCGACTTCGTTACGTTCTAAGTAACTGATCATGCCCCGGAAGGGTTCTCACTAAAGCGACACTCGTCGCTTTTTCTTTTTGCTTTAGTTTGCTAAAATTAGGTTATGTCAAAAGAAATTCCCCAAGTATTGAAAGGCTTTCGCGATTATCTGCCGCAGGAACAATTGGCGCGAAAGAAAATTATCTCGAAAATCTCTGAGGTCTTCGAGCGTTTTGGGTTTGCGCCGCTGGATACGCCATCTTTGGAATCATACGAGTTATTTAAAGGCAAACTCGGCGAAGATGAAAAATTGATGTACAAATTTACTGATTTGGGCGACCGCGAAGTTGCCTTGCGCTACGACCTCACAGTCCCGCTGGTTCGCGTGGTCGCAAGTTATCCGCAGTTGCCAAAACCATTTAAACGATATCAGATCGCGCCGGTCTGGCGCGCGGACAAACCGCAAAAAGGAAGATACCGCGAGTTTGTACAGTGTGACATCGATATTGTGGGCACGGATTCGATTTTGGCAGACATGGAAGTGATAGCAAGCATGAACGCGGCTTACAAAAGTTTGGAAATCGGAAATTTCCAAGTGAAATTCAATGACCGCAAACTGGTGGACCAGGCCCTGACTACTCTTAAAATTTCCAAATCTCAAATTACAGATTTTATGCGGACTTTGGACAAGCTTGATAAAATCGGCGAAAAAAAAGTCAAAGAAAGTTTGGCAGAACAAGGTTTTGCTGAAAATTTACTCCCCGAATATTCTAAGTTAATGGATAAATTGTCCAAGGATCGAGTAATCGAAATTCAAAACATGCTTTCGGGCTTGGGGGTGGAGCAAATGAAGTTCGATAAATTCCTGATGCGGGGACTGGATTATTACACAGGCATCGTGTTTGAGTTTATTTTGTTGGAAAAACCGGAATTTGGCAGTGTCGGCAGCGGCGGCCGATACGATGAGTTGGTAGAAAAAATCACGGGAATCAAAACACCGGCGGTGGGCGGCTCGATCGGCCTGGATCGGCTATTTGCGGCTCTGGAAGAAATGGGCGATATCACTCCCCGCACTGCGGCTGAAGTGATAGTATTCAATATGGATAAAAATTTAATTCCCGAATATTTAAACATTACTACGAATTTGAGAAATAACGGCATCGACACGGAGATTTATTATGAAACGGCTAAGCTGGATAAACAGTTCAAATATGCGGAAGCGAAAAATATCCAGGTCGCGATAATTTTTGGCATGGATGAATCGAAAAAACGCAAAGTCAATCTCAAGAATTTGAAAGAAAAAGAACAGGTCACAGTGGACATGGACGATTTGATCACACAAGTGAAATCAATGTTGTGGTAAATCTTTCTAAGTCCAAAATATTCCTGATCCTCTGCATTGCGTTTATTGTCGGGATATTTTTGGGGCGGTTTATAAATTATCAAATCATGGCCATGGCGGCCATGATTTTTGGTATAGAGTCTGCAATAATGAATCTGGTATCAAAGAAGTCTTTACAAAAATTAGATTTTGAGGTAAACTTACAGCACATTAAAAGGAGATAAAAAATGAAGCTCAATAAAATTTTAATCGGATTGATTTTAATTGTAATCGCTATCGGCGCCTATTTTTATTTCCAATCACGAAAAGGAAATACTGTGACTGAAAATAATCAGACTAATACAACCCCCGCCCCAACCCCAACTCCACCTACAACCCCCCCTCCTACCCCAACACCTCTGACTACGGAAAATCCCAAGGTTCCTGAAAAAGCAGTAGCCACGGTTCAAACCAGCATGGGGACATTTGAAGTGACGTTGAACGGGAAAGCCGCACCTAAGACAGTGGCGAATTTTATCAAGCTTGTTAATAATAAATTTTACGAGAATTTAACATTTCATAGAATCGTGAAGCAAACTGGATTTCATTTGATCCAGGGCGGCGATCCTAAAGGCGACGGTACAGGTGGCCCTGGCTATAATGTGCCTGCGGAAATTGGACTTAAACACACCAAGGGTGCTATTGCCACGGCCCGAACTGGTGATGAAGTTAATCCCACGAAAGCTTCTTCTGGCAGCCAGTTTTATATAGTGGAAGAAGATATTCCATTTTTGGATGGTAATTACACAGTGTTTGGCTATGTTACTAAAGGCATGGATGTCGTAGAAAAAATCGGCAAAGTGGAAACCTCAGCAGGAGATCGGCCAGTTACTCCGGTTATTATTAAAAAGATTACGATTAAATAAACTTATGGCAAAGGCTCATCCAAAAGAAGAAATTACATTTGTCATGGTCAAACCTGACGGTGTCCGCCGCGGACTGACCGGCGAAATCATCCGCAGGATCGAACAAGTGGGATTGAAAATCATCGCTCTGGAAATGTATCAGCCAACGAAAAAAGAAATTGACGAGCATTATCCGAAAGAAGAAGCATGGATCACTCGGCTAGGACAAAAAACTTTGTCCACTTACGAAAAATACGGATATGATGCCCAGGAAGAAATGGGAACCGCGAAAGCGGAAGAGATTGGTCCTCACGTCAGGCGTTGGCTCGTGGATTATATGTGTTCCGGCCCGGTCGTAAAGATGGTGGTGCAGGGAATCCACGCCGTGGATATGGTGCGCAAACTTGCGGGCAACACCCAGCCGGCACTGGCAGAAATGGGCACTATCCGTGGAGATTATTCCGTGGATTCTGCAGCTTCTGCAAACAAAGACAAGCGCGCCATATTTAATTTGATCCATGCCTCAGAAACTGCCGAAGAAGCCGCACACGAGATCGAGCATTGGGATATGAAGAAAAAACTGCACGAGTATAAGAGAACTGATGATAGCATAACGAGTTAAACTAGCAGTCGCGAAAGCGGCTGTTTTTGTTTAGTCCAAAATGCTATACTTGTGAGCGAACAAAAGGGGGAACGAGATGACCGCATCTGCCAAACCGGCCACGCTCTACGAATTCCTGCTCCTGCAATTTCCCAGTAAACTCGAGGGTGGCGACAGTGAGCCGTCAAACTGGCTGACCTCTCCGCGGCTCTATATGGAAGGTCAGGAAAGCTTTGACCTCCAGATGCGCAATCCGCGCACGGATCCTGTTACTGAAGAAGACCTCAAAGCCCGACTCGCGGCATTCTATGCACCAGAGTACACAGTCCGCCGTCAGGGCCCTGCCTGCTGGCTGGAGAAAGAAGGCCAGTCCTTCCTCATTGTTATCAGCTGCAACCCTAGCAGTGGCCACATCATCGTGACTGTGGGTATTTAGCCTGTTTTTCGCAAACAGGTTTTTCTTTTTGGCAATTTTGCTTATAATAAAGTTATAACGTCTTTGCCAGGAGCGTAGCGACGAAGTAATGCCATCAGAGAAAGAGATTGCTTCCCTCCGCTCGCAAAGACTAGGAGAACGAAATGCCAGAGTTACCAGAAGTAGAAACGGTCGTAAATGAACTGCGGCTTAAATTGAAGAACAAAAAAATCAAAGAAGTCCGAGTCTTGATGCCAAAGATCGTGGCTATGGGACCAGCAACCCTGTCGAACCTACGAAAATCCGGTGAAAAAGTCAGCGCCGAGTTTTCGAAAACTCTCAAGGGCAAAACTATCACGGCTATTTCCCGCCGCGCCAAAATGATCATTATTGATTTAGCGGGCAAATATGCGATTCTGATTCATTTAAAAATGACTGGCCAGCTGATTTTTTTCGACAAAAAACATCTTCATAAGCAGATCCGTCTGCTTAATCTTACTAATTATAAGCCGGTGCGCTTGCCCGCCAAATCCACGCATGTGATTTTCGAATTCACGGACGGCTCCAGACTTTTTTATAATGACTTTCGGCAGTTTGGTTATTTGAAGTTAGTCACTGATAAAGAACTGCCGTTGGTTTCCGAGCTGCAAGGATACGGACCAGAACCTCTTGATAAAAAGTTTACTTATAAGGAGTTTGAAAAAGTTTTAAGCAAGCGGCCCAATGCGCCACTGAAGTCCTGGCTCATGGATCCGACTATCATTGCTGGCATTGGCAATATATATTCTGACGAAATTTTATTTTTTGCCGAAGTTTTGCCAACAAGGCCAGTGAAGAGCTTAAAGGAACCGGAAAAGAAATTGATTTTCAAAGGTATAAAAAAAGTTTTGCAGGACGCAGTCTCGCATTACGGATCTTCGGTCGGGGATTTCGTCCGGCCCTCCGGGGATTGGGGGACTTATGGGTTGTTGCACAAAGTTTACGGTCGGGCCGGGGAAAAATGTAAAAGATGTGGTACTATAATAAAAAGCCTTAAATTTAATGGCAGGACAGGCAGTTTCTGCCCTAAATGCCAGAAATAGCATGGACGCAGACCGCTGGGAGCAAATCAAAGAAAATATTAAAAGCAAGTTCAAAGTCATGGAAGAAGGAACTGCTGATTTGACAGTGACCACATCCGAAGGAGAAATCAAAAGTGGCACGGTTGAATTTTTGGTGGCTGAAACTCCTCTGGGGAAAATCAAACTGGCTTTTGAATCCCGCCCAGTGGTTACTGACAAAAAAACGATTTACAGCCATCGGGCAGGACAGGCAGCGCGTACCGAGTGGGAATTTTCCGACACGGAATTTTCCCACAAAATAAAAGCTTACAAATGGGATGACGACAACGATGAATGGAAGGAGATCGATGCAGGCAGCTTTGCCTAATTTTAGCCACTCCGCCCCTAGCCAACCCCCGGCGGAGAATGAGGTAGGGAATTTCTCCCCTGTGATGAGAGGGGAAGAGAGGTCCTTAGAGAATGCCATAATTTCTACGCTGGCATTTTTCAGCCTTTATGATCTGCCCATCACCAGCCGCAGATTGCACGAACTTTTGTTGGATTATTCCGTAGAATTTTCGGAAATCGAAACAGTACTCGAAATTTTGGCCTCGGATAATAGAATTTACAAAACCGGAAATTTATATTCCCTGAAAGCCTGGAAGGCGGCTGATCTGCGGGATCGGCAAGTGGAGATATCGAAAAAATGGTATAAGATTGACCGCTACTTCAATTGGCTGGCCATGCTGCCTTACGTTAGACTGGTGTCCGTGATCAATAGCCTGGCCATGGGCACGGCCGATTCGGATTCAGATATTGATTTTTTCGTGGTTACAGAAAAAAATCGGCTTTATTTTGTCCGTTCCATCATCATTGTTATGTTCCGCATGCTCGGGGTATATAAGACGCGGCAGAAAATTCGAGATAAATTCTGCTTTGGTTTTTTCGTCTCTACGGATAATTTGAATTTTGAATCTCTGCTGATCAAACCTAAGGATCCCTACTTCGTTTTTTGGCTGGCGAACATGCGTCCCATTTTGGGCGGGCAGCAGTATTGGCAATTGATCCAGGATAACAGTTGGCTCGGGGGTCGTTTCCCAAACCTTATCCCCATGCAGCGCCTAGCTTCAGTCAAGCAGCCGAATTTTTTCATCAAATCGATCAAGTTAATTTTAGAAATATTGCTCTTCGTCCCGGCGGTTTTCCTCGAACCCATACTGCGGCGTATCCATATCAAGCACACCTTCAAACTGGCGGAGAATAACACCACCTCCTCCACCACGATCGCCAATGCCAAGATGCTCAAACTGCATGGTTTAGACGTCCGGGCCCAAGTAGCTCAGGCCCACGAGAGGGTCTTGCAAAATTTGAGGTAAAAAAGTATAATTAAACATGGAAAAACAAAAATCCCTGATGGGATTTTTTTAACCGAAAGGAAACTATATATGAACATTAAACCATTGGGAGACCGAATCTTGGTCAAACCTTTAACTACCGAAGAAGTGACGAAATCGGGCATCGTGCTTCCTGACACCGCGGAAAAAGAGAAAAAAGAACAGGGCCAGATCGTGGCGATCGGTGAGGGCGAAAAAATCAAAAAAATGAATCTGAGGGTCGGCGATAAAGTGTTGTTTGGCAAATACGCGGGCGACGAAGTGGAATTGGATAAAGTCGATTACAAGTTTTTAAAGGACGAAGATATTTTAGGTATAATTGAATAATTAACGAATTACGGATTACCATTTTAATTCGTAATCACGATTCCCTAATTCTAACAATATGGCAAAGATGATTTTAAGTTCAAACGAAGCGCGAGAGAAAATCATGATCGGCGTGGACAAACTCGCCAACATCGTGAAAGTAACATTGGGTCCGAAAGGCCGCAATGTGATTTTAGACAAAGGCTACGGTTCGCCCACCATCACCAATGACGGCGTGACTATTGCCAAAGAAATTTCCCTGGAAGATAAATTCGAAAATGTCGGCGCGTCCCTGATGCAGGAAGTCGCGGAAAAAACCAATGATGTGGCTGGCGACGGCACCACCACGGCTACGGTTTTGGCCCAGGCTATTCTCAATCATTGGAAAGAGCTGCGCAACCAATCTGACGTGCTTTCTGTAAAGCGCGGGATTGATAAAGCCGTGGATTTCGTGGTAGAAGAATTGAAGAAAGTCAAAAAAAGCGTAAAGACCAGTGAGGAGATCGCTCAGGTCGGGACTATTTCATCGCTTGACCCCGAAGTCGGCAAGCTGATCGCCGAAGCCATGAATGACGTGGGTAAGGATGGCGTGATCACCGTCGAAGAAGGTCAGACTATCGGTTTGGAAAAAGAAGTGGTGAAGGGGATGCGCTTTGACAAAGGTTATATCTCGCACTACATGGTGACCAATCCGGAACGCATGGAGGCGATTTGGGAAAATTCCCCGATTTTGATTACAGATAAAAAGATTTCCTCGGTCCAGGAAATTCTGCCTTTGCTGGAGAAAGTCGCGCAAAGCGGCAAAAAAGATTTGGTGATAATCGCAGATGAAATTGAAGGCGAAGCGCTGACCACTTTCGTGCTGAATAAACTGCGTGGCACTTTCAATGTTTTGGCCATCAAAGCTCCGGGCTTTGGTGATCGCCGCAAGGAAATGCTGGCAGACATCGCTGTGCTCACGGGCGGCACTGTCATCACCGAAGAATTGGGACTTAAGCTGGAAAACGCGACTTTAGAACAATTAGGTTCAGCTCGAAAAGTGATCGCCACTAAAGAAAACACCACGATTGTGGATGGTGGCGGAGACAAGAAAGAAGTGGAAAATCGAGTCGCTCAAATCAAGAGTGAACTGAAAAATTCCACATCGGAATACGAGAAAGAAAAATTGCAGGAGCGCCTGGCCAGATTGGCCGGGGGTGTGGCTGTGATCAAAGTCGGTGCTGCCACTGAAACGGAAATGAAAGAAAAGAAATTTAAGATCGAAGATGCTCTCAATGCCACCAAGGCTGCGGTAGAAGAAGGAATCGTGGCTGGCGGTGGCACGGCATTGGCCAAAATCGCGCCCAAGCTCGAAGATCTGGCGAATGAAGTGACGAACAGCGAGCGTATCGGCGTGATGATTATCCGCCGGGCCATCGAAGCGCCGTTGCGCCAGATTGCCATGAATGCCGGTTTGAACGAAAGCGCCGTGCTGGTGGAAGTACAAAAAGCTGAAGCAGACAATGGATTTGATTTCGGCGGCTTTGATCCGAACAACTGGAAGAGCGGGATTAAAAATTTGATTTCCGCGGGTATCATCGATCCGGTAAAAGTTACCCGAACCGCTTTGCAAAACGCGGCGTCGATCGCTGGTGAATTATTGACCACGGAAGCGATAGTGGTGGATAAGCCGGAACCAAAATCTCCAGCTCCTATGGGCGGGGGAATGGGCAGTATGGGTGGAATGGATTACTAAATAGGTAGATAGGCAACAGACAACAGAAAAAAAGAAAGCTCGGCGAAATTAATCGTCGAGCTTTTGTATTCACCGTCGTAGGGTTTTGCGGATTTGCTGATCCGCAGGCACCGTATCACGGTAGAATTTTTCGAAAAACTGCTGGAAATTGGGGTGCGGTCCGACATGCGTCGTGTCCTGATCCTTGCTTTCTAGGATGAACACCAACATTCCCTGAAGCTCCATGTCGTAAAGAATGAAGTGCAAGTCTTTCTTGCGCCAGCCCTTCATTTTCTTCTTCGGTAGGTCAAACCCCCAACCGATCGTATGAGTCGGCAGCGAGGTCCGAGCGTTCCGGTTCCTGATCTTAAGCGCATCTTGGCTGCCAGTGTCCCGGACTAGACTGTTGGTCTCCAGCAGCTCGAATCTTTTCTCTTCGAGCCGTTGGAGTTCCGCAACCACGTACAACAAGCAACCTACACTTTCAGGCGTAGCCGCGATGTAGTCGGCTTGATGAGCAGGGTTTTTCTCGGCGATTTTCGACTTGCCATCCAGACGGACAGTGATCCCATAGCGCGCCCAGGGTTCGGGAAGAAGAACCAGATCTTTGCCCTGGGCGGCTTGGATCTGCTCGAGAGTTTCGAACTTGAGCCTCTCGATGTCCTCTGGACCAAACAGCGTCCACATCAGGTTCGGCGCTACCCGCGGTTTGAATCGATCCTGATATCCCTTCCACCGCGCGTCGTACGCAGAAGGATTTTGGCGGTAGAGCTGCAGCAACTCCCGCGCTTTGAGCACGCGGAAGAGGTAAGTCGGGGAGAAGTCGTTCTTGGCTCGAAGTTTAACCAGGAAATTGTAAAGATCAGGCTTGAAGTAGGGAGTGTTGTTGAAAAACACTCGCTGCCACGTCAGGCCATTCTTCGCAATCTCCTCTTTTGCATTCTTCGCCTTGACCTTGTGGCCGAGGTAGAGTGACAGAGCATGCATCAGATTGCCCGTGCCCATGTGATAGTCGACTACGGCCCAGCTGATGTCGCCAAACCAGCGCGTGCGTTGGGCTAGTCTGCTCATAGTCGCTTCGATGGCGCGATCGGGGTTGAGCCGTTCATCTTCCACGACCACCATTCCATATCTAGGTTTGGTGATCGCTTGTCTGAATCGGCGTTTTTTACCTTTGCCCACCCACCCAGCTTTACGCACTACTTTCGTCCCGATCACCCGACGTTCGGTTTTGATCTTGAGCCCTTGCTCTTTGGCCGAAGCCTTGGAGTGCTGGCCCAAGCCCGCCGGACCCGTAGGACTTTTCGCCAATGGGTCGCCGCAGGATTCGATATAGAAGATGGCCGCCGGCAAATAGAGATCGATGCCCCACTTCTCTGCTTCGGTCTCGATCTTCGGGTAGTAGCTGCCATGTAGAATTCTCTCCGGCGCTTTTCGCGTGCACGACTGACGAAGAAGCCAGAATTCCTGGGCATCCGCCGCCGACTTGCTTCGGCTTGTCAATTCTTCGGCCGTAATGTTCTCGCGATCCTTACCGATTCCGCGCAGCCTCTCAGGGGCGGCGTGTGAAATCTGGTCTGGCACCAATGCCAGCAGTGCCAAAATCAGCAGTTTTCTCATGATCCACCTCTGAGTTTACGAAGAGCCGTTTCCTAACTGGTTATTCTATGTTTCTTAGCAGAATAAGTCAATTTTAGGACCTTAAAATAAGGCACTTAGCAATTTCTTTTTAGCTAATATTAGCCAAAATTGGAGCATTATATCTTGACAATGTTTCCGTTTGGGTGTATACTTAGCTGTCGTTCTTTATAATGAATAATCGTATCCCCAGTAGTAGAACTTATAGTTCACTACGGGCAAGCCAATTCGTTCAGGACCGAATTGGCAACAGTTCTTATCTTATATATGCGTCCTGAATGGACGCGTTTTTGTTTCTCGGATTCTGGGGGGTTAACTTGATTTCGCAGGGAAAATCAAATTTTGCCCTCAAAGCAATCGGTTAGCACCCAGAATTCGGGAAGTAGAAACGAGGTGCCT
>DASWFI010000064.1:0-3202 GCA_036394315.1 Patescibacteria group bacterium
CACGGTGGGAGATCTACGCTTGCTGCCCAAAGTGCTTGACGCGGCCAGCCGCTTCCAGACAGGTCCAACTGACGAGGAAATGGGTGCGCTCGTCAAGGAGCTGGACGTGCAGCCATTGTTTGTATAGTACGACGTAACGCAGGGCGGCAGTCTTAGAGGTAGAGGCCGTTTGAAAAGGCAGGGGTGACTGGCTAGAGAGATGCAAGAAGGTGCTGATGTAGGCTCATACATGCAATCAGGCGAACACGCTGGTTCGCCTGTGCAAAAGTGGTCTCGAAATCAGACACTCCCTACTCGCCAGTCGCCTCGTTTTCGAGCAATGTCTTGAGCCGCCGCAGACGTTCATCCCATTTGGCGCTGATTTCCTTGATCCACTCATCGATATCGCTGAGGGGTTCAGGGGTCAGGGTATAGCGTTTTTCGCGCCCCTTTTGATGGACAGCAACCAATCCCGCATCTTCGAGAATATGAAGATGCTTGAGTATTCCCTGTCGTGTGATGGGATATTCTTCTGCAAGCTGGGTCGCCGTCTTAGGGCTGTTTTCCGCCAAATTCACCAGCAAGTCCCGGCGTGTCGGGTCAGCTAGTGCGGCGAAAGTGCGCGCGTCCATCAGTATAGTAGACTCCGTCTTTTGCCTCCAGGTTATTTGTATCAGTCGCGCTCAAGATGGGCTTTCAAGTTCTCCAATGCTGTTGTATAGACCTCGGCGGTCGTATCAACCCACGTCTGACGCATATCGCCGGGTAGCGACTTAAAATCCTTCTGGACGTGGTAGACTCCTGCCGTCAATATAGGCTTTCAAGTTCTCCAGCGCCATCTCCCAGCCCTTGCCATTCTGATCAAGACGCTCTTTGCGGACATCCTCTGACAGTGATTCAAACCCGGTCTCAGTGACCGTGAAACGCGTGCCGCCATTTTCTTCTTCGAGAGTATAGGTCGTAGTCATCGACATATCTGGTAAATTGCGGGTGGTAATTTGCCGCGGCGGGTCAACCAGTTCTTTGTTCTATCGTGTCAAGGGCTTCACCCCTGGTAACAGGGCTGTTGCAAAGTCGAAATCCCTTTGCAAGAGCCCTGCCCTGGTGACAGGGCTGTTGCAAGATCGGGAATACGCCCCTTGCTTGTGGGAGTGCAGAGGGCGACAGCCCTTTGCCGGAGCGCGAGGTGTCCTCGCTCTATCCTTCCCGCCGCCGGAGGCGGCAAAAAGGGAGTTTGTAACAGCCCTGGCCAGTTGATCTATTTAGCTTGACTTGATGCAATACCTGGGATATAGTGTTTTCCAAGTAAAAATCTATCTCGATTAACTAGGAAAAGGCAAAGAAAATAAGAACAGCGCCACTTTCAGAAATAAAACTTCCTCATAATAATAGATCTATACTTTTCTGTGGAAAGAAACCCACAGAACCACCACTATTAAAAAAAGTAACAGGGAGATTGTTATTCAATATATGTTTAATCAAGGAATCGACAGACAACCAGCGTATTCATTTATCCGTGAATCAAAAGAATGGGCAACGCGTACCGTTACCTTTGGTGCTATTGGTCACGCGTATCAACCCCCAAGAAAGATTTTTATGCCAAACGGACAAAAACCGTTTGACATGTCATTTGACAGTGGTGATGGTGGGGTTAATGGAAGAATATTTAGAGAAACATATGGGCCTATTCTCGCTGATCAGCAGAGAGGTATTCCACCGCATCTTGTTTTCTCCTTCTACCCTACAATTCGTGAATGGATAAAAAAGGAACGACCAGGAGACTATGAAATAATTAAAAAAAACATTTCCGCTCTTCCAAAAAGAGAAAAAGAGTACAACGTTCTTGGTGATCCATTTCTCCATATTATCCTTCCTCTGATCCCTGAAGGGGACCAGGAGATGCTAATGAGAATGGGAAGACAGGCGTTCCAGGAAGACTTTGGTTTCATGCCAAAAGGAGTCTGGTTTCCTGAAACAGCCGTATCAAAAAAGACGCTTGAAATGGCAAATAAAGCTGGCTACATCTTTGCAGTATTGCGGGATACCCAGTTGGAAGGGATCGGCTCAAACAGACTCAATCCATTCGCAGATAGCCATAATCCTGTCTCTGTAAAACTGGATAATGGTCGTGAAATGGCAATCGTTCATTTTGACTCAGGGACAAGTAGCATCGTATCGTTTGATGGTGATCAAACGAATAGAATGCAAGATTTTTTTGATCACATTTTTTCTGGACGACGGAATCACGAAACAGTTCTCACAGGAACAGATTTAGAATTATATGGACATCACAAGCATGGTAAAGAGTTTTTTTTACGATATGCACTTGAAACAGCGGAAAAGAGGAATTATCGAAAAGCTCTTCGAGCTGTTAATGCAACTGGTTATTTGCAAGCTTCTTTTGATCTTTTCCCATTTTCTCTGCGAGACCGACTCCAAAAAAAAGAAAAAACCTATGATACTCTGCGAGATATGACAAGCTGGAGTTGTGAGAACGGACACAATTTAGGACGATGGACAGGACATTGTGACTGTGACCACCCCTCAGACCGGGTAAATATTGAAAAGCAACGTTTGTACAATACCTTACGCCAGTACAATAATGAAATTAATCAAGCATTAACAACGGTGTTTGGAACTGAACCGAGCTGGCGGGAAGCATTTGCGAAAACATTTCTCAACGTACGAGGAAAAGTATTCAATGGAGAAAATTTCCTTAAAGACCTACGAAAGCAAGTAAACGGGAATGAACAACTCTACCGGTTGTTTGGAGCAAAGATATATACACTGCTTGGCTTCACCAGCTGTGGATGGTTTTTCGGTGATGAACAACGAATGGAAAGAGAACTCACACAAAACATGGTGGAGGCGGTACGCTTTATGATGCCAACCGAAGAAAAAATAGTTGCATGGACGAATAACAAATCAGGTTTAAGACGATTGATTGATTGGGTAAAAGACGTATAGGATTTGTCATAATGCAACTCATCTCGCTCCATCCAGGTATCACGTTGGCGCAGGTAGAGGCAGAGTAAGAATTTTCTTTTTCTTGTGGTACACTAATCAAAGTTCGGAATCACGAAAAAAATCATGAGGTGGTGAGTGGAAATGTATAAAGCTTTTACGATCGGTCTTATCCAGATGCGTATGGAAGAAGATGTGAACGCCAACCTGGCGAAGGCCCAGGCGATGCTGGAAAAGGCGGCGAAGCAGGGCGTGCAGG
>DASWFI010000065.1:0-1791 GCA_036394315.1 Patescibacteria group bacterium
GGAGGTGTCATGTGTGCTTGGGATATGTCGGATGGCCTCAACCCTCTCAATAAGCTGCTTTATAACCTCATGATTTGCCCTATTCAATACTGTAAATCCGTAAATCAGGCCCCATTCTAGCCATCCATTCAGTCCTTGGCCAGCTAGAGTTTTTTTTTTTTAAATATTAGCATCTTCACATTCCTTTTTTGGTCAGAACAAGAGAGCAAGAGAGAGATGTGGCAGGTTGGGTGTTGCATGAAAGAACTTGAACTTCAAAGATTTAAGGTTTTGCAGGGCCCGCAGAATCTGCAAAGATGATGATCCCATGCATGAAACTGAATGGAGATGCCAGAATGACCTGGTCAATGATGGAACATGCACAGGTAGTGTGGGAATCGAGGGAATCAATGATGACAGTGGGTTTAGAGGATAAGTCACCCTTGTAAATATGCCATGAAGGCAGCCTGCAGCACCCTGGAGGTGCTGGCTGTAGGCCAGGAAAATTTTTCTAAGTGAATCATAGTTTAAAGTGCTGCCTAAATCCTCATGTTGGAGCTTAATTAACACAAGGACATGACTGAGCATGCACGATTTGTGATGACATACCCTCCTAAGCATGAGCAGTGCCAAATAAGTCAAATAAGTGCTGATTTATGCTCAATTTATGCCAATTTATGCCAATTTACACCGATTCCCAGGGGTCCTTTTGGGGGCTCTCAAGGAAGTTGCCAAATATTGCGATTCGTCCTTAGCGACAATATAACGAAATCTTCTCCTTACGAAACCAGTTCTGGACGTTTTTATTTCATGTTAATCCGTCAGGAAATGGGGGAGATATTCAAATTCTAAGTTTTGATAGGGAATGGTTGAAGCAATTCAGTATGATCTCGAAAACTACGCCACGTCGCGAAACGATCTTAGACTCGTTCGAAAGGGCTTGTTTTTACGAAAACAACGCATTTTAGATCATTCAATTCCGTTGAGTATTGGTCGAGTTAGAGTTGTGCCACACCAAGTGTACCATGACTTGGAGAACCACAACATGAAAATTCTTCACAACTCATATTTTATTATTTGTAAATATTCGTAATTGACTCCGATGGTCTTCAAGAGCTTAAGTACAAGTGCACATATGTCCTCAAAGTCTGAGAGAGCAGTAGTTTCAAGAAATATGGTTATTGAATTAACGATTCCCCTTCAAAATTCGAACTCCCTCAAATCTTCATCAAATTGGATGTGGTAACTTGCTATAGAATTGTACAATCAAGGAGAATTCATTGAAATTAAGGGCGAATGAAAAGATAAAGTATTAGTGAAGATAACTCTGAAGGAGTTATTAATTTCCTCCAGCTGTCATTTTCTAACCTCTCTCCTATCTTTTCTTTTTTGATAGCATTTATTTTCGGATGCTGTTATATCTGAATTGATTAAAGTCCTTTATAATGTACATTAGCTGATTTTGAAACAGACATCTTTTCCCCTTCCACTTTGTGACTGTCAGTGCACAGTGGTGTGAAGAGTTGCATTCCTACAGACTAGTAAGTCCAGTGAGACTTCTTGAAAAGACTTATGATAAGTTTTATATCTCAGTTGAGAGACTTGCCTGGTCCCCCTTCTTTCATGGAGGAGACCCTGGTTTTCTCCTTCACTGCATTGACTCCATAACCTCATACAAGACACCTGAGTATCCTCCTAGCACTAATCTCAGGGATCATGCATCCAGCACTTTAGGGAAACCAGGGGCACCTTCTAAGTGTGAAATCCCTCATTCTGAGATGTACCAATAAATGAAGTGCATGATTTTAATAC
>DASWFI010000066.1:0-1597 GCA_036394315.1 Patescibacteria group bacterium
GGAGAAGTATTATCCTACTTGAGGGAAATTATATACCATTTATCCCCCAAGAAAACATAGCATTTGGCAAAGCTAAGTCCCTTGTAGAAAGAAATATTATCCTCCCCAGAGGAAGATTGGGCTAGCAAATATTTATCCATAGGAAACATGCCCTCAATATGTATATATCCTCCTGTGAAAGGGATATTATTTTGCTGGAAGTAGGATAACAGCCATTTATACTTCCTATAGGAGGATTTAAGGGAGGATTATAGACACAATCCTTCCTTTGGCAGCATTATTTTAGAAGATTTATACACATCATCTGGAAGGATTATAATACTCCCTATAGGTGGATATTTACATGTATTAACTTTTCTTAGTGCAGGCCAAGGAAGCATTTGACTTCATTTGAGACTTGGTTCATAACAGACTTGACACAATCGGTGCCCCATTGAATTGGTGGCTGTACAGCACCGGACTCTTCTGGATCATTCGACTTCGTTCTGATACTGGTCTAAGTCAACTTGAAATTCTGTTT
Organism: Patescibacteria group bacterium; assembly: GCA_036394315.1. GTDB lineage: Bacteria > Patescibacteriota > Doudnabacteria > UBA920 > O2-02-FULL-48-8 > DASWFI01. Next base: position 521 of record DASWFI010000066.1, read on the forward strand.
CCTTCTTCAATGACTCCACAGCTTTGGAATCGAACATGGCATATGAGCAACACTTGAAGTGGGCCAGGAGTTCGAAGCTCTGATGGGGACTGTATGTGATGGTGAATCCTCTGGCTTCATCATCGCCAAATCCAGTCTCTCTGTCCCTTTGAACTCTTGGGACACTATGTTCTTTGTCTGAAGGACCAGTGGCTTAGCAAAACATGCCAGAAACCCTCTCGCTCATGTCTTCAATGCCCTAGCCACTCTGTTGGGCATCGGAACTGCTTGTTGTACATCCAGAACATCTTTGTCTAAGTCACTATCACTTGATTTGATTGACTCTTTATCATTAGAGACAGTGCCATCTTTGCATTTGACAGGCCTGAGCTCTTTCAAGCTCAGCTCTCCTCCATCTGGGTTGCAACTTGATTCCAAAGAAGTTGCTGCCAGATCAGACTTCGTCTCTAGTGCAACTATGTTTGTCTGGGAAGTCCACAAAAGTTTTGATTGAGCCATTCCCAAAATACTAACAGACATGCAGGCAGGTGTGTGGAAGGATCTTCGGAACATCATGGGATTGCATCCCAACAGTTTCTTAGATACTTTACTGATGTCAGGCTACTATTAACCAGGGGACACTGGAGTATCAACTGAACCCACCTTCACACAGTATGCCACAGCTGCACACCTTCACCCTCACACTCACTCAACTCCATGCCATCATCATCACTACCACTTCTTTGCCCATACAACCAGATGCCACTGCCCTGTTGTCTTCATCCTCATATGCCCATGCACCTATGCATTAACCTGCATTGTTGCACCCACCACCACGACTTTTAGCTGTGCATTGTGCCCTTCACAACCCTGTCCATCTACCACTGAGCTGTCACCATACCCCACAACCTTGCCCTCCTGCCAGTGTAGGCAGGATATTGGTTTGTTGTAAGACCCGCCTCCAGGTCCCAGATTCAAGGGTCCGAGCATGGTCTCAATAATCCTGTCTAAGGAGGGATAAAATCCAGTATTTTGGGAAAGTACTCCAAAACTCGCCGATAACATCTCATAAAATGCAGTTAAATCGTGCGATTCTGA
>DASWFI010000067.1:0-5571 GCA_036394315.1 Patescibacteria group bacterium
AGATCGTATTAGTTTCATATCCATTGAATCAAAACTGAGTGAGAAAAAGCCGTTTCCCACAGAGGGTCTGTCCAAAGATTTGGTTATAACTCTGCAACCGCTGAACCAAATTCAATATGAGTAACACCATTGGAAAGCTACGATTTAATGCTATTTTATGGTGTAATAAAGTCCAGAGGGTCCATGTATAATGCAGCATTATATGATTGATAAGTAATTGGGTTGGCCTTTGGCATTAAAGAAAAAATTTACTTTTCAAACAAACACTCACCTCTTTTGTTTTTAGTTCCCCACATTGTCTCCCCTCTCTTTCTCACACACTTTCAGTTGTCTCCCTCTTTTTTTTTCTTTAGTTCCCGGGTTGCCTTCACCATTCAAAAAAAAATTTACTTTTCAAACACTCACCTCTTTCCTTTTTAGTTCTCCCAGTTGTCTCCCCTTTTTTGAACACACTTCAGTTGTCCCCTCCCCCTTTTTTTTTATTTCACGGGTTGCCTTTGGCATTAAAAAAAAATATACTTTTCAGTCACACTTTCAGTTGTCCCCAAAACACTCACCTTTTTTTTAGTCTGCAGGTTGGCCTTCGGCATTAAAAAAATATATACTTTTTACTCACACTTTCAGCATTATCAAAAAAAAATGTAAACTTTAACCCCTCTCTTCCCCTTTCAGTTCCCTCCCTTTTTTGAACACACTTTTCATTAAAAAATCTCAAATTTCCTCATCCACCACTCACTCTTTTTTCAATACTCACCCACTTTTTTTAGTCCCACAGGTCATCAACTTCCTTTCCCCAATCAATCATATTACCATATATACTCATTTACCTAATCCTATCACCTATCAAATTTTTCCTTTTTCAAATCTCAAATCTCAACTTCTACTTTCTCACATCATTTTTTCCTTTAAATTTCCATTTTTAATATATTTCCCTAAATAAATTCCCACAATATTATTTTTCACAGTCCCTATCACTCCATTTTCGCTTTTTGTCACTGTCACTACCCAATCCCAGCTGTGATTGCTATGTGACTCAATCTCACTTCCTTGTCACTCTCATTTACAACTTAGCCAAATTCAACACACTACACTACTCACTTCCACCTCTTTATGGGGTCCATCCCAAAGATCTCCTCATAACTTCCCATCCACTTCACCTAATTACATCCAACTAGTCTTCTTTTAAAGCTTTTCAACACCTCTTCAACTTTCATTGTTGCCCCCATCCATGTTTATTCACTATCAAACAACTTATTCCACACTCTTTACAGGACCCATCAGGACCCAATTGGACCCAGGTTACAAATCAATCAATAACTCGACCATCAGATCCCCATTTGAAATGAAACATATATCACTAGACAGCCCTTTAACCTCCCTTTCGGATGGTATTAGTCTCATATCCTGTGAATCAAAACTGAGAGAGAAAAAGCCACTTCTCCATGGGACCCAGTTTTTCCTGCAAAGGACCCAGATGGTTTTTTGGTTATAACTCTGCAACGGCTGAATAAAATTTAATGGGAGTGGGACTGTTGGAAAGCCACGATTTAATGCTATTTTTTGGTGTGATAAAGTCCACAGGACCCATGTATAATGGACCATTATACAATTGATAAGTAATTCCCTGAGAGTTGTACCTAGTGAGATTTTCTTATATAGATCTGTGCTTGTGTTCTGCAATCAAGGAATTGAACAATCTTTGGCAGGAAGGGCAAGAGAATTGTGCATGAGCAGTTGAAACAATTGGAACCAAGGAGATTGAATGTAGATGTGGTTGAGGTGTGTGTGGGTCTGATTGAGAAACTAAAAAATAGCTTTGAGAAAAGGAACAGCACTGTAGGCTTACCATAATTCCAAATTCTGTACAATGTAGTGGCATAATGCATATCAACACTCTGCTGGACTGGGGTGGGACGTCACTCGATCACACCTCCATGTGAGCAGCTAGCCACAAAGACTCCCTGCTTGGCTGGTGCAATGAACTAGATCATATGTTTCAATGTGGTGGTACAGTTCATTGTGTAGAGTCTAAAGAAAACATATCATTAATGGGTTGCTAGGAATAAACAGCAACTTAGCATTTGGGGCAAGTTTTAACACACTTGACATGCTCAAAAGATGTGGACCTCACAGCCTGTATTGCTAGAGACAACTAGCAAAGAAGACCGCGAGACTCAGCTCCCCAACACCCAAGCCACCAGAGTGAACTGGTAGGAAGGGCAAGAGAATCAGTGCCAGTGGAAGGATAAGGTTTGATCAACATTGAAGCAGGGTATATTGAGGAGATTGAATGTGGTCGTATGATGTCAGTAGATCTAAGGGGGAAAAAATAGCTAGGGATAGAACTGGAGACTTAATATAGCTATTAGTGCCACTTGAAGCCCAATCACACCCCATGTTAGCAGTGAGTTGCAAGGACTCCCCACTTGGCAGTCACAATGAACTCATATGGTGCCAATGCAATGCTACACTTGATCATGTAGATTAGTGGTCTAAGAGGACATGTCATTAGTGGACACTAGGAATGAACATATGACTTAGCATTTGAGCAAGTATCAAGGGGCTGGATGCATTTGAAAGACATGGACCTTGCAGCCCATATCGCTAGAGAAAACTAATGAGGAAGACTGTGGGACCCAGTTCATCAGCACCCAAAGCCACCAGAGTGAATGGCAGGAAGGGCATGAGAATGATGAGAGTCATGTATATGATGGCATTCTGCAATCAAGGAAGAAGAGCGATCTGGCAGCCTGTATTGCTAGAGATAACTAGCAAGGAGGGCACCAGACCGGGTTCCTCAGCACTGTAGCTGCCAGAGAGAACTGGCAGGAAAGGCAAGAGAATCATGAATGAGGTGCCAGTGGAAAGGATAAGGTTTGATCACAGGGTATATCAAGGAGATTGAATGCAGTCATGATGTCAATAGATGTATCTAAGGGGAAAAGAACCTAGCTAGAGATAGCACTGGAGACTTGACATAGCTATTAGTGCCACTTGAAGCCCAATCACACCCCCATGTTAGCAGCGAGTTGCAAGGACTCCCCACTTGGCTGGCACGACAGACTCAAATCATATTGATGCAATGATACACTTGATTGCATAGATTAGCAGTCTAAGAAAACATGTCATTAATGCATGCTAGGAATGAACATATGATAAACATATGACTTAGCATTTAGGCTAGTATCAAAGGGCTGGACATGCTCAAAAGACATGGACCTTGCAGCCCATATCGCTAGAGAAAACTAACAAGGAAGACTGTTGTAGGCAGGATAATGGTCCAATGCATGACCTGCCTAAATAGACCAGTTTTGATCCTCAAGATATAACACTGTCATTACAAGTCAGGAATCCCACTATCGCATGCTTTTTTTGATCAGAATCTCAGAAACTCATTTTCCACATGCCCTCAAAACTACGACATAATTATGCCATAAAATGCACCTAATTCCTACGATTCCAATGGAACCACATACATCCTAATTTGTGCACTATTGATGGAGATCTGATTACTACATGGATATTTACCGGATTTGGAAGTCTGTGTGCAGGGTGGTCTGGGAAGGCCTTTGGCACTGTCTGGAACATTGTATAAGTGGCTTAGTCATCGTGGAGTCCATCCGAGTTCTGGGCCCATCATTCAATTCCCAAGTTTTGCTCAAGATAGCTGGATCTCATATAGGCTGCAACTTGTTTGGCCCATATCTCCTCTTCTACTGTATGGATTCCAGTCAACTTTGGTATCGCTGGAAAGGTATTTTCGAGGAGAATCCAACGCCTTATGTTACGAAGAACGAGGGTTACTCCTTATGGAAAACGTCGGCAATTACCGAAATTGCGCCACTCGGATCATTCCAGAGATATTGGTGGTTATCAAATCCGGACTCCTCCTTTCTGGACGTCTCCCCTTCTGCCCAGGACGTTCTCCTTCAGTTTGGCACCGATTTGGGTGAGATTTGGGTCATTTTGGACCAGAAACATGACTTTCACTAGTAGGATTGTGAGGGTCTGAGTACTTTTACTATTGGAATGGGCCTGTAGGTCTGAGTTTCTATCTGTAAGCGACTGCTGATTGTGGAGTCATTGGATAATATTGGCTGTGGTAGCCGGTTTTTCTTAAATACTTTGTGTATGCATCAAAAAAAGAATAATAACAAGTTTAAGTCTATCAGAATCCCCCCTTTTCTCATACCCGTGTGTGTGCTGTGTATCAGACGTCTCCTGTGCGAGCACTCTGAGCTATCTTTGATTTGAGGTAAAGTCTCTGGATTAAGAAACTCCATGTTTGTGCCAGCCAGCCGGTATTAGCTCCAGAGAGGGCCTGACTGAGATTCTAGGTATCAAGCCATTTCTTTCTAGGGTGACCCTCACTAGGATCGACCTTGGAGTGAGGTTTTGCTACCAGTGCATCCTCCTCATCTTCCTCAAGAGAAGTTTTATACCATATTAGAGACCGACCTAGAGGTTTTCAGAGCAGTCCGTGCTCAACCTCTCTATCCACATTCATTGCACCTGTAGAAGCCAGGTTGCTAGTTGCCTTAAGACCAGGCCTCTTTCATTGCTCTGACCCTCCAACGAGGCAGAGTAGTCTATGCAAGAATTCCCTCCCTGGGTGTTCTTCCTGTTTTCAATGGACACAGAAAAAGGGGGCAATTGTGGGGGACAGACATGAATTTTTCAAAGATAGATGGAAAATGTGTCAGAATATGGTACAATGGAATTACTGCAAAGCCACAGTTAGCATATCAAGAGAAGAGCTCCAAGACCACAATAGGTGGGACAAGTGCAGAAAATAGCCATTGCCTTGATGGACATAGATTATAAGGAAATGTAAAGGATTGAGGTTGAATGTGTGTGATAATGGTTAATCCTTTGAAAAGATAGTTGGCCTTGCATGTAAGAAGGAATAAAGAAATATGAGACAAGAAAGATTGCAGAATTTGACTTGATAGTCTCATGAAATGGGTGTTCAAGATGGAACCCCAAGGACTCTACACATCTCATCCTCAGAAGGTGGTTCTATGGCTTCATGACCTAAGGCTGCCACTAGGTTGTCAAGACCAGAGAGGGTTGCAGGGTCCAGGATTGAGCTCAAAGTCATGAAGGGACCAGGATTAGGAGGCACACTGGTGTGTGGGTTACTCAGCTCAAAGCATGTGTGTGAGTGGAGACCTTTTGGTGACTGGATGATGTCCATGTCCCTTGGAACTTGGAACAAACCCAAATGAGAAGGCCCATCATCTGAGCGACTTGAAGGTAGCATGATGCATATTTTCTTCAGCTGGGATGAGGTGGAGGTGGAGGGGTGAGAACAGTTCTCTGCATCTTCTGATGACAGCACAGTATGTCTCTTCTGAGGCCTCATAGATGAATCCTTCATCACATCCTTGATGAAAAGGAGTGGCACTCCACCAATACCACCTGATCCAGAGTCATCCTGAATGAGGACAATGTTTCCATAGTCATCACTGCTAGGATCAAGGGCCTAGTCATGCAAAGTCCATGGAGTTACATCCACTAGCCTGGATGAAGGAACCTGAGCATACTCACCATCAGGGTCAGCACCACCCA
>DASWFI010000068.1:0-6063 GCA_036394315.1 Patescibacteria group bacterium
TAATTAATTAAATGAAAAAATACATTTTAGCCTCGTTGCTGGGAATTGTTATGGTCGGAGCCGGGTGTAATCAGACCAATTCAGTTTCCACCAGTCCACAGCCATCTCAGAAACCGGTAAGTTTGCAACCTTTGGCTACTGATACAGCAAGACAGGTTTTCGATAAACTAGCAGAAGCTCATCGCAGACAAGACATAGAGGCATATAAAAAGATTTTAACTAAGGCGGATGCTGCTGAGACTGCAAAACTGCAAGCAATCAGCCAAGAAACACGGATTGCAAAAGATATTGAATTTATTTCTGAAAAAATTGAAGGAAACACGGTTGTGATCACAGGGCGTCTTACCAGCCAAAGTGACCAGAAACGAGTTTTTGGTTATGTATTCGTTCGCGAAGATGGAATTTGGAAATACGATGCGGCGGCGTCCTTAAATAGATTAGGCAAATAAAATAGTGTAGATAATAAAAAGCCCGGTGACCAGACGGCCCCAGGCTTTTTATGTACTCACAAAACCACGAAAATACTGAAAACTCCTTAGGGAGTATAATCTAGGCTAGGTTAAAAATTGTCTAACATATTGGCCAGGATTTCTGCATAACAAAAAATGCTAGCTTTCGTTATGATTTTTTATTTCTCGTGCCGCCTTGCCAAAAAAACAAAAGGCAAAGCCAAAAATTGGAAACCTGCAGCAATGGCGTACGACACAGGGTAGCTCCAAACATCGGCGACTTTGCCCAAAATCGGTTGAACGACAATCCCGCCACTGGAACCCAACATTGAATCGAACGAAAGTATTGTGGCTCGTTGCTCGGTTGGAATAATACTATTCAAATATGTCAGTCGAATCGGGGTCAACGCTGAAAACATCAATCCCCACAGAAAGACCAAGCCGATCACGATAAAAAAATTGTGAGCTATTGACACCAAAATCAAAGTTACTGCGCCCAGGAAAATTGCCGTAAAAATCGCATTCGTGCGTTTAGTAAAAAACTTTTTGACATAAGGAGAAATGAAACCGCCCACAATTTGCGAGCAGGCTACAATTGCCGCCACCAAACCCGCGATGCTATAAGCTTGCGGGTTCCCGTAAAGTTTCAATAAAAATGGTTGCAGAGCATAGAACACATAAAAACTGACCCCCACCATGAAGGGCGCTCCGAGCATGAGCCAGCGCACAGCTGGTTTTTTTAATCCATGCTCCAAAGCCTCAGAAAAAATTCGTCTCATCTGTTTGAATGGTTCTCTTGTGCCCTTGGGTGTAAACCCTAGGTCTTTCATAAGGAAAAAAGCTATGCCAAAATTAAGAAGCAACACGACAGAGCGGATGATATAAGGAACGCCTAAGTTGGTAAATTGTGCGATCACTCCACCCAAAACAGAACCAGTCAGCATTGCGGCGCCCCCAACACTTTGCCCTTTGGCAAAAACCGAATCAATACTTCCTTCAAAGTTAGTGGCATGGAGGGCATCCACTAGCCAAGCTTCCAGAGCTCCTGAAAAAAACGTAAACCCAAGACCTAAAAGCACCGAAGCAATCGCCCAGCCCCAAAGCGGACCGTGAATCTTCCACATGAAAAAATAAAGCATCGTGGAAAAAGAAAGTGTAAACGCACCCAAAAGATAAGAGATTCTTCTGCCCCACAAATCGGCAACAATGCCTGTTAGGACTTCAAAAATAACTTGGCCTGCAGTGAACAATCCATTCATGGCAAATGCCTGAAAATTGCTCAAACCGGCGTCGAGCAAAAAAATCGTATTTATTCCCCAAATAAAAGATGCGGCGAAAGTATTGCCGAGGACCAAGTAAAGGTATATTGCTTGGATGCTTTTTGATTTTTGCATACAGAATATGGTCAGCATAACAAAATACATTAGCGAAAGCTAGTGGTTTTTATTACGGAAACTATATAATAAGAAGTATAGGTTTTCTAAGAATGTCCGAAAAGTCGGTTTTTTTGTCAGAAGGGGGAACGAGATGGTAACTTCGATGCTTCCTGGTCACTTCGTGATGGTTCCTGAACGAGTCGTGAATTTCTGTCAACAGCAGCCGCACGTCCACTCCAACCGTCGGCTCGTACAACGACCAGAGCGGGTACCAAGGATCATCACCCACGATGGAATTTTCGTTGAAGAGAGAATGAGGATATTTCTCAAGTCCTTGAGCCTACCAGCACCGGTGGTAATGTTGTTTCAGGGTTACGGACGTGAAGACATCGGCACTACCGTGATCCTGCTCAAAAGTATTCACTGGTTCGGAACTTTGGACGACTATCCTCGGCTCGATTTCGATCATCCGCCGCTGCTGAAGCAGATTCACGGCTGCCCAGACTTCTGGGGCGCGTTCATCATGGCCATGGCACAAGTGCCGTATCAGAAGTTTTGCGCGGCGGACCCTGAAGGTCTACAGTTCATCCGCATCTGCACGGAGGCAATTCGAATGCAGTACGATGACGAGCTTGCCAGACGCTAGAGTCTTTATACACAAAGGCTCTTTTCTTTTTGCACTTTTATTGCCCTAGGTATATGATTTAAGTGATAAATAACTTTTATGGAACGAATTAAAATCGAACAACATTCTTTTACTGGATTCTCTTGGATTAGTGGCTGGTTGTTTACTATAGGTTTTCTACATCTGGCGTTCGGCAAAGCAATACTGGCGATCGCAATCTGGCCGTACTATTTGGGCCAGTTCCTCAGCACGCATATACATTAATACTTATATGGCTCATTCTTCTATAAATTGGTTGGCCGTCATCATGGCCATGATCGCTCAGATGGTGGTCGGATTTGTCTGGTTTTCGCCCGCGCTTTTCTTTCAGAAATGGCTGGATGCAAACCAACTGCAAGCTCCAAGGAAACCCGAAGCCTGGATTTTTATCGTCATGGTTATTTTGACTTTTATCTCCACGACGGCCCTGGCCGCGATCTTAAGGAACATTGGCTCTCGTACAGCATTTGCCGGAATTATAGCTGCGGGATTTATTTGGACAGCGACGCTGATGCCATTTATAGCCGGGACTACGTTGTCTACCGGTCGGAAATACAGTTTGATAGCACTTGAGTATGGTCATACCATTATAGGGTTACTGATTGCTGGCGCGATACTGGCGGCTTGGCATTAGAAATTTCAAAAAAGCTCGGTAACTTTTTTAGGGTTTTATCGTTATATTATATACAATATAATTAATTTACATTAAGTAATTTTTATGAAAAAATCATTAATTTTGGCTATTATAAGTCTTTCGTTGCTCTATACTCCTATAACCTACGCAAACACCTCAGTCCAAGTTCCTGCGACTTTCACTCTAAATTTGCAAGAAAAAGTTAAGGTCACCAATTACTTTAACATGGACATTGAGCTTAAAGAGATAACTCAGCAAACTACAATGAGTTATCCGACTCAAACCCAAAGCTCGGCCCATATTTACGTATTTAGCGTCGGCGGCTGTCCGAACGTTGATAACTCGAACCCAGATACCGTAAGATGTCTGGGTATGCCAGGGTTTTCTCAGAACTACAACTTAGGCCAAGGAGATACTGTTCATGCTTTAGGACTTGATATTAAAGCCATTAGCATTTCAACTGACAAAGCTCAATTTGAAATAAAGTTGAGGGGTGCTGCAACTCCCGTTCCTCAACCTATACACAACGTTACGGGAACCCCTGCAACTGGAACCAATGTTACCGGTAATGTAACTATTTGTGCAAATGATGCTCCAACAGCCTCCTGTTCTGTTTGTTCCAACGACCAGTGTACGCTAGGCCGAGGACCTGCAATCGCGCCACCACCATCCAAACAAAAGCAGCCGAGCCAGCCGTTCTTAAGTTTAAATTTGTCCAAGGGGCAAGAGATTATATCAGCTCAAAAGATAGATACTAAAGGAGCCAATACAACGTATCAAGTTAAAACAAGAAAGAAAGCCCGGTTGTTTTATTTGTTTCCTGTTTACCCGGAAATTACTTATTCAATTAATTCTGAGACAAAGACAAGTACAGTAATTAAAACCCCCTGGTGGAGCTTTCTGGCTAAATAAATTTATATTGCTAAAATTTTCAATCTTCAATAAAAATCCGACCGCTGCAGCTGGCAGTCGGATTTGTGGTGTTAAGCCTTCACTACATTATTTTGTCGCCGAATAGGCGATTTTTTGTTAGAATAATAGCTAAGGACAATAAATGACATCAGACCACAAACCAATTTTTTCTCCTAGTCAGCTCCAGGGTTTGACTAGCGCTGAAGTTCAAGAACGAATCCATGCCGGCAAGGTCAATGCGCACGTAGAGCATACTAGCCGCACTTACGGGGAAATTTTACGTTCTAATATTTTTACGCTCTTCAATGGCATTTTATCAGTTTTGGTACTGCTCGTTTTAATTTTTGGATCCATACAAGATGCCCTGTTCGGCATCATCCTTATAGTCAACCCACTCATAGGTATTATTCAAGAAATCAGAGCCAAGCTAACTCTAGATCGACTGGTATTGCTTAATGCGCCCAGGGTGCACGCCATCAGAGATGGAAAAACAATAGAATTGGCTACAAAAGAAATAGTATTGGATGATTTGATAGAGCTGAAAATTGGAGACCAAATAGTGGTGGATGGGGAAGTTCTGGTTTCTGAAAGTTTGGAAATAGACGAATCGCTCTTGTCAGGCGAATCAGCACCAATCCAAAAAAAGCCAGAAGACAAGATTTATTCCGGTAGTTTTGTGGTCGCAGGTACGGGAAAGTTTAAAGTCACAGAAGTTGGAGCGCAGACCTACGCGCAAAAATTGATGGCCGAAGCGCGGAAGTTTACCTTGACCAGATCAGAACTTGCGGCAGGGATAAATAGGTTTTTGCGTTTAACAATCTGGACCATGATAATAGTCGCGCCACTGCTATTTTTCACACAGTTTCGGGCTTTTGGTTCCATACCTGATTCTCTGCCTGTAACTATAGCTGGACTGGAAGGTATGGTGCCGCAAGGGCTGGTGCTTCTCACCAGCATTGCTTTTGCAGTGAGTGTAATTACACTCGGTCGGCGTCGGGTTTTAGTGCAAGAACTTCCAGCGGTAGAAGGCTTGGCTAGAGTGGACGTGGTCTGCTTTGATAAAACCGGAACCTTGACCAAAGACGCATTGGTATTTCAACGCCTGGAAAAACTGAATCAAGGAAATGATGTTGAGAAAGTTTTGCAAGCATTTGCGAAAGTGTCGACTCCTAACGCCACACTTTCAGCTTTAGCTATGGCGTTTCCATCGGATAAAAATATTACCGCAAAAATCGTAGTTCCTTTTTCTTCTGAGCGAAAATGGAGTGCTGTAAGTTTAGACGAAAACCAGACTTGGGTTTTAGGCGCACCTGAAATATTATTAGAAAAATATACTGACCAGCAATCTTTATTATCTAAAGCTGCCTCATGGGCGGAATCAGGGTCACGTGTACTCCTACTTGGCTATACTCAAGAATCAATCACATCGGCTCATATTCCTGATAAATTTGTGCCTGTGGCTTTCCTGCTGTTTGAAGAAGAAATCCGAGAAGATGCGCAAGCGACTTTAGAATACTTTAAACAACAAAATATTGCACTCAAAATTATTTCAGGTGACAACCCGAAAACTGTGGCGGCCGTAGCTGCAAGAGCTGGGTTAAAAGATTTTGGACAAGCCTTTGATGCGAGAAATCTACCGGAAGATTTAAAACAGCTAGGGGAGATAGTGGAAAAGTATTCAGTGTTTGGGCGGGTGAAGCCACAACAAAAACAACAAATGATTAAGGCCTTACAAGCCCATGGCCATGTGGTGGCTATGACTGGAGATGGCGTCAACGATGTATTGGCACTCAAAGAAGCGGCACTAGGCATAGCTATGGGTAAGGGTGCTCCGGCGACCAAAACTGTGGCTCAAATTGTTTTACTGGATAGTAAATTTTCTACTTTACCAATAGTTATGGCAGAAGGCCGTAAGGTCATAGCCAACATTGAGCGAGTAGCCAATCTTTTTTTAACCAAAACAGTTTATATTACCTCATTGATTGTCGGTATGGGATTCACGCTCTGGCCATTTCCTTTTTTGCCTCG
>DASWFI010000069.1:0-3340 GCA_036394315.1 Patescibacteria group bacterium
GGGATAATCTTTAGCGACATGCTCATAAAGTGCTTTAACATCATCCGGATTACTTACATCGCTTTTTATAGTAACCACACCATTCAATTCATTTTTTACCTTTTGCAATTTTTGCTCGTTGCGTCCGGTAACAATAACCGTATTTCCGTTTTTGATAAATTCCTTAGCCATTTCATAACCGATACCGCTTGTACCACCTGTTATTAAAATTGTGTTTCGGCTGAGTTTCATATTTTGTTTTTTTACGTTTAATTTCTTTTTAATTGCTCAAATTATTCAGCCCGATCTGCCATCTAATGCAATTTCTCCATCTACTCTTTAGTTTAACCCATTGTTCTTTTTCATTATTTTACCACTCCTTTCTCTTGCCATAGAACCAGTGGCTAATACATTCATAATTCTAAATTTTAAACCTGGAATAACAGTAATTTTATTTTTGCTTAATGCTAAAAGCGATTCGGTCACGCATTGTTTTACTGATAATGGTTGGACAGGTATGTTCTCTTTAGTAAAACCCAACTTATTCAACACTGGTGTTTCCGTGAAGGGGGTCATCAATATTGTAGTGTGCAAGCCAAATTCTCTAAATTCTGTATGAAGGCTTTTCCCTAAACTATGAATGTAGCCTTTAGTCCCTGCTTCATTTGCCATATATGGAATACCATTAGTTGCGCCCATTGCTCCTGTTAATAGAATTCCTCCTTTTCTTCGCTTTGCCATTTTTCTTCCGAAGAAATGCACAAGACTCAAGTGTGATATAGCATTAAGCTGCAAGGTGTATTTTAGTTCAGATTCTTCAAACTCCAAAAATTTTCCCGGCTTACCGGTGCCCGCATTTGAAATTAAAAGACCAATTTCAATATCGTCAGTAGCTTCAGTAATTTGTTTTATTGCATCTTCTGTTGCTAAGTCGGCTATTATTAAACGGTATTTGATATTGTGTTCTTTTGCGAGTTGTATGCCAATAGCTTCAAGTAAGTTTAATCTCCTTGCGACAAGCACCAAATTAAACCCGTCTGCCGCAAGTTGTTTTGCAAATTCTTCTCCGATACCTGATGATGCTCCAGTTATGATGGCCCAGGGACCAAACTTTTTTTTATCGATTATTTTTTCCATTTTTATTATTGTTTAACCCAAAAGAATTTCATGTCCGCGTAATCCCAGCCACCTCACAATGCCCAAATAGGCTATTTGCTGTTATAAATAGCTTTGAATTTTTTGGCGTATTCTTCGATGCTTACACCCATGTGTTTGTGTTTACCGGCAAAGAAATCTTCAAATAAAAGACCTTTTCCTAACGTCGTGCCCATTTCTACGTAATTGTTTGCAGCGCCATCATGGAAACCGTAGCCCAATAATGTGCTTTTTATATCTGCTGCAGTAAATTTGACCCATTCCAGATCCGGAATGCCAATTTCCTTCCCAATTGCTGCGGCGATTTCGTCTGTCCCTGTCAGGTCACTTACCACGTATTTGAATGAATGACCTTTAAAATTTCCGGAGATCAGCGCGTCAGCGGCGGCTACGGCGATATCTTCCGGATCAACAACGATAAATGTCCCGTCAGGAACGATATACATGTTGCCCATGATGCCCTGGGTCTTGATCAGGTCGATAGAAAGCAATAAGTTGGTGTAGAAATAACCCGCGCGAAGATGAAGGATGTTGACACCATCTAATTTGTTTAACACCACTTCGGCAAGGCCCAGACCGCTAATGGGGCCAGCATCTTCCAGCCTGTGCGCGCCAAAACTACTCAGGAACACGACGTTTTTAACGTTGGAAGCCTTTACTGCTTTGACGAATCCCTCTGCAAGACCCTTGGTGATCTGTTTTAAATCTGCTTTATCCCAGCTTGTTGGCGACATCAGATAAACACCATCTGCGCCTTCAAAGGTTTCCGTCAGGAAAGCAACATCATATAGATCTCCGATGGCTGCTGTAGCACCTTGCTTCACCAGGCCGGCTATATTATCTGGGTTTCTGCTAATCAGAGTAACGTCATTGCCCGCCTTTAATAAGATTTCAGTTAAAGGCCTGGATACATTTCCCGAGCCTCCTGTAACTACGTATTTGCTCATAATTATTTTATTTTTTTACGACCCTAAATTACTTCTCGTCTAGGCAGAGTCAGTGATACAGAAGTAGAATTATGTGAAACGTTTTTACGTAAATATTAAAAAATAGCAGCTGATTTATGGACAGGTCTCTCTAAACGTACGGACTCCGGGATATCCACCGTGACCGGGAACAGGTCCCTTAAGGCCGCCAGCCCCAGGGCCAGGCCAAAGATCGTGATAGCCGAGAACCCCTTTTCCCAGATAAGATGACGCCAGGCGTCGCGCAGATAGTTCCGTAGCATGTACGGGAGATTCGAATAGAGAGAAATTCCATAAACCAATGGGCTGGGCAAGCTGGAATAATTTCAGGACACACATCGACGAATCGGTCATTAAACAACAAGCCGACGCACTGGTCAGCAACGGCCTTCGCGATGCGGGTTATACCTTTATCAATGTCAATGACGGCTACTTCGGCGGCAGGGACAAAGACGGCAATATCCTGGCCAATCCTGCCCGCTTTCCCTCCGGCATGAAAGCCCTCGCGGATTATATCCACAGTAAAGGACTGAAAGTCGGTATCTACTCGGACGCCGGCATCAACACCTGCGGCTCTCGGGTATCACATCTTAATTTATGGCCTTTATACGCGAGAAGGGCGTGCCGGGAAAAGTAGACCCCGGAGAGGCAGACCTGTGCACCGGGCATCCGGCCGATAGCGGCCTGAGGGATATGATTGTGGCGAGAGTAGGTTATATAGAATATGCCCAGGGCAGGCTCACCGAATTAAGAAGCCGCCGGCAAAACAGCTTTTTCCTCCGGGCGTAATAAGGAAGGGTTTGTATCTACAAACATTTAAAAAAATGAGTTACTGTAATACCCACATGATACCATTTATATTATCGTTGCCGCCATACTGGTTTTGCACCACGACATTAACGTTGGTTGCGTTTATCGTATATTCATTCTGAGGATACAACCAGCGTTTGGGCACCATTTCATTATTAAGCGTACCCGGGCCTACATCAAAAGTGGGTATGCCCGTGCGCCGCTGTTCGTAAAAAGGCTCCCACCCTGAATTAAGGAAAAATGAGATGTACTTCTGTATAATAATCATCGGGATGGCATTGGCAGCATCAAATCGTCAATAATCAGGGTATTCATGCCTCGACGGCCGCGACTGGCGAACGTCTAGCCGACATAAACTGCCTGTTGAACGACTGATAAACGGAAAGATCAGGAATGGAAATACCTTTGTGGCTGAGACTGGTTTTAGCATT
>DASWFI010000070.1:0-5136 GCA_036394315.1 Patescibacteria group bacterium
TACTGGTGGGTGTGGCGCGGATCGAACGCGCGACCCTCTGCTTAAAAGGCAGGTGCTCTACCACTGAGCTACACACCCTCGTTTTGTTCATAAATATAAACCAACAACCAATATATTATACAGATTTTGGATAGAAAATCAACGGCTCTAGGACTTAAACTTCCCCCAAAACCCTTCGTCTTCGTTTATAGACTCGCCGGAATCTTCAGCGAGTTTTTTAAATAATTCTTTTTCTTTCTTGCTCAGTTTAGTAGGAGTAATCACCTTCACTGTGACGAAATGATCGCCCCGGCTTGAACCATTAAGAATCGGCGCGCCTTTGCCCTTGAGCGAAAAAACTTTCCCAGACTGCGTGCCGGCCGGAATTTTGACCTTGACTTTGCCATCCACCGTGGCAGCTTCTATGGTGGTGCCTAAAGCAGCCTGATAAAAACTGATTGGCACTTCAGAATAAACATTTCCACCCTCGCGCTTGAAATTTTGATGATCCTGGACGGTCAGACGCAGGTATAAATCCCCGAAGTTAGATCCTCTGTAACCGACTTCACCTTCGTTCGTGATTCGGATTCGCTGTCCGTTCTCCACGCCAGCCGGAATTTTCACGCGGATGGTTTTCACCCGCCGCTTGGTCCTGGCCCCCTTGCACTCACTGCAGGCCCGATCAGGCACTTTTCCCGCTCCATCGCATTCATCACAGGTGCTCACGGTTTGCATAGCGCCAAAAATTGTCCGCTTGGAGGATTTGATCTGTCCCGTGCCATGGCACTTCGGGCAAGTGGAAATTTTCGACCCGGGCTCCCCCCCGGTGCCATGACATCTTTGGCAGGCATCTTTTTTCTCCAGGGATATTTCTTTTTCCACACCGAATACGGCTTCATCAAATGTCAGATCCAGTTCCATTTCCAAATCCACGCCTCGCGTCCGGCGCGGACGCTGACCACCACCGCTGAACACATCGGAAAAAATATCGAAAGCGTCTTCAAATTCGACATTTCCCTGATTAAATCCAAAACCGCGGGCAAAATCCGAAAAATCCCAGCCAGCGGCATTCCCAGCACCTGAAAAACCCTGGCCATTCTGAAAAGCCGAGCCGAACTGGTCGTATTGGGAACGCTTGGAAGGATCAGACAAAACCTGATAGGCTTCGTTGATCTCTTTGAACTTGGCCTCATTGCCTCGATCCTTATCCGGATGATGCTCGTGGGCCAGCTTGCGATAAGCTTTTTTAATCTCGTCCGCGCTTGCGGATTTGGATAGACCCAGGGTTTGATAATAATCAGTTGCCATATGAGCTTAGAGCGACTAAACGTTTAATTTTTCAACTTCGACCATTTCTTTCTCTAATTTAAAAAATCCTAAACTTAATAATATCCGAAAAATGATCCAACCCATTACCATAGCGGCCCATCTCACCAAAAAAGCAAACGTCCAGAGCAAGGCAGTAACTATAATGGCGAATATAAAAGGAAAATATCTTTCAAAGCCAGCTGTTGATTGCTTGATTTTATCTACGGCCACCTGGCCAAACACATCCGACATGGAAGTATTGCCGGAAGCAGTAATGGCAAACTGCTGCTCAAATGCCTGTTTATACTGATTAACCACGCTGGGATTGCTCGACCCCGCCTGCTGGCGCGCGAACTGATCGAAGCTCTGATTAAAATCCACACCGCTGGGCAAGCTTTTCGTAAAGTAAGGAACTGATTGGGCAGCGGCATGTCCGAGCTTGCGGTAATATGCGTCCGGGTCAGCTTTAAAATCAGCTTGGGTGTTGTGGTAAACGTTAAAACCAATTAACAGCAATAACGCGTACACAGTGACTGTAATGCTGCTGGACATGACCCTTCGAAGCGAAAAATCCAACCGACTTTTTTCTTCCGCCTCAAGCCTATGCTCAAATAGGAACAAAAAAATGAAAAAGATCACGCCGCCCAGAATCACATACAGATCTTTGGGCATTAAAACCAAATACCCTGCAAAAATAATAACATCCAGAATCACGGTAGTCGTTCGGTCTTTGTTGATCAGAAGGAAAAAAGTCAAAAAAATAATTCCAAAAATCATGGCCAGAAACAGTCCCAGGACCAAACCTACGACCTGATTTTGATAAATGACTTGTTTTAGAAAGAACCAATTTACAATCCAGGAAACTGCGGCCAAAAAGCCCATTGTGTATATTTTTGCAATTTTCATTTGATTTTGAATTGGTTTGTTACTGAGTCTTAAAGCCGATTTCAGAATTTACCGGAGCCGAGGCTTGTCTGATCGCACCATGCTGATCTTCGTATTTCTTCAATGTGTCGGTCAGCACCGCCACCATGCGCTTCATATGCCCAGGGCTGATAAAAATCCGGTTGGTCATAATTCCCTGCGGCGGAAACAAATTCATAAAATCCAGGATAAACTCTTCAGGACTGAAACCAATCTGCATGTTGTTGGCATAACTACCTTTTAGCACTACGTCATCTATCTTCACGTTGATATTTTGCTGCACAGGCTCTTGATTCATAAACTACCTTTCTATCTTTGCGAGGAGCGATAGCGACGAAGCAATCTCTATACTTGAGTGAGATTGCTTCGCTTCGCTCGCAAGGACATTATTATTTTTTCTCGTCTACTACTTCGCCATCAACAGGAGTCTGCTTGTCCGCCGAGGCGGAGGCAGCTGGCCCAGTACCCGGACCCGGTTGTTGATACATGGAGGCTCCTACTTTCTGAATAGCCGCGGATAATTCATCCATGCTTTTTTTGATGGCATCGATTTCCGGCTTATCTTTCACTGCCTTTAATGCTTCAATTTTGTCCGTAACGTCTTTCTTATCCGCTTCCGGAACTTTGTCTCCCGCGTCTTTCAACGTGCGCTCCGACACGGCGATCAAAGTATCCGCCTGATTTCTGGTTTCCACTGTTTCCTTGTTCTTGCGGTCCTCTTCCGCATGCATTTCCGCTTCTTTTCTCATTCTCTCCACTTCGTCTTTGGACAAAGTGGAAGAACCGGTGATAGTGATGTTTTGCGATTTGCCGGATGCTTTGTCTTTGGCCGTGACTTTCAGAATGCCGTTGGCGTCGATATCAAACGTCACTTCGACCTGGGGCACGCCGCGGGGTGCCGGTGGCAGCCCATCCAGATGGAATCGGCCCAGGGATTTGTTGTCTTTGGCAAACTGTCTTTCTCCCTGCACGACATTGATCTCCACGGAAGTTTGGTTGTCTGCGGCGGTGGAGAAAATTTGCGATTTGGAAGTCGGGATGGTGGTGTTACGGTCAATCAATGAAGTGGCCACGCCGCCCAAAGTTTCCAAGCCCAGAGTTAGGGGGGTAACATCCAGAAGCAAAATTTCTTTGCCCGGCGCACGTCCCTCTTCTTTTGCAGCCATAATATCAGCTTGAATTGCAGCTCCTTTGGCCACTGCTTCCATCGGATCAATTCCGCGCTCCACTTGCTTGCCGATATAGTCTTCAACAAATTTCTGCACCACGGGCATGCGAGTGGGGCCACCCACCAAAATAATCTTAGCAATGTCGTTAGGAGTAAGCTTGGCATCGGTTAAGGCTTGCTCCACCGGGTGCTTCATGCGCGCGATAATCGGCTTCACCAGCTCTTCCACCAGAGATCGCGTCAATTTCTTGTTCAAATGCTTGGGCCCTGAAGCGTCCGCGGAAATAAACGGCAGGTTGAGGTCGGTCTCGAGCGTGGTCGATAATTCAATTTTTGCTTTCTCCACAGATTCCCGGACCCGGTTCATGGCCATTTTATCCTGGGTTAGATCCAAAGCATGTTCTTTTTTGAACTCAGACACCACATAATCAATCAGCGCCGTATCCATATCCTTGCCCCCGAGCTGGGTATCTCCGGAAGTAGATAACACTTCAAATGTCGCCTGGCCATCTGCTTCCCCGAAATCCATGATTGTAACATCCAGCGTCCCGCCACCAAGATCGAACACCAATATCTTCTGGTCTTTGCCGGTTTTGTCCAGACCATAGGCAAATGCGGCGGCCGTCGGTTCATTGATGACGCGTACGACTTCCAAACCGGCGATCTCTCCGGCATTTTTCGTGGCCTGTCTCTGGCTGTCATCGAAATATGCGGGCACTGTGATTACCGCTTTCGCCACTGGCTCGCCCAGATACGCCTCTGCGTCCTTTTTAATTTTTTGCAGTATGAAAGCGGAGATTTGTTCCGGCGTGTAGTCTTTGCCGTTGATTGTATATTTGAAGGTCGTACCCATTTTTCTTTTTGCTTCAAATACCGTGCCTTCAGGATTGGTCACAGCCTGCCGCCTGGCTGGCTCACCCACCAAAAGCTGGCCATCTTTGGTAAACGCCACGTAAGACGGGAAAGCCTTGCCTGCCAGGGTTTGTCCTTCAGCGGATGGAATAATCACCGGCTTGCCTGCTTCCATCACCGCAGCCGCCGAGTTCGATGTACCCAAATCGATTCCTATAATTTTTGGCATATTTTATCCTTTCTTACCCACCGCGACTTTTGCGGGGATGATTACTTTTCCATTTAACATAAATCCTGGTTGTAATTCTTTCACTATCTCGCCCTCAGTACCTTCCACTTCTTCCACGGCTTCATGCAAACTGTGATCAAACGGTTGCCCCACAGCTTTTATCTTCACCACACCCAGCTCTTCCATGACTTTTTCCAGCTGCTGGATGGTGGCTCGCAACCCGGTCAGCCATTCTTTATACTTATCATCCACGGGAGCGTAAATCAGAACCTGCTCCAGGCTTTCCAGTGAAGGAATTAACTTCATCACCGTGATTTCCTTGGAAAATTCCACCAGCTCTTTTCGCTCAGTCTCTGTTCGCTTCTTGAAATTCTCAAAATCCGCCGCGGTTCGTTTCCAGTTATTCAGAGTTTCCTCGTTCTTCTCTTGCAACTCTTCGATCTTAATTTTTAAACTTTCAAATTCTTGCTGATCCAACATGTTATATTTTAGTTATCAGGATAATTATTGACACGCCCGAGATTAATTTTGATAAGTAATTTAAAATCGACAAATTTTTGGCATACGACATCCGCTTCGGACCGACGATCCCGATCACTCCCTTTTTTCCATCTTTGAGAGTGACATTCGACACCACCAGACTTAAATCCTTAGGCACCGGCAAAGAAGATTCGCC
>DASWFI010000071.1:0-1817 GCA_036394315.1 Patescibacteria group bacterium
AATTACCAAATTAGGAAGGTCTGTGCGCAGGGTGATCTGGGAAGGGTCTTTGGCACTGTTCAGGACGTCGTACAAGGAGCTTAGTCAGCGTGGAATCCATCCGAGTTCAGGGGTTCATCATTTATTTCTAAAGAGAGACAAATTTCACTCAGAATCAACCGGCTTCACATTGGCCATCACTTGTTTGCCCCATATCTCCTCCTCTTCTTAACGGATTTCAGTCAAGTTTGATATCGCTGGAAAGCTATTTTCAAGGAGAATCCAACGCCGTATGTTACGAAGGGAGGGGATTACTCTTTATGGAAAACGTCGGCAATTACCAAAATTGCGCCACTCGGATCATCCTGGAGACAATTGGTGTATATCCAATCCGGACTTATCCTTTCTGAACATTTCCCTTTACGCTTAGGGTGTTCTTCTCTCATTTTCCATCGTTGGAAGCCATCTTTGGTGTGGATTTCAGGCATAAACATGGGTTTCACTAGTAGTATTTCAAGGGTTTAAGGTTTTGGGATAGTGGAATGGCTCAGTAGGTTGAAGTTGGACTTAGAAGCGGTTGAGGAGGATGCAAGCGATGAGGTTTTACAGTTTGAAATTCAGATATCTCTTATATACTCAAAGTTTGTTGGGTTGTACATGATCGGATCTTATCACCATATACTATCCCCCACTATCAGTGACTTTTTATCAGAATCCCCTCATACTTGACTTGTATTTGAGCCACAGCAGTGCAGCCTTCCTTGCTATCTTCAACAGCAGTTATACACCTTAGTAAAAGAGAAGTTTTTGTCTATGCTTGGTAGCTGGATTTGTCCCATAGAGCAGACACCAGTTATGATACAAGTTGTGAGTCAGCTTTTACCTAGGGTTACACCTGAGAAGATACATATTGAGGTTTCTCATTGCCTTGGGCTGGATCAAGACACCCACTCATACACACTCAAACATTTACAGATGGTACAACTACCTATTCCTGCGATACACTTGTGGCTGGCCTTGTTCTTCAATCTACTCCTGTAGATTGGTGGTGCTTATATTGGATTCATGGAGACACGGATCCTAGCATCTACAATGCCTCACAGTCACCAACCTTGGATGACAAACCATCATCATCAGACACTCATGGCTCACCCATCACAACCCAGAAGTTGACTGGGCTCACCAGAGTGTCACCATGTCTCAATGCCCTCCTGAGTGTTGAGGGTGGCCAAGCAGAGGTGCAGCAGAGGTCAATGAACTAGAGCCCAGAGACACAATTTATGCTGTGTTCATCCACCCTGAATAGGAGAAACAGTACATTAGGGCTACAGATACCCCATCACAATGGTTGGCCCAGGGGGCTCAGAAGGCTGAGGAAAGCTGACCCCTTGAGGACATGGTGCCAGTCCAATACCACAACTTTAGAGACATTTTCTCCAAGGAGGCCTTTGACAAGTTCCCATCACAGAAGGCATGGGACCACACCATTGACCTCACACCTGGGACTGAACTCCCTTGCTCCCAGTGTAGGCAGGAAAACAGTCCAATATGTGAACCACCTACAGAGACCGATTTGACAGCCAAAGCTTGCCATTATTATCACCCTAAAATCAGCAATGAATTTGACACATAAAAATCAAGTATTCCACTATGACACCAGAGGATAAAATCATGGAATTCTGAAAGTGTCCCAATCATCGTCGTACATATCCTCAAAAATCCAGTCAATTCGTACGATTCTAACGGTGTTATTGCCGTTCCCATATCTATTCTGGGGGACGAGAAACGGAACTTGCCGTTTTTCTGTTTACTTGTTATTCCCTCGGAATCCCCTGAAC
>DASWFI010000072.1:0-2552 GCA_036394315.1 Patescibacteria group bacterium
AAGTGTTATTAACTGAAGAGTTTGATCCTGGCTCAGATTGAACGCTGGCGGCGTGCCTAACACATGCAAGTCGAGCGGTAACAGGTGTAGCAATACATGCTGACGAGCGGCGAACGGGTGAGTAATGCTTTGGAATCTTCCCAGTAGTGGGGAATAACCAGTCGAAAGATTGGCTAATACCGCATACGTCTGTAAAGGGAAAGCGGGGGCTCGTAAGACCTCGCGCTATTGGATGAGCCAAAGTCGGATTAGCTAGTTGGTGGGGTAATGGCCTACCAAGGCGACAATCCGTAGCTGGTCTGAGAGGACGACCAGCCACACCGGAACTGAGACACGGTCCGGACTCCTACGGGAGGCAGCAGTGGGGAATATTGGACAATGGGGGAAACCCTGATCCAGCGACGCCGCGTGTGTGAAGAAGGCCTGCGGGTTGTAAAGCACTTTTAGTGGGGACAAAAAGCTACGGATTAATACTCTGTGGTCTTGATTTAACCCAAAGAAAAAGCACCGGCTAACTCTGTGCCAGCAGCCGCGGTAATACAGAGGGTGCGAGCGTTAATCGGAATTACTGGGCGTAAAGCGCGCGTAGACGGTTTTGTAAGTCAGATGTGAAATCCCTGGGCTCAACCTGGGAACTGCATTTGATACTGCATGGCTAGAGTATCGAAGAGGGAAGTGGAATTTCCGGTGTAGCGGTGAAATGCGTAGATATCGGAAGGAACACCAGTGGCGAAAGCGACTTCCTGGTCGAATACTGACGTTCATGTGCGAAAGCGTGGGGAGCAAACAGGATTAGATACCCTGGTAGTCCACGCCATAAACGATGACAACTAGATGTTGGGAGGGTCTGCCTCTCGGTGTCGCAGCTAACGCGTTAAGTTGTCCGCCTGGGGAGTACGGCCGCAAGGTTGAAACTCAAAGGAATTGACGGGGACCCGCACAAGCGGTGGAGCATGTGGTTTAATTCGACGGTAAGCGAGGAACCTTACCAAGGCTTGACATGTAGCTGCAAGCGCACGGAAACGTGTGACCTTCGAGGGTGCTACACAGGTGCTGCACGGTTGTCGTCAGCTCGTGTCGTGAGATGTTCCCTTAAGTGGGAGAACGAGCGCAACCCCCGTAGTATGTTGATTTTCATACTAGACTGCCAGCGTTTAAGCTGGAGGAAGGTGGGGATGACGTCAAATCAGCGTGGCTCTTACGCCTTGGGCGACACACGTGCTACAATGGATAGGAACAAAGGGACGCAACATCGCAAGATAGAGCAAATCCTCTCAAAAACTATCCTCAGTTCAGATTGTGGGCTGCAACTCGCCCGCATGAAGCTGGAATCGCTAGTAACCGTGAATCAGCCTCGTCACGGTGAATACGTTCTCGGGTTTTGTACACAAAATTAAAGGCGCCTGGCGGCTATTAAAGCTAAGTGGTTTAAGTCCACTCTTCGATTTTTCGAAGTAGCGAACGGGTAAGTCTTATTCCGTGAGGAAGAGACTGAAGGATCCTAGTAGCAAAAGGCAGCGTGATCATAAAAAGAGAGATACGACCTATTTTAGCGGTGTGTACTAGGGAAGTATCAACAAAAATCTCGATCATGATGTCTGGAATAGTATTAATGGTTACCCAGGGAGATCTCATAAACTTATGGGAAATTTAACAGTTATGAGAAGTCAGCTGCGTCATAGTAACCCTGAATTAAATTTAGGGCGAAGGACAAAACCGACGGTTTCTGCAGATTATATCGTTGGTCTAACAGATGGTGAAGGATGTTTCTATGTCCTTTATTAAGTCCCCCTTGAATAAGGGTGGTGGAGGACGAATTACACTGAACTTTTATATTAAAGTTCAAGAGCAAGATAAGGCTATGCTGGATAAAGTGCGTGATACTTTAGGTTGTGGATCTGTGTACTTTCAGGCAGAAAGTCGCGAAAATCATAGCCAATGTTATCGCTATACCGTAAACACGCATACAGCAATTCTCGGTGTAATTATTCCGTTTTTTCGCAAGCATCAATTGCAAAGTTTTTCAAAGCAAAAAAACTTTGAACGGTTTTGTAAGATTGCAAAGCTTGTGGAGAAGGGAGCACATCATTCTAGATCCGGTTTAGATCAAATACGATTGTTAAAATCTCAGATGAATCTTCGGACTCGCGTAGCGCGGTAACGCCGCACACTACGTGGGAACGCGAAATCACCCAATTATCGCAATCCGCCCGTCACACCATGGAAGTGGTTAATACCCAAAACTTTCGCAAGAGAGCTAAGGTAAGAATCATGACTGGGGTGAAGTCAATTACGGCTTCCTTTGCGAGTAATCGCATTGAAAAATCTAACTATATCGGTGAACTCCTAGGGTAACGCCTAGGACAATACCGAGGGAAGTCGGGCTAGAAATTAGAAAATGTCTCGTACCTAATTTCAAAAGACTTGTTGCACCATACATCGTCAGATGCATGGCATACAAGTTGCCTTGACCCCGTAGAGACTACACGTAAGCTCCTGGGAAACCAGGATGAAGATATAGTCCGACACCCTTAGTAATAAGGGCTAAAACA